>CP064979.1:959831-1279775 GCA_016699575.1 Flavobacteriales bacterium | reverse complement strand
GTCCCATAGCAGCGGGCTGTTGAAGTTCACCCACAGCGAACCGAACTGGTTGGGCAGCGGGAACACCCAGTAGCCGAGCCACAGGCGGCCCATGTGGATCAGCGGGAACGTGGCCGCCATGATCACGGCGAAAATGGTCATGGCCTCCGCCGAGCGGTTGACGGCCATGCGCCATTTCTGACGGAAGAGCAGCAGCACTGCGCTGATGAGGGTTCCGGCGTGGCCGATACCGACCCACCAAACGAAGTTGGTGATGTCCCAGGCCCAGTCCACCGTCTTGTTCAAGCCCCAGCTGCCGATACCGTTGCTCAGCAGGTAGATGATGCAGCCCACGCCGTAGAGGGCGATGAGCGAGGCGATGGCCGTGAGGATGTACCAGCCGCGCGGGGCCTTGTTCTCGATCGGACCTACGATATCGTTGGTGATATCGTGGTACGTCTTGTGGCCCAGGATCAGGGGCTCGCGTAGTGCTGCTTCGCTGTGCATGTGGTCCTGTGCTTCTTAGTGGTGCGCGCCACCGTGCGTGTTGCGCACGAGGGTCATGTAGCTGATGTTGGGCTGCACGCCGATCTCGTCGAGCATGCCGTAGGCGCGCTCATCGGCAGCGAGCTGCGCCACGTTGCTGTCCTTGTCGTTCAGGTCGCCGAAGGTGATGGCGCCCGTTCCGCAAGCGGCCATGCACGCCGTCTGGATGTCGCCGTCCTTCACCGGGCGGCCTTCCTTCTTGGCTTGGAGCTTACCGGCCTGGATGCTTTGCACACAGAGGCTGCACTTCTCGATGACACCGCGGCTGCGCACCACCACGTCGGGGTTCAGCACCATGCGGCCGAGATCGTCCCATGCGGGGTTCACTTCGGCGAAGCGCTCGGTGACATAGTTGAACCAGTTGAAACGGCGCACCTTGTAGGGGCAGTTGTTGGCGCAGTAACGCGTGCCGATGCAACGGTTGTAGGCCATCTGGTTGAGGCCCTCGTTGCTGTGCGTGGTGGCCGCCACCGGGCACACCGTTTCGCACGGTGCGTGGTTGCAGTGCTGGCACATCACCGGCATCATGAACACCTTCGGGTTGCGGCTCGGCACTTCCATTTCCAGGAAGCGGTCGATCTTGCCGAGACCGGCCTCCTTGCCCGCAGCGTGCGTCATGTCGCTGCTGTAGTAGCGGTCCAAACGCAGCCAGTGCATGTCGCGGCTGCGGCGCACTTCGTCCTTGCCCACTACTGACACGTTGTTCTCCGCTGTGCACGCCGTGATGCACGCACCGCAGCCCGAACAACTGTTCAGGTCGATGTTCATGCCCCAGCGGTGGCCCACTTGGGCGACCGGATGCGCGGTCCAGAGGTCGAATTCGCTCGTCGGCTTCTTGTCCTGGGAATTGATGGTGCCGTCACCGTTCACGTCTTCGTGCACCACCAGTTTGTGCGGCTCGTTGTAGCCGCCCACTTCCTTGCCTTTGTGCTCGGCCCAAACTTCCTGCGTGGTCTCCTTCGCGATGCTGTGACGGTCCATGGCCGTCATGTGCGTTTGCGCGAGGGCCAGGGCATAGGTGCCGCCCGTGAGGCTCACCGCGCCAGCACCGCTGTAGCTGACCGATCCACCCACCATGCTGGTGAAGGGGTAGGCGCTTTTGCCCACGGGCACACCGTCCACGGTGGCGGCCAAGCCCACTTTCTCGCCATTGGCACCACGGCCATAACCCATTGCGATGCTCACGCTCTTGGGGGCTTGGCCCGGGCTTGGGACCACCGGTAGCTCCAGTTCAACACCGTTCACTGTGACTTTCGCCACGTGCGCGGGGCTCTGCTCGCCGATGTACAGGTTGCGCACGCTGGCACCGTTCATCTCCCAGCCCAACAGGCCGATGAGATCCTCGGGTGCCATGCACACGTAGTTGTCCCAGGTGACTTTGCTGATGGGGTCGGGCAGCTCCTGCAACCATGGGTTGTTGGCGTGCAAACCGTTGCCGATGCCTTCTTTCTCGTACAAGCTCACCTCCCACTCACCGCCCTTCGTCGCGCTCTTCGCGTCGGTTGCGGCGGCGCTTACATCCCCAGCGAACGCGGATGCTTCAGCAGGGTTGGTGTAAGCATCGTACACGCCGTTGTGCACGCTCATGTTCCACGCGTTGCCGAAGTCGGCCACACCGCCCATGTTCGCCTGCCAATTGGCGCGGATGAAATCGTAGTAGCTGCTGTTGTCCCCGCTCCAACGCAGGATGCTCTCCTGCCACTGGCGGGTGTTCCAAATGTTCTTGATGGTGGGCTGCACCACGGCGTAGCGGCCCGGCTTCGGCATGGCGTCGTTCCAGCTCTCCAACCAGTGGTGGTCGGGGCAGATGGCATTGCACGCGCTGGCGGTCTCGTCCGCGTAGCTGCTGAAGCTCACACTGAAGCACTTGCCCAGGCCGGTCTTGAACTCGGCCGCGTTGGCCAAGGTGTAGGCCGGGTTCACGCCGCTGATGAGCAGCACGCCCACCGCGCCGGCATTCATGTCCTTCACCAGTTGCGCCACCTTGGCGTCGTCGCCTTGGCAGAAGCTGGTGGGGTTGGCCAGATCGATGGTGCTGCCGTAGTTGCCCAGCATCGCGTTGATGTGGTTCACCAACACCTGCACGCCTTCGTTGTTCTCGCCTGACAGCACTACGCTGCGGCCTTTGGCGGCGAGCAGCTCCTTCGCCGCGTGCTTCACTTCATCACTTGCGGCACCACCGCCAGCGGTCGTTCCACCGGTGGCTTTGGCGATCTCGTCGTGCAGGGCGATCAGCGCTGCGTTCACCTCGCTAGGCTTCAGCATCACGCGCTCGTCGGCACTGGCCCCGCTCATGCTCATGCGGCTCTCGAACTGCCAGTGGCGGCTCATGTTGCCGGGTTTACGGCGCTCGGCGTACTGCCAGCCGTGCTCGGTGGTGCTGCCCCAGCTGCTGAGGAAGTCGGCGCCGAAGCTCACCAGCACATCGGCTTTGGTGAGGTCGTAGCTCGGCATCACGCGCTTACCGAAGCTCTTCAGGTTGGCGTTGGTGACACCGCTATAGCTGATGGTGTCGTACTGCACATGCTCCACCAAGCTGCCGGCGCCATCGGGACCTGCGGCGTACTTGGCTTGAAGCTTCGCAACGGCGGCCTTGGTGCTGGGACTGATGATGGTGCTGGTGAGCACCACAATGCGCTTGTCGGCGGCAGCGGCCTTGTCCAGTTCAGCTGCAACGGCCTTGTCAACGTCTGCCCAAGTGGCGTCGGCACCGTTCAGCACAGGGTTGCGCAGGCGCTGTCCATCGTACAGGGTGATGACGCTGCTGTTGATGCGCGCGTTCACCATGCTGCGGCTGCGCAGGGCATCCTTCTCGTCCTTGGCCGGACGGGTGTTGATACCGAAGCGCGGGTTGCCCTTGATATGGATGGGGCGGCCTTCGCGGGTCTTCACCAGTACGCTGGCGTAGTCGCTGCCATCGTAGTAGGTGCTCGCGTACCAGTTGGCCACGCCGGGGGTGATCTCCTCCGGCTTGTTCACGTACGGAATGCTCTTCACCACCGGCGTTTCGCAAGCGGCCAGGGTGGCGGCACCGATGCCGAAGCCCAGGAACTTGAGGAAGTCGCGGCGGCCCGTGGTGGCGCCGGTCAACTTGCTGTCGCCCAGCACCGCATCGATGGCGGGCAGTTGCGTGGGGAACTCGTCCGCGCGGGCCTTGGCCACGGCTTCGTTGCCGTGGAGGTCGGCGAGGTCGGTCCAGTAGTGGTTGTTGCTCGGCATGGTCGCTTGGCGCGTGTTCAGGATCAGTAGTGGCACTTGGCGCATTCCCAGCCACCAAGCTCCTTCACGGTGATCTTCCCGTCTTCCAAATACTCCTTCAGCTCCTTATGGCCCAGGTCGGTGCCATAGAGGCGATGCTTGATCTCGTCGTAGTAGCCGCCGTTGCCGTCCAGCTTGATCTCCTTCTGGTTGTGGCAGTCGATGCACCACGCCATGGTGAGGGGTGCCCACTGCTCGGCTTCCTTCATCTCCTTGTCGATGGGGCCGTGGCACTGCTGGCACTCCAGTTTGCCAACGGCTACGTGCTGCGCATGGCTGAAGTACACGTGGTCGGGCAGGTTGTGCACCTTGTTCCATACAATGGGCTTCTCCTCGCCGGTGTACTCCTTGCCGTCCCAGCCCACGGCCGCGTAGATCTTCTGGATGTCGGCCGTGCCCTCGTCAGTTCGGCCCTTGTTCACCGCCTTGTGGCAGTTCATGCAAACGTTGGTGCTGGGGATGCCGGCGTGCTTGCTCTTCTCGGCGCTGCTGTGGCAGTACTGGCAATTGATCTCCAGGTTCCGGTCCTTGGCCGCACCGGCGTGCAGAGTGTGGTTGAAAGCGATGGGCTGGCTAGGGTGGTAATGCTCCACGTCCTCACCGCCGTACACCGCGATGTTCATGGCCCAGATGTAGCCCTTGGTGATCAGGAAGCAGAAGAGGAAGATGCCGATGACGCTCGCCCAGTACTTGTGGTTCCCGCACCAGTCGTAGAAGCGCTGCCATATCGTTTGATCGGGCAGGGGGCCTTTGCCTTGCTGCTCGCTCAGGGCGCTGTCCAATTGCCGCTTCACACCACCCACGCTCATGGCCACAATGGCGAAGAGGATGGCCAGGATGATCAGCCAGATGAGGAGGCTGTTGTCATCACCCACAGCAATATCCTCACCCGGAGGAGGTGGCGGAGGAAGCGGCGGTGCATAATTGTCCGCATAGTGCAGGATGGCGTCGATCTCCTCGTTCGTGAGCGCCTGCGGCGTCATCACGCTGTTCTTCCAAGTAGCAAAGAGCTCAGCTGCGTAGGAGTTGCCGGTTTTGATGTAGGCCTGGCTGTTCTTGACCCAAGCGTAGATGTCGCCTTTGCCTTCCCAACGTGCTCTGGCGCCCTGCAAGCCGGGACCGGTCATAGGGTCGATCGGCTTATGGCAGCTACCGCAGTTTCCCTTGAAGAGCTTCTCGCCAGCGGCATACACCGCTTCGTCCTTCTGGGCGGAGGCTGCGTTGGGCGAGGCCGCAAGCAGGAACAGGAAGAGTGCGCTAAGGAGTGTCGTTGAAAGTCGGGAAATCCTTGACTGGCGCGGCATTCCTGAAGTTTTAGCGGGAGAGCACCCTCCGTTGATCGCGCGCAAAAATAGAAGCCGATGCTTTCGCTCCATGACGATCGCATGACATGTCCCCGGGCGCTCTCTATTTAGAAGCGTTCTAAGAAAAGGCCGATGCACTACAGCCCGCGATGGGCCTGATCGTGCGGGGTCGAACGCCGGATGGATCGTGCGCTTGGAAAGTCATGACGAATTGCGCTGACAGCCGGTTGTGGAATCGTGGGGATGTCCCGTGCGCTCGTTCTTCTTTTCATCCTGCTCGACGAGAGCGGTGAACACAAGTCCGCATTGGTACGCCGTTAGCTTTGGCCGCCGTGATGCGTTTGTTCGTACTGCCCCTGCTGTTCTTCGTTTCTCTGCTTGGGTTCGGCCAGGATGGTTCGGAGAAGGATCTGCCAGCGCGGGACCGGGTGGCCGGAACCGTACGTGACGCATCGGCCAGGACCGACACCCCTGTGGTGGCTGTTGGTGATGTCACCATCGAACAGGATGAGCGGATCGCGAAGCTCATGGGCCAGTACGCGGCGCACAAACATCCGCTCAAGGGTTTCCGGGTGCAGATCTTCCTCGGCAGCGACCGCGACAAAGCTCGGGAGATGCGCCGATCCTTCTTGGTGAAGCACCCGGATGTTGGCGGCTATGAGAGCTACTTGGCGCCCAACTTCCGCATACGTGTGGGCGACCTGCGCACACGACTGGAGGCGGAGAAGCTGCGCGATGTGCTGAAGGCCGAATACCCGGGGTGCTACATCGTGCCGGATGAGATCGAATTGCCGCGCATCCCGGACGTGAAGTAGGCGCATCGCTTCACCCCAACGTCGGCGGCCAGGCCCGATGGAACGGAACCCGCCCACCGCCACCAACGACCGCTGGGAACGCGCGTTGTTCCTGCTGCTCTTGGCTACGAGCCTTTTTGCTGTGTGGCGTTTGCCGGTCTTCTTGACCCAAGACGGCCCCAGCCACCTTTACAATGCACGCATCCTGCTCGAACTCTGGGGCGATGATGCTTTGGGCTATGGCAGGTTCTTTACGCTGAACACCGACTTCTCGCCCAACTGGACGGGGAACCTGCTGCTTGCGGGATTGCTGAAACTCTTCCCGGCAGTGGTAGCCGAGAAGGTGTTGGTGAGTGCTTATGTGTTACTGCTCGCGTTCGGGTTCAAGCAGGCGGTGCGCGCTTTGAGCGCAGGCACACCTTGGCTTTCGTCACTGGTCTTCGTGTCCGTCTTCAACTACCACTTGCTCTACGGCTTCTTCAATTTCTGCCTGGGCTTGGCGCTGTTGTTCTGGACCATTGCTGCGCTGCACCGCTTCGTCGCCGATCCGTCCAGGAAAAGGACGTTGATGTGCGGTGCGCTGCTCCTTGCTTTGATGGTCACGCACCCGGTACCGTTCGTGGTGGCCTTGCTCTGTGCGGGGATCATGGTTGTGCCTGCGCTGCGGCGCACGCGAGGCGACCGCAAAGGTCTTCTCGTGCTCACCTGGCGTTTTGCGGCGGCTTTGCTCCCCGCCGTGATCATGTTCGCGGTGTTCCTGCCGCCGAGCGACGACCATCAAGGTCTCTTGGTGGACAAGCTGAACACCACTACGATAAAGGACCTGTTGCACATGGAACATCTGTTGGTGTTCCCCGCACCGGAGCGGCCGTTGTTCCGTCTGCTGTCGATGGTGTTCATCGGTCTCTTGCTCCTTGCGGGGTTCACTGTGCGGAAGTCGCGCGGCATCCGGAACGGCCCATTGCTCGCGCTGTTGCTGATGTGCGTGCTGGTGCACTTCCATGTGAACGACGAACTCGCCGGCGGCGCCTATCTCACTTCACGCATGGCGCTCATCTCATGGATGGTGTTCGCGCTTTGGCTGGCTTGCGTGCCAATGCCGCAACGTTTGGCGCGACCGATCGCCGTCGCGGTTGGACTTGTTGCGCTAGCGCTTGGTACCGTGCGGCATCTTCAGCATGGCGCTTGCGCAGCGGTAGCAGGGGAGTACATCGCCCACTTGAAGCCGATCAATGAAGGCATGGTCGTGCTTCCCTTGTGCTTTTCACCGAAGGGCGAAACGGCCAGCGATACCCTATCACCGCGCATCGGTCTGTTCAAGCACATGAGCGGGTACGCTGCCGCCGACCAACGCTTCATCTCACTGGACAATTACGAAGCGAATACGGCATACTTCCAAACGAGGTGGCGGTCAGAGGTGAACCCGTTCACGCAACTGTGCGCAAGTGGGGACTGTGACATTGAAGGGCAGCCGCACACGGCCGATGTGGACGGGTATGAAATGCGGTCGGGCCAGCGCATCGACGTGGTCGTGCATTGGGGTGCACCCATACGCATGACCGCCGATTCGGTGGTCACCACCAGTGCATTCGCAACGCGCTTGATCGGCAGAGACCACTGATCAACCCTCCAACGTGCGCTTCACCTCTTCCATGGTGAAGGCCTCCACGTTGTCGCCGACCTTGATGTCGTTGAAGTTCTTGATGGAGAGGCCGCACTCGTAGCCGTGCGTCACCTCCTTCACATCGTCCTTGAACCGCTTGAGGTCCTGCAGATCGCCGGTGTACACCACGATGCCGTCGCGGATGAGGCGCACACGGTTGCTGCGCGTGATCTTGCCGTCCAGTACGTAGCAACCGGCCACGGTGCCCACCTTGCTGATCTTGAACACGTCGCGGACCTCGGCGGTGCCCACCACCTTTTCCACCTCCTTCGGCGCGAGCATGCCCTCCATGGCCGCCTTGATCTCGTTGATGGCGTCGTAGATGATGGAGTAGAGGCGGATGTCGATCTCCTCGGTCTCGGCCAACTTGCGCGCTCCTGGTGTTGGGCGCACTTGGAAGCCGACGATGATGGCATTGGAAGCGCTGGCCAGCAGTACATCGCTTTCGGCGATCGGGCCCACGGCTTTGTGGATCACGCTCACCTTGATGCTCTGGGTGCTCAGCTTCAGCAACGAGTCGGTCAGTGCTTCCACCGAGCCGTCCACGTCGCCCTTCACGATCACGTTCAGCTCCTTGAAGTCGCCGATCGCGAGTCGGCGGCCGATCTCGTCCAAGGTGATGTGCTTGTGCGTGCGGATGCCTTGTTCGCGCTGCAGTTGCTGGCGGCGCGTGGCGATCATGCGCGCGTCGCGGTCGTCCTCGAAGATCTGGAAGGTGTCACCCGCGTTCGGTGCGCCGTCCAAGCCAAGGATGGAAACCGGTGTTGAAGGCCCTGCCTCGAGCACTTGCTGGCCACGTTCGTTGAACATGTTCCGCACACGGCCGCTGAACTGGCCCGCGAGGATGATGTCGCCTTTGCGCAACGTGCCGCTGTCCACGAGAATGGTGGTCACGTAGCCACGACCTTGCTCCAGCGTGCTCTCGATCACCACACCGTGGGCGCGTTTACCGGGATCGGCTTTCAGGTCGAGCAGTTCTGCTTCCAGCAGGACTTTCTCCAGCAGTTGGTCGATGCCTGTGCCCTTCTTGGCGCTGATCTCCTGCGTCTGGAACTTGCCGCCCCACTCTTCGACCAGGATGTTCATCTGGCTGAGCTGCTCGCGGATCTTTTCGGCGTTGGCGCCGGGCTTGTCGATCTTGTTGAAGGCGAACACCATGGGCACGCCCGCGGCCTGCGCGTGGTTGATCGCTTCGCGCGTTTGAGGCATCACACTGTCGTCGGCCGAGATGACGATGATGGCGAGGTCGGTGACCTGCGCTCCGCGCGCACGCATGGCGGTGAACGCTTCGTGGCCCGGTGTATCGAGGAAGGTGATGTGCTTGCCATTGGGCAATGTCACGCTGTATGCACCGATGTGCTGCGTGATACCACCGGCTTCGCCGGCCACCACGCTCGCATTGCGTATGTAGTCGAGCAATGAGGTTTTGCCATGGTCCACGTGGCCCATGACGGTAACGATGGGCGGGCGTCCGGTGATCCGTGCCTCGTCGTCGGCTTCCTGTACGATGTCCTCTTGAACATCGGCTCCAACGAACTCCACCTTGAAGCCGTATTCCTCGGCGATCACCGCCAGTGTTTCGGCATCGAGGCGTTGGTTGATGCTCACCATCATGCCCAGTGCGAAGCAGGCCTTGATGATGTCGGTGACGGGCACGCTCATCATGCTGGCCAGTTCGCTGGCGGTAACGAACTCGGTCACCTTCAGCGTTTGTCCTGCGAGCTCGCGTGCTGCTTGTTCTTCTTCGAAGCGACGGCCACGTTGGTCGCGCTTCTCGCGTCGCATTTTGGCACCGCGGCCTTTACCACCACCACCGGTGAGACGGGCGAGCGTTTCGCTCACCTTCTTCTTCACCGCGTTCTCGTCCAGTTCACCGGGCCGTCCGGTGGCGGCCCTGCTAGCTTCCTGCTGCACGGCGCGGTCCACGTTCACCGGACCGGGTTTCACAATGCGCTTGCGGCGGCGTTTGGCTTCCTCGCTTTCACCCCTCGGCTCGGGCTTTTTCTCAACCGGCAGTTCGATCTTGCCGAGGCTCTTCACCCCGGCCAGCTTCTCGGACTTCGCGCGGATGAGCTCCGGCTCAGGGGCTGGCTCGGGCGCAGGCTTCACCGGCTCGGGCGCTGGGGCAACAGGAGCAGGTGCGGGTGCTTTGGGCTCCTCCGCTTTCGGCTTTTTCGGGGCCAGGTCGATCTTGCCTACGGTCTTCGGACCTTCGGCCTTCTCCACCTTGGCGCGGATGGTCTCCGGTTCAGGAGCGGGCGTAGGAGCGGCAGGGGTGGGCGGTGCCGCCGGCGCTGGTTTCGCTGGCGCTTCGGCAGCAGGGGTTTGCGGGGCCACCGGCTTCTCGACTTTCGGTGCAGCCTTGGTCAATGCGCCGTCCTTCGTGAGCACCACGCTCTCGCGCTCGGCGCGGGCGGCCACGGTCTGCTGGCTGGCTTCTTTCTCTGCCTTGTCCGTGCCGAACTGCGCTTGCAGCAGGTCGTACTCGGCAGCACCGATCTTGGCGTTCGGGTTCTGTTCTACGGTGTATCCTTTGGCCGCAAGGAATTCCACGACCGTGTGAAGGCCCTGGTTGAACTCCCGCGCCACCTTGCTCAGGCGTATTGCCTTGTCCGTCGTCTCGCTCATGCGGTTGTTGGGCCTGTTGCCTGTTCTCGGTTTGTTGTCGCTTCTCTGCCGGGCTCGAAGTGACAACGCGTGGTCGTCACATCATGAGCGCCATCATCCTTCCAGTTCGTTCTTGAGGATCTTCACCACTTCGGCGATCGTCTCTTCCTCGAGGTCGGTGCGCTTGGCCAGTTCTTCCACGCTCAGATCGAGCACGCTGCGCGCCGTGTCGCAACCGATGCCCTTCAATGCGTCGATGATCCAGTGCTCGATCTCGTCGGCGAATTCCTCCAGGTCCACGTCGTCGGTCACCTCGTCGCTGTCGCGGTACACGTCGATGTCGAAGCCCGTGAGCTTGCCGGCCAGCTTGATGTTGTGGCCGCCCTTCCCGATGGCCAGTGCCACCTGATCGGGCTTCATGTACACCTCGGCACGCTTGTGCTCCTGGTCCAGTTTGATGTTACCGATCTTGGCCGGGCTCAGTGCGCGCTGGATGAGCAGCTGCTCGTTGGCCGTGTAGTTGATCACGTCGATGTTCTCGTTGCGCAGTTCGCGCACGATGCCGTGGATGCGGCTGCCCTTCATGCCCACGCACGCCCCCACAGGGTCAATGCGGTCATCGTAGCTCTCCACCGCCACCTTGGCCCGCTCGCCCGGCTCGCGGACGATGCGCTTGATGGTGATGAGGCCGTCGGCCACTTCAGGCACTTCCTGTTCGAACAGCTTCTCCAGGAACTCCGGTGCCGTGCGGCTCAGGATCACACGTGGGCTGTTGTTGTACATCTCCACTTTCCACACCACGGCACGCACCGTGTCGCCCTTCTTGAAGAAGTCGCTCTTGATCTGCTGGTCCTTGGGCATGATCAGCTCGTTGCCTTCATCGTCCAGGATCAGCGTCTCACGCTTCCAGATCTGGTACACCTCACCGGTGATGATCTCGCCCACCCGCTCCTTGTACTTGTTGTACAAGTGGTCCTTCTCCAGTTCCATGATCTTGCCCTGGAGGTTCTGTTTGATGGAGAGGATATTGCGGCGCATGAACTCCGGGATCTTGATCTCCTGGCTCACTTCCTCGCCCACCTCGAAGTCGGGGTCGATCTTGCGCGCTTCGGTCAGTTCGATGTCGAGGTTGTCGTCCTCGCTGAAGCCGTCCTCCACGATCACGCGGTTGAGCCAGATCTCCAGGTCGCCCTTGTCGGGGTTGATGATGACGTCGACGTTGGCCTCTTCGCCCAACTTCTTCTTCACCACGCTTTTGAACACGTCCTCCAGGATGCCCATCATGGTCACCCGGTCGATGTTCTTCAGGTCCTTGAACTCGCTGAACGAGTCGATGAGGTTCACGGTGCTCATGGCACTATCAGTTGAACTTGTAGGTTGCTTTCGTTGACTTGATGTCGGCGAAGGGGATCGCCGTGGGGTCCTTGTCTTCTTTGGGCAAGCGGCCTTTCACCTTGCTGGGTTGTTGCACCAACAGGCTGATGCTCGCATCACTTACCGTTTGCAGCTTGCCGGTAACAGTGGAGCCATTGTTCAGGTCCACTTCCACTACCCGGCCCACATGCTTGTGGTACTGGCGAAGCACGCGGAAGGGGTTGCCCATGCCCGGACTGCCCACCTCCAGCTCCACGTCGTCGAGCCGCTCACCGAAGGCGGCGCGCAGGCCGTTGTTGATATCGGTGAGCGTGGCCAGGGTAACGGCCTTGTCGTTGTCCACCTCCACAATGGCCTTTCCGCTAGTGCGCACCTCGGCGCGCACCACAAAATGCGGCGTGCCTTCCAGCTGGCGCTCAAGGGCTTCGGAGAGCTCTTGGGTGGTGATCATGTCGGTGGTGGTCAATGGCTTCAAAGGTCAGGGAACAAAAAAGAGGGGCGGTCCCCTCTTCCTCATTCACCGCTTTGCGGCGGCGAATATAGTCGGCGCGGCGGAAGGGCCGGTATGACGGGGAAAGGCGCTGCGATAGGGGTTGGTTTCAGGCAGAGGCTCAGAGAGCAGAGACCGGGAAAGTCACGGGGCTCGGCGGTCCCTGGCCACGCGAACTGCGTTCACCACGAAGCACACTTGCCCGAGAGCGATCAACCAAGGTGACATCGAATAGAGGTTCGCGATGAACTGCGAACTCAGATCCTCGATGAGCATGCGGGAGCCGTAGTAACCTTGGGTGGAAAGCTCTTTGAACATCAGCCAGTTCGACCAAAGCGGGGCAACGGCTGCCAGGATGCCCAGCGCTGTGAGCAGAACATTGGCAGCGCTGAGCCATCGACCCGTCCGACCTGAAACCAAGCTGGGAATCATCAGGTACAGTCCCGCCAGCAGCAGTGGGAGCAGCAGGACCAACCACCCCATGATGAATACCTCAACACGGTACTCGTCGTGGATGGGAATGTCGAACGCACTGTCCACAGCAAGTGCATGAAACACGCGCACGCAAACGGTCAGTGACGCGAGCCCGACAAGTAGCACGATCGCCCAGAACCGAAGGCTTCGGACCATGAGCCGAAAGTACCAGCTATCTGTCCTGCACTCGCACCCGCATCTCCCGCTCCCCATCGCGCACCCTCACGGCAAAAACACCAGCCGCTCCCAGCGCCAACGGCAAGGGCTCACCGTTCCAACCCCGCGACAGCAGCATGCGGCCAGCAGCATCAACGATGGTCAACTGCGCGTTGCCCAACGGTATGGCCGCCCGCAACACCGGTCCATCCGTCGTGTAGTTCACAACAAGCTCGTTCTCCTGCGAGCCAGGCTCTTCAACTCCCACACCCAGGGTGCAACTGGTCACCATTGCATCGAAATCCTGCAGGCTCATGGTCTGCACCGCCGGTGCGTCGATCCAGCCGCTCACCTGCCCGTTGATGACGTTGAGCGCGTACACACCACAAACGCTCACCATGTAATCACCCGGCTCCTCCAGGTCAGGCGGGTACTGGCTGTTCCAGATGGTATTGCCGGAGAAGTCCGTTTCGTTCAGTCCGAAGATCATCGTGTCACCCACGGCGATGCCGTTGAGGTAGATGCGGCAGAGCGCGCCGTTGTCGCCCCACACGGTGAGAGTGTCCTCTGGCAATGAAGTGCCGCCGAACGTCTGCACCACCTTCACGGTGATGCCGTAGTGGTAGTCGGTGAGCTTCACCACCATGGCGGTGGCGTCGGGGTTCCCGAACCAGCCCGGGGCTAGCGTCTCGCAGTAACTGTTGTTGCCGAAGCAGGAGCAGGCCGATGCAGCGAGCCTGAAGGACAGTGCAGTGATAAGGAGTACAGGTGCGCGCATGGGGTGTGCTTTGTGGTGAAGATGCACACGGCGGTGGTGGCGCTGCCCGGAGCGCGACGGACAGTTTGATCAGGTGCGAGCCCTGCTTTTCAGCAGCGGACGCAAGCCATAGTTGATCCGCAAACCGATACTCTGGAAGTTCTCCCAGGGTACCCCATTGAACCCCAGTCCATCGGCCGAATAGCTCACTTGGGGCAAGTTGGTGAAGTCAAAGGCGATGGTGATCGGGACCGAGCCTCTCGTCAGCGGGCCACAGGGCAGTACCAAACCAAACCCATAGGTGAACTGCTCCAATTCAGTTGCATTGTACGAGTTGCCGCCGTTATCAACCTTTTCACTGTACCAACCCGCCCTGAGCGCGAGCATGTCGCACAGAAGCAACTCCCCACCAACCCGCATAGCTGACCGGGACCGCTGGGTCAGGTCATCGTCGTATTGCACATGCATGGTGAAGGCCGCTGCGGAAAGCGTATCGCGAAGCCGCAGACCTTCCCACTTCACCGTGTATGCAACACCACCGCGGAAAATGGCGGGTAGGTGATCCGTGATCCGGAATACGGAGTCCACCTGACCGTGGAGGTCGAGTCGATACCCTGTGGTGCTCTCCTCCGAGAACGTGATATTCTGCGTGGATGCCGCAGCCCGGAATGCGTGGCGGAACGCACCCTTCATCGGCAACTCGCCGCCATGCGAGAGCCCCAAGGAGCCATAGAGCACATCCTGGTCTTCCGAGTTCAATGGAACATTGCCGAGTGCAACTCCAACGTTCAAATGGTCGACGGGGGTACACGCCAACGAAAGCATCATCCTATGCTCCGGAGCAATGAACCCATCGAACGTCTGATAGATGAAGCCACGACGGGGCTCGATCTGGTCTCCGGTCGTGAAGTTCTCGCTGCTCAGCGATGCACCATCCACGGCGACCCCGACCGCCCAACGCTCACCAGATCGGTAGGCCAACGCCCCATGGCTGAAACCGGCGTTTTCATAGATGTACCATTTCGTGGCGCTGTGCATGTACAGGTCGAGCCCACGCAGATCCATCAACGCAGCCGGGTTGTAGGCCATGCTGCGCGCATCGCCCTGCAATGCCACGTTGCCGCGGCCCATGGCTTCAGAGCGAGCATCGGGTTGGCGGCCGAAATAGCTGAATGCCGAGAACCAGGATTGGGCCGTAACGCCTTGCACGATGACCGTCAACAGAACGGCTACAGGGATCGCCGGGCTCTTGCTCATGGGAACGGGCTGATACGCGCTTCTAACTTCGCGGCCCTTCAAATATTGCATGTTCCGCACCCACACCTGTGGCGAACTCCGCCTCACCGACGCCGGAAAGACCGTGACCCTTGCAGGCTGGGTGCAGCGCACCCGCGACCTGGGCGGCATGACGTTCGGAGCTTGACCATCGACCCGCACTGATGGACCAAGCGCAACTGAATGCCCTGCTCGACCGGTTGCTTCTTGAGCGGTCAGAGCGCGACTGGTTGGAATTCAAGCAGGGATTGGATGCGGAGTTGTTAGGTAGGAACCTCTCGGCCGTGGCCAATTCTGCCTGCGTCCGTTCGCAACCGTACGGGTATGTGGTCTTTGGCATCCGTGATAGTGACCGAGAGGTTGTTGGCGCTTCGTTCGACCCGGATCATGTCCTGGCAAAGGGTAATCAACTGTTGCCCATCTACCTCTCCACACAGTTAAGACCGAATCCTGGCTTCGACTCATTCGTTGTACAGCATGCTTCAGGACGAGTTGTGATGTATCGGATCCATCGGGCAGCGGGCGATCCAGTCAAATTCCAAGGCACGGCTTGGGAGAAGGTCGGAACGAGTACAACCCAGTTGGACTCGCGGCCCGATCTGCTGCGGTCTATCGTGAACAGCGAGCGCGACTGGTCCGGTGAAATCTGTTCCGATGCCACACTCATGGACCTGGACCCGGTCGCTATTCAGAAAGCTCGCGAGGAATACAAAAAGAAATTCCCGGCCACCGCAGATCAAGTGGATGAGTGGCCGGACCTCACCTTTCTGAACAAAGCCAAGGTAACCAAGCAAGGAGGAATAACCAACGCGGCACTCCTTCTGCTTGGCAAGAGCACTTCTTCGGGGCTCTTGACACCCGCTGTTGCGAACATCATGTGGGTCGTTAAGGATGGCCAAGGTGCGGAGATCGGTGGTCGACCGTTTCATCCACCGTTCATCTTGGCGAGTGATGAACTGTTCCGCTCCATCCGGAACATCCCAATCCGGGAACTTGCACCCGGCAGTTTGTTCCCTAGCGAGATACAACCTTATGACCCATGGGTGATCCGCGAGGCACTGCACAATTGCATTGCTCATCAGGATTATTCGTTGCGGGCTCGTATCCAAATGGTGGAGAACCCCGATTCTCTCCTATTCACCAACGCTGGTCACTTTCTCCCGACGTCGATAGAGGATGTTATCCAGCAAGATGCTCCTTGGGACATCTATCGGAACCGATGGTTGGCCGATGCCATGTTCAGTCTGAACATGATCGAGACGCAGGGCGGCGGGATAAAACGCATGTTCCGTGAGCAGGCTCGGCGATTCCTCCCGATGCCGGATTTTGACTTTTCTCGCGAGAACCGCGTATTCGTGACCATACCCGGAAAGGTGATCGATGAACGGTACACGCGTTTGCTCATGCGTGTGACCGATCTTCCCTTGGATCGTATCATTCTCTTGGACCGTGTTCAACGGCATCGACGAATCAGTCGAGAAGAGCACAAGCAACTCAAGTCCGAGGGTTTGGTTGAAGGCCGGTATCCCAACCTGCACATTTCCGGCGCCGTTGCCCGGGCTACCGGTGAAGAGGTGAAATACGTGCGCGCGAAGGGTCTTCAGGACGCGCAATATGAGGAGTTCGTCATTCGGCTGCTTGAGGAGATGCCGCATGGGGTCCGTCGATCGGATATCGACAACCTCATACTGCCGATGCTCCCTACGGTCATGACCCCAGCCCAAAAGCGGAACAAAGTCCATAATCTCATCCAGCGCATGTCCCGCGATGGCACCATCCTGAACAGTGGTGCACGTGGACCTTCGTCCCTCTGGGTATTGGGAGTTTGATAGTGGTTGCATGCTTCCATCAAACTTTGCTTCACGCTATCAAACCCCCCTCAATCGCATCCCTCTGAAAATCAGAGCGAAGGATAGTATGATACAGCATCGCCACCGGTGGTGGTGAACAAACTCCAATCAACCTCATGTTCCGCACCCACACTTGTGGCGAACTCCGCCTCACCGACGCTGGAAAGACCGTGACCCTTGCAGGCTGGGTGCAGCGCACCCGCGACCTGGGCGGCATGACCTTCGTTGACCTGCGCGATCGCTACGGTATCACGCAGCTCACCTTCAATGCCGAGAGCAATGCCACGCTGCGCGAAACGGCCCGCTCGCTGGGCCGCGAATTCGTGGTACAGGTCATAGGCGCCGTGCGGGAGCGCGAGAGCAAGAACGCCAACATGCCCACCGGCGAAGTGGAGATCATCGCCACGGAACTGAAAGTGCTGAACAGCGCCAAGACGCCGCCCTTCACCATTGAGGACGAGACCGACGGCGGCGACGAGCTTCGGATGAAGTACCGCTACCTGGACCTGCGGCGCAATAGCGTTCGTAAGGGGATCGAGCTGCGCCACCGCATGGCCATCGAAGCGCGTAATTACCTCAGCCAGCAGCAGTTCCTGGAGGTGGAAACGCCGGTGCTCATCAAAAGCACTCCTGAAGGTGCGCGCGACTTCGTGGTGCCCAGCCGCATGAACCAAGGTGAGTTCTACGCGCTGCCGCAAAGCCCGCAGACCTTCAAGCAACTGCTGATGGTGGCCGGCTTCGACCGGTATTTCCAGTTGGTGAAGTGTTTCCGGGACGAGGACCTGCGCCAGGACCGCCAGCCGGAGTTCACGCAGATCGACATGGAGATGGCCTTCGTGGAGCAGGAGAACGTGCTCGGACTTGTCGAAGGCATGGCCAAGCATTTGTTCAAAGCAGTGCTCGGCAAGGAGTTCAGCGAGCCGTTCCCGCGCATGACCTATGCGGAGGCGATGCGCTTGTACGGTTGCGACAAACCGGACCTGCGCTTCGGGATGAGGTTCAACTACCTCACCCCCAACCCCCTCTCCCAAGGAGAGGGGGCCAACCTGGCCCAAGGATCCGGCTTTAAGGTTTTCGACGATGCTGAACTCGTGGTCGGTGTGAACGCCGAGGGATGCGCGAATTGGAGCCGCAAGCAGACCGATGCACTGATCGACTTCGTGAAGCGCCCGCAGATAGGCGCCACGGGCATCATCTTCCTGAAGTGGACGGAAGAAGGCCTGAAGAGCACGGTGGACAAATTCTTCTCACCTGAGCAGCTGCAAGCATGGGCTGCCCGCTTCAACATGAAGCAAGGTGATCTGTTGTGCATCATGGCAGGGCCTGCCGAGAAGACCCGCAAGCAACTGAACGAGCTGCGCTTGCATCTGGGCGATCAGCTCGGCTTGCGCGACCCATGGTCGTTCAAACCACTTTGGGTCGTTGACTTTCCGCTGCTGGAACACGATGAAGAGAGCGGACGCTGGCACGCCAAGCACCACCCGTTCACGGCACCCAAACCGGAGCACGCCCACCTGCTCGAAAGTGACCCCGGCGCTGTGAACGCCAACGCCTACGACCTGGTGATCAACGGCACCGAGATCGGCGGCGGGAGCATCCGTATCCACGAACGCGAACTGCAGGAGCGCATGTTCCGTGTCCTCGGCTTCAGCGACGAGGATGCCCGCTACAAATTCGGTTTCCTCATGGATGCCTTTGAGTACGGCGCTCCTCCGCACGGTGGTTGTGCGTTCGGCTTCGACCGCTGGGTATCGCTCTTCGGCGGCCGCACGGACATCCGTGAGTTCATCGCGTTCCCGAAGAACAACTCCGGCCGCGATGTGATGATCGATGCGCCGAGCCGGATCGATGACGTGCAGATGAAGGAGCTTGGGATCGAGGTGAAGGGTTGAGGCTCGCAAAGGCGTTCGGTCACCATCGAGCCCGGTACCACGATCGCAGTATTGTGACGGCTGGGTCGGGTGGCGTGCTTCGCAGTCGTGAACGCATCAACCGAGCAGACTTTACTGAAACGCTACGGCACCGGCGTGCTGGCCTTCGTCATTGTGCTGCTGCTGATGCCGTTGGGCCACGCGCTCATGGTGCTGATGGAGCACGGGTTCGGGGCCGCTGTGTACGCCAGTGCAGCAGTGGTGGGAGCCATTGGCTGCGGCTTGTTGTGGTGGGGCGTAGCGCGCCCCGGCCGCGCCCTGTATGCCACCTTGCTCGGTGCGCTCGGTGGCGTCCTCGTATGGACGGGCTGGGTGGAGTTCAGCTTTGTGTGGGTGGCCAACAAGCTGAGCGTTGCACCGCTGACCGTGGATGGTGAAGTGGTGACCAAACCCGAGTACCTGGTGATGGTCAGTTCCATCGGCCTATTGGGCAGCATGCTGCTCATGTTTTTCTTCAGCCACACCCGCTGCACCTTTTTCGCATGGTTCCAGAAGCGCATGGGTGTGCACCGCGCAGTGCCGGTCAACGCACCAGCCCAGCGACCGCTCTCTGTCATCGCCTTCCTGGAGATGATCATGATCATCTGGACCTTCTATCTTGTGCTATTGCTGTGCTACGATGACGTCATTGCGGGCGACCGCCACCCCATTACGTGGGTCGTTGCCTTCGGCTCGCTGTTCTGGAGCGTGCATCTCATCAGCAAGCTGGTGCGCATCCGCGCGTTCGACCACGCAGTGCGTTACGCCATACCCACAGTGGTGATCTTCTGGAACTTCATCGAGGTGATGGGACGCTGGGACCTGTTCAAGGAGATCTGGGTGCATCCCACTGAGCATTGGCCGGAGAACAGCTTGATGCTCGGTCTGCTCATCTTCTTCATCGTTTACTTCATGGTGAAGAGCAAGAAGGACAGGAGCCGTAAGGCCCGGGCCGTGGTAGGATAAGTGGAGTCCTTTGCGGAGGCTCGTCCTTCAGTCAACGCTGAAGTAGTCCGCGCTCTGGTAGTGGCCGTCCACTTCCTTCTGCAATTGCATCAGGATGTCGTTGGCCAGGCTGCTCGCACCGAAACGGAACCAGAACGGATCGAGCCATTCGGTTCCGAGTTCCTCTTTTACCATCATGAGGTAGTGCAGCGCTTCCTTGCTCTTGCGTATGCCACCGGCCGGCTTCATGGCGATCATGCGACCGGTCTTCAGGTAGTGGTCGCGGATGGCGTGCAGCATCACCAGGGTCACTTCCATGGTGGCGGCCGGGTTGATCTTGCCGGTGCTCGTCTTGATGAAGTCCGCACCCGCAGCAATAGCGATATCGCTGGCCAGACGGACTTTGTCGTACGTGCCAAGCTCGCCGGTTTCGAGGATCACTTTCAGTCGCGCCGCGCCACATGCTTCCTTGATGGCCGCGATCTCGTCGAACACGAAATTGTGGTCGCCGTTGTGGAACTTCCCGCGGCTGATCACCATGTCGATCTCATCGGCGCCTTCGTTCACGGCGAACTTGGTGTCGGCGATCTTCACGTTGCGCGGCGCTTGGCCGCTGGGGAATGCGGTTGAGACACTTGCCACCTTCACACCGCTTTCGCCCAAGGCCTTCTTGGCCACCTTCACCAGCGAAGGATACACGCACACCGCAGCAACCGTCGGTAACCCGGAAAGGCTGTCGTGCGGGTGCATGGCTTTGTAGCACATCTGCTGCACCTTGCTCGGCGTGTCGGCCCCTTCCAGCGTGGTGAGGTCGATCATGCTCAGTGCGAGCTTCATGCCCTGCACCTTCGTCTCCTTCTTGAGGCTGCGCGCCTTGATGCGTGCCACGCGCTCCTCGACCCCCACTTGGTCCACAGTGGGTGCCGTTCGTGGAACGGGACCGTTCAAGATAGGCGCGGCCATGGTGCTCAGCAGTACTCTTCGTAGGCCATGGCCAAGTGGTCGGCGATCATCTGGGCGGTTCGGCCTTCGATATGGTGGCGCTCCACGAAGTGCACCAGTTTACCGTCCTTGAAGAGCGCAATGGCGGGGCTGCTGGGCGGGTAGGGCAGGAAATGCTGGCGGGCGCGGTTCACGGCGTCGGTGTCAACGCCGGCGAACACGGTAACGAGCTTGCCAGGGTGCTTTGCGGCCTTGAGCGATGCCTTCACGCCGGGACGGGCTGCGCCAGCGGCACAACCGCACACGCTGTTCACCACGCACAGCACGGTGCCGGGTGCGGCCAGGGCCTTGTCCACTTGGTCGGGGGTCTTCAATTCTTCGAAACCCACGCTGGCCAGGTCGGCGGCCATCGGGGCGGTGAGTTCTGCGGGGTACATGTTAGTTCTGGAATGTGAGCGCAAATGTAGGCCGGTAGAAGGGGTGGTCGTGTTGCAAGGATCCGCGGCGTACGTGCGTTCACCATGGAGGACCAACAACCTGCAACATGAACCGCATCATCATCTTGGCCGCCACCTTGCTCCTGGGCACCGCAGCCGCCGCACAGACCACGGCCGATCCAACGCCATCGGCCACGCCTGCCCCCAACCCGAAGGCCGAGGCACGGGAGCAACGGGCCGCGGAACGGGTGAAGGTGAAACGCCACACCAAAGAAGGCCGGACCCTCAGCGTTGCGCGTGCCTTCGATCCCGAAGGCCGCAAGCACTGGAGAAGGATGAGCCGCCGCAGCACGCGCGCAGCGAAGAACTGCCCGCCCGGCACAGTGGCCGTGCGATAGAGCCTGTTTGGGATCTCTTCAAACCCGCTCTCCGGTCTCTTTTCCGCCCATGCTTCGCCGGAAAATGATCCCGTAGGCACCGCTACGCGATGATCTTCCGGATGCGCCTGAACGAAAAATAGCCTCGCAGCCCTTCGTTCAAGAGATCACAAACAGGCTCTTAGAGCGCGCGCTTCTTTTTGAAGAACGCCTTCATCAGGTCGGCGCATTCGGCTTCGAGCACGCCACCGGTCACCTGCGTTTTGGGGTGCAGCAATGTGCTACCGATGCGGCGGTAACCGCCTTTCTCGTCGAACGCGCCGAAAACGATGCGGCCGATGTGGCACCAGTTGAGCGCACCCGCGCACATCACGCAAGGCTCCACGGTCACATAAAGGGTGCAGTCGTGCAGGTACTTGCCGCCGATGAACTCGGCCGCTGCGGTGATGCTCTGCATCTCGGCGTGCGCTGTGGCATCGTTCAGGCGCTCCACCAGGTTGTGGCCACGTGCGATGATGCGGTCCTTGCTCACGATCACGGCACCGATGGGCACCTCGTCCGCGGCAAATGCCTGTTCAGCCTCGCGCAGCGCGTGCCGCATGAAGTGCTCGTCGCCCGGCGGTGCGATCATTCCAGGATGATCGGGGTTCGTGACATGACCTGTCCGAGCGCATCGCGCACTTCGCATGCGTATGCGCCGCGGGAGAGGCCATCGACCCCAACGGCGGTGAGGCCGCCAGCGTAACGCATCGCTTTTGCCGTTCGCCCGGATGCATCCAAGATGCGCACTTCCCGTCCGTCGATCGCTTGCACGTTCACATGGTCGGTGGCAAGCGTCGGCCAAACGTCAACGTCCGCGTTCATCAACGCTTCGTTCATTCCGATGTTGAACGAGGTGGTGCAACCATCGTGGTGTTCGGCGTGCGTGGTCCCATCGATGACGATGTTCGTATCGTTCGGCAGGCCGAAGGACCATGCGAAGTAGAACAGCATCATCTCGTCGTTGGTGGCTTCGCCCAGGAAGACCCATGCCGGCGGGTCGTTCGGATTGTTGACGTTGTTCGTCGTGTTGTCGTAGGTGGCTTCGCCGTGCAGCACGCTGTTGATGGGCAGGTAGATGGGTTTGCGGAACTCGTAGAGCCCCTGCCACGCGAAGTCCCATTGCGGGATGTCGATGAGCGGGATGGTGTCGTTGTTCGGCAGCGTGGCGAAGCACTTCATGCTGGTGCACACCTTGTGCGCGTGCGGACCGATGGCCGTAATGATGCCCGGGATGGGCACGGTGAACTGGTTGTGGAAGGTCTTCACCTGGTTCGGCGGTATGATCAACGGCCCGTCCGTCATGGTGAAGCCGTGCTCCAGCAGTGGGTCGATGGCGAGGCTGCGGAGGTTGGCGCTGCTCAACTGCATGTTCACGCGGGTACTGTCCAGCTCAAAATCACTCCCAGCGGGGTAGTGCACTTGGATGACGATGTCGGCGCCTGCGTTCAATTGGATGCCGAAGCCGGGGGGCGTGAAATAGGGTTGCGAGCCCGGTACCCAGATGCCGATGAGCTTGGCATCATCCACGCCGATACCACCGAAATTGGTGTAGCCGGGTTGAGGATCGGCGTTGTCAAGTTGTTGCGCTTGTCCAGTGGTGTCCTGGAACACGAGCACGTGGTGCACCACTTCGGTGTTGCCGGGGATCACTTCCATGCCGGTGATGAACTGGTCAACGCTGGTATTGCCGGGCATCACAAAACAGCGGTAGAGGTCCGTGGTGCTGGCAGGGATCACGTAGTCGTCCATGATCACGCTCACGTCGGGGTTGTCGATCACCACTTCGTTGAGGTACACGGGCGGCGTTGGCGCATCGTTGGGGTTGCCCTCAGGGGCACCGCCTTGCACCCATGCTCCTATGATGTCGATCTCGTCCTGCGTCAGGGTGCGTTCGTGCGCGAGTCCGCGGTAGTTCTCATCGGGCGGCCATGGTGGCATCCAGCGCTGGGCCGTGAAGCCTTCCACATCGAAGCGCGCGTTGTAGGCGTTGGTGTAGGTCATCAGGCTGAAGTGGCCTGCGCCGCCATCGTGGTGGCAGGGTGTGCAATGGGTGTACACGATGCACGCCACATCATCGGCCCATGTGGGCGATTGTGCGGATGTGGCATACGGCAGCCATGCAGTGGCAGCGCCGAGCAAGAGGGGTCGAAGGTTCATGGGCATGCGTCCGTGATCGCCCGAAAGTAGGGGTCGGCCGTTGTGACCGGGAAGAATCAGGAAGGCTTGATCTATGAAAGCGAGACTTGAGCGCTGTAACTGGTCACATTGCTGGAAGCATCGGGTTGCGACAAGCAGGCGAGAGGCTCACACGGAGGCGCAGAGGCACGGAGGCCAAGGCTCGTTCAATTCACGATCCGCCGAACACCGTGCTTGAAGAGCTCGGCACCGAAGTTGATCAGCAGCCCTACTCTCAGATCCAGTATGCGCAGATAGGTCAATGTCTGTTTGTAGGCGACAGGCGGCACTTGCTCAACGGACTTTAGCTCTACTACCACCCGCCCTTCCACAAGCAGGTCCAGACGGAACCCCTGGTCGAACCGGATGCCGTCGTAAACCAGTGCCACCACTTTCTCGGTTTCCACGGCCAACCCGCGTTTCCGTAAACGATGCGCAAGAAGGGTGGTGTAAACCGACTCGAGCAATCCAGGGCCGATGTCCTTGTGGAGCTTGAAGGCTTCGTCCACGACCATGCCGCTTATTTCATCGTCGTCGTGCATTACCCTCCGGGCCTCTGTGCCTCCGTGTGAGATGAATGATGCCTTGAGGACGAACTACAGGATGCTCGGTTCATCGGGCGGTAACAGAAGCAGAATGTTCCTCTCCGACCAACAACCCCTCCACGCCCGGCTTGATGTCCTTCACGTTCAACTGCAGGGTCACACGCCCCTGCCATTCGTTCTCCTCGATGGTGAAGAGCACGCTGAACGGTCCGCCGCTGCGCACCAGGTCGATGTGGTGTGACTGGCGGAACGCGATGGCATCGAAGCGCCGCGACGGGTCGAGCGGATGCATGAGCGTCATCTTCAGGTGGCTTTCGCCCACGATGCGCAGGCCGCCGCTGTCCTTGACGCCGCGCGCCAGGAACACGGGCTTCATGTTGCCCGGCCCGAAGGGCGCCATGTGGTTGAGCGTGTTCAACAGCTTCAAGTCCACTTGGTGCAGGCCGATCTCCATGTCCACCTCTTCGATGGGCAAGCGCTGCTCTGGCTTCATGCGCGCGCGCACTTCCTGCTCGAAGCGTTCCGCGAAGGCCTCGATGTTGGCGATGGGCATGGTGAGCCCCGCTGCGTACATGTGACCGCCAAACTGCTCCAGGAGATCGCTGCAGGCGCCGATGGCTTCGTACAGGTCGAAGTCCTTCACGCTGCGCGCGCTGCCAGCTGCCTTGCCGTTGCTCTCGGTGAGGATGACGGTGGGCCGGTAGTACTGGTCGATGACGCGGCTGGCCACGATGCCGATGACGCCCTTGTGCCACGTGGGGTCGTAGAGCACGGTGCTCCAACGCTCCTCACCGCCGGCCTGGGCTTCGATGCGCTCCATCACCTGCCGTGTGATCTCCTTGTCGAGCCCTTGCCGGTGCGCGTTGTTCTTGTCGATGCGCAGACCGCTTTGTTCGGCCTGTTGCTCGTCGTGGGCCAACAGCAGTTCGACCGCCATGGCACCATGCTCCACACGACCAGCCGCGTTGATGCGGGGGCCGATGAGGAAGACCAGATCGGTGATGGTGAGCGCACGCTTCACGTTGGCCAGCCGTAGCATGGCCTTGAAGCCCGGGCGCGGTGATGCGTTGATGCGCTTCAGTCCCAAGTGTGCCAGCACGCGGTTCTCGCCGACGATGGGCACGATGTCGCACGCCGTGCTAACGGCCACCAGATCGAGCAACGGTTCCAGGTCCGACCAGGGCAGGTCGTTGTGTTTGGCAAGCGCCTGCATCAGCTTGAAGCCGATGCCGCAACCGCTGAGCTCTTTGCACGGGTACGGACAGTCCGGCCGCTTCGGATCAAGCACGGCAACGGCCGCCGGCAGTTCATCGCCCGGTAAATGGTGGTCGCAGATGATGAAGTCGATGCCTCGCTCGGTCGCATACTGCACCTTGTCGATGCTCTTGATGCCGCAGTCCAGCGCGATGATCAACGACACGCCGTCCTCTTCCGCCCGGTCGATGCCTTTGAACGAGATGCCGTAGCCTTCGCTGTAGCGATCAGGGATGTAGAACTGCACCTCGCTGCTGAGGTGGCTGAGGAAGCTGTACACGAGGGCCACGGCGGTGGTGCCGTCCACATCGTAATCGCCATAGATCATGATGCGCTCGCCGTCGCCCAAGGCTTTTTCGATCCGCTCCACGGCCACTTGCATGTCCTTCAACAGAAAGGGGTCGTGCAACTGATCGGTGCCGGGCCGGAAGAAGAGCGAGGCCTCCTGCGGCGAGGTGATGCCGCGCTGCGCAAGCAATTGGGCAACGACCGGCGGGCAGCGGTCGTGCATCAAGGCCTGAACCGCATGTTCATCGGCGGCGGGCTTCAAGCGCCAGCGTTTGGTAGGATGCATGATGGGGTGCGCCAAGGTAGGAGCAGGGCCAAGCCTTCTGGTGCCGCTGCGTGTCCGAAGGGCAGCGGCTACCTTGCCCGCCACTTCCTTCCGTTATGCGCTCCTTGCTGTCGTATTTCAAAGTCCAGAAAGCGCTCTCTTGGGCGATCCGGGGCAATCCGCTGTTCGTGGATCGGCGGAAGTACCGACGTGCCACTTTGCTCAATGTTGGATGCGGTGCTCAGCCCAAGCCCCAGTTCATCAACCTCGACTACCACTGGTTGCCGGGCGTGGACATCTGCTGGGACCTCACGCGTGGTGGGCTACCGTTGAAGAGCGCAAGCATGGCTGGCGTCTTCAGCGAGCATTGCATCGACTGCATCCCGCACGATGCGTTCATGCGCACGGTGAAGGAGATCCACCGGGTTTTGAAGCCAGGCGGAGTGTTCCGCCTGGTGTTGCCCGATGGAGAGTTGTACTTCGACCTTTACCAGAAGCGCAAGACCGATAAGAGCGTCGTGTTCCCATACGGCGAGCAAGAGGCTACAGGCATGATCAGCATCAACCGCTACGCGCGTGAAGGCACGCACCAGTACAGCTACGATCTCGAGTCGCTCGAGCTTTTCCTTCGCCAAGCCGGGTTCGGTTCCATAACGAGACGACGCATCGGCGAAGGTGCCATGCAGGAGCTGCTCATTGATCAGCAGGAGCGCGCCGCGGAGAGCTTGGTGGTGGAGGCGGTGAAGTGATCAGCCGATCAAGCTCTTCCCCGTCATCTCTCCAGGCTGCTGAACGCCCATGAGGCGCAACACGGTTGGCGCAACGTCAGCGAGGATGCCGTCGCGCACGTTCCAGTTGCGATCATCGATGATGAACACCGGCACCGGGTTGGTGGTGTGCGCAGTGTGCGGCGTGCCGTCGGGGTTCATGGCCTTGTCGGCATTGCCGTGGTCCGCGATGATGACGAAGCTGTAGCCCGCTTTTCGGCCTGCTTCCACCACTTGCTGTGCACATCGGTCCGTTGTCTCCACGGCCTTCACGATGGCATCGAACACGCCCGTGTGGCCCACCATGTCGGGGTTGGCGAAGTTGAGGCAAACGAAGTCGGGCTTCTTGGCTATCAGGTACTCGGCGACGCGCTGCGCCAGTTCCAGTGCGCTCATCTCCGGCTGCAGGTCGTAGGTGGCCACTTTCGGTGATGCTGCCATGATGCGTTCCTCGCCCGTGTACGGCTCCTCCCGACCTCCGCTGAAGAAGAACGTGACGTGCGGGTACTTTTCGGTCTCGGCCGCCCGCAGTTGGGTCAGCCCGGCGTTCGCGACCACCTCGCCCAGTGTCATGCTCAGGTTGTCCTTGGTGAAGAGCACGTGCACGTTGCGGTAGGTGCTGTCGTACTCGGTCATAGTCACGTAGTGCAGCGGTAGTGTGCGCATGCCGTGCTCGGGCATGTCGCGCTGCGTCAGCGCCACGGTGATCTCGCGGCAGCGGTCCGTGCGGAAGTTGAAGCACACTACCACGTCATCGGGCCTTATGCGGCCATCGATGCCCGCGATGTGGTGCGGTTCGATGAACTCGTCCGTGATGTTGTTCGCGTAGCTCGTTCGGAAGACATCGAGCGCATCCTTCGCTTCCGTTCCCTTTCCGTCCACCAGGAGGTCATAAGCCCGTTTGATGCGCTCCCACCGTTTATCGCGGTCCATGGCGTAGTAGCGCCCGCACACGGTCGCCACCTGTGCGCCGCTTCCGGCAATGTCGCGCAGCAGTTCCTCCATGTAGCCCAGCCCGCTGTTCGGCGCGGCATCGCGGCCATCTGTGAACGCATGCACCAGCACTACGGGAACTCCAGCACGCTTGGCCATGTGGCACAATGCCGCAAGGTGTGCTTGCATGCTGTGCACACCACCCTTGCTCACCAAGCCCATGAAGTGCAATCGCTTGCCGATGGTCTTCGCAGCGGTGAATGCCCGCTGAAGCTCTTCGTTCTTCTCCAGCGACCCATCCTCAATGGCCTTGTCCACACGCACCAGGTCCTGGTAAACCACACGGCCCGCGCCGATGTTCAAATGGCCCACCTCACTGTTCCCCATCTGGCCATCGGGCAGGCCCACGTTGCGGCCGTCGGTGCGCAGAGCGGCGTGCGGAACGGTGGCACGCAGCCCATCGATGAACGGTGTGCGCGCTTTCGCGATCGCATCGGTGTGGTCGCCTGCGCCAATGCCCCATCCATCGAGGATGATCAGCGCGACTTTCCTGTTCGTCATGTATGCAAGGGAAAAGCGGCGGCGAAAATAGACCCTCCCCCAGCGCGTGCCTCCACGTGCACACTGCCCCCCATGCTCTTCATGAGGCGTTGCACGATGTACAGGCCGAGGCCGGTGCCTTTCTCCCGGCGCGTTTCCTCGTTGCCGCTGCGGTAGAACTTGTTGAAGACGACTTGGCGTTCGTCGGCCGGTATGCCCGGACCTTCATCGCTTACGCGCAACAGCACGGTGCTGCCAACGGGGCTCAGGTCCACGCGGATGGTGCGGCCCGCGGGACTGTACTTCGCTGCGTTCTCCAGCAGGTTCTCCAGCACGCTGCGGAAGGCCTGCGGATCGATCCGCAGTTCAACCGGCCGCAGGTCGGTGATCACCACATGGTCTTTGGCGTATGAGGCTCGCGCTTGTGCGCACACTTCCTCCACGAGGTCGTTCAACCGGTACCACGAATTGTCCAGCGGAATGCTCGTCTCCTCAAGACGAGTAGCAAGAAGGACCTTCTCGGCCAAGCCGCCCAAGCGGTGCACATCGTTCAATGCCAGGCGGTGCAGTTCGTGGCGTTCCTCTTCGCTCAGGCCGCTGCGCAATGCTGTCTGCAATTGCAGTTGAAGGCTTGCGATGGGCGTACGCAGTTCATGGCTGGCCGCAAGAAGAAAATTCCGTTGCAGTCTTGAGGCCGCCAGTTCACGCTTCAACCCACGGTACAACAACCAGAGCGTTATGCCGATGAGCGTGATGAACACTGTGCCTTCGCCGACCAGCATCCACACGGTGCGCTGGACGTGTGCCACCGGTGAGCCTGCTTGTTCCAGTGCCATTTCCTTGCGCACCAGCAGAACGCCCCACCATGCGAACTGCAGCACGATGTACAGCCCGAGCAGGACAATGAGCAGGACCGTGCGACGCTGGGCATTCGGCATCGCACAAACTTAGACCCGTCAAGGCCTGGAATGCCCACTTCATCGCCTTGGACGATGCTGCCGTGAAGGGATTTACTTTGTTTCGCAACGACGATGGATTACAGTTCGGCCAAATCGTTCATCCTTGCGCAACTGCAAGGCCGGTTACCGTACGACCGTACGTACCACAGCTATGGCCATACGCTCGATGTGCACAGGGCCGCCATCGATATCGCCCGGCAGGAAGGTGTGGGAGGCGATGACCTGACCCTGCTCAAGACGGCTGCTCTTTACCATGATGTCGGTTTCGTGCGTGGCAACGAGCGCCACGAGGAAGTCAGCTGCACCATCGCCCGCGAATCGCTGCCCGGCTTCGGCTATACCAGCGAGCAGGTGGAGGCCATCTGCACCATGATCATGGCCACCCGCATCCCGCAAACGCCGCAGGACCCGCTCAGCGCCATCCTCTGCGATGCAGACCTTGATTACTTGGGCCGCGATGACTTCTTCACCGTGGGCAACCACCTCTTCCGCGAGTTGAAACAATACGGCATACTCAGCACGGAACGCTCCTGGAACGAACTCCAGGTCACCTTCCTCAGCCAGCACCACTACTTCACGGCTACCAACCAGCGCGCGCGCGAACCGAAGAAGCAGCAGCACTTGGAGCGCGTGCGGCAATGGTTGAAGGAAAATCCCTGAGCAGGAAAAGAAAAGCCCCCGACGCATCGAGGGCTTCCTTGGTGGTGCCTCCCAGAATCGAACTGGGGACACACGGATTTTCAATCCGTTGCTCTACCAGCTGAGCTAAGGCACCAAGCTGTTCCTTTGGCCTTCCGGCGAAAGGGCCGCAAATATAGACGCGCACTCCAATGCCCACCGGCCCTCTTCACCTTGTGCTCGATGTCGGCAATACACGGGTGAAAGCCGCGCTGTTCAGCGGCCGCTCCGTGGTGAAGCATGCCGTCCTGGAAGCCGCAAAGGCAACGGACTGGGAACGATGGCTTGCGGGTGCGAAGCCAGCCGCCATCGCCCTTGCAGCAAGCGGTGAACTGCCGGAGGAACTGATGGAGTGGGGTGCAGCCACCGCCCCGCTCTTTCGCTTGACAGGCCAAAGCCCATCGCTGTTGGGCACTTCTTACGCCACACCACACACGTTGGGCACCGATCGATGGGCCGATGCCTTGGCGGCTTGGCAACTCGGCGCTGGAAGGCCCTGTGTGGCCATCGACCTGGGCACCTGTGTTACCTACAACATTGTCGGGCCGGACGGGGTATTCCAAGGTGGGGCCATCAGCCCGGGGCTGCACATGCGCGCGCGGGCCATGCACGAGCAAACAGCACGTCTGCCGTTGGTTGAAGTGGACGCCATGCCACCGCTCGTGGGCACGGACACGGCTTCCTCGCTGAAGAGCGGTGCATTCCACGGTGTGCTTGCGGAGTTGTGGGGCTACACCAACGCCCTGCGGCAACAATGGCCCGACTTGTTCGTTGTGCTCACCGGCGGCGACGCACTCCTGTTCACCGGGCACCTGCGAAGCAGCATCTTTGCCGACCCTTTATTGACCCTGCGCGGACTGCATGCACTCTTGGAACATCAACTGCACCACGGCGCTGGCCCTGCTGGCGCTGGCCGGTAGCACCCGCGCACAAAACATCGCCGACAGCCCTTACTCGGCGTACGGCTTCGGCGACCTGGTGAATGCCGCGCAGATCAGCCAGAGCACCATGGGCAGTGTCGGCGTTGCGGTAGTGGACCCTTTCAGTCTTACAGCCGTCAACCCGGCCACGTACCCCAGCCTTTATACGCCGGTGTTCGAGGCAGGCGGCGCTTGGCGCAACGCAACGCTCACCACCAGCACCCAGGAAGCAAAGCGCGATGGCGTGCAGTTGGCCGGGTTGAGCCTCGGTATTCCGTTCGGCAAGCGCAAGTGGGGCATGGCCATCGGCCTTCAGCCGTACAGCAACGTGGGCTACCTCGTCACCGACCAGGCCACCACCGGCGATGGTCACACCGTTACGTTCGAGTACCTCGGTACGGGCGGGCTCAATCGTGCCTACTTGGGGTTGGGCCGCGTGCTCTGGCAGGATCGCGATAGCGTGGGCACCGACAACCGCCGTCGCGATACGCTGGGTTTGGGCAACAAGCTGGCCTTCGGGTTCAACTTCAACTACCTGTTCGGCGCCATCGAGCAAACCAGCAAGGCCATCTATCCGCAGGCATCGGGCTACTACAGCACACGCAGCTTCTCCACCTTGGTGGTGCGTGACCCCACCTACACCTTCGGCCTGCTCTACAGCGGCCAACTATCGTCGTGGCGGCGCGATCAGCAGCGCATCATCGTGCGCGATAAACGCCGACGCGAGCGCCACGCGGCCCGCAACGCCGATCGGCCGGACAGCTTGCGTACGGAGTTCGTGCCCATCAAGACCGACACCATGGCGTGGGGCTTCCACATCGGTGCGGTGTGCGAACTGGGCGGCGGCCTAGGAGCGCGTTACTCCAATGTGCTGCACAACTACTCGCTCTCCGGCGGGGTGGAGATCCCACGCGACACCATCAGCTTCACCGACGGCGAGCGTGGCAACATCGGCGTGCCGCCCTTGTTCGGGCTTGGGTTCAGCATCACCCATGGTGGCAAGTTCAGTCTGAGCGCCGAAGTGCGGCAGCGCGATTGGAGCCAGCTGCGGAGCGATGTAGAGGGCTGGCAACCGGCAGAGGAGCTCGGCCTGCAACGCACGTATGCGCTCGGTTTGGCATGGCGTCCTTCGGGCAATACCGTGCACGACAACCTGCTGCGCAACATCGTTTACCGGGCAGGGGTGCGCTACAACCAGGACTATCTGGTGGTGCGTGGCCAACAGCTGGACGAAACGGCTGTGAGCGCGGGCCTCTCCGTTCCGGTGCTCGCCAAGTTCTCGCGCAGCCGGATCACCATCGGTGGCGAATACGGTCAGCGCGGCACCACCGACAACGGCCTTATCCAGGAGCAGTTCACCACGCTCTTCGTCGGCCTCTCCTTCACCCCCGATCCCCGCGAAGGATGGTTCGTGAAGCGGCGCATCGATTGAGGATGGGTCGTCGCTTTCACGCGGTGAACACCTTGTGTTTTTTTCTCACGCAGAGGCGCAGAGAACACAGAGGAAATGCTGGAGCACGATGCTGCTCTGCGTTCTCTGCGCCTCTGCGTGAAACCGGATTTCTCCTCCTAGCTCTCTTTCTTTTTTCCGCGTGCAAGAACGACCTCGACAGTGTGGCCGCCGTTGATCTGCACGCCGATGGTCCCGATCGCACCAGCACCGAGGTGGAGTACTTCTACAGCGACAGTGCCATCGTGCGCAACCGACTGCGCGCAGCCCGGGTGGAGGAGTACATGACCAAGCCCGAACGCACCGAACTGAGCGGCGGAATTGAGCTGGTGTTCTTCACCGCCAGTGGCGCCGAAGGCAGCAAGCTCACGGCCCAGCGGGGTACCATACGCAACGCGGAACGCCTCATGCGCGTGGCCGGCGATGTGGTGTTCGTGAACACCAAGGGCGAAACACTGCGCACCGAGGAACTGCACTGGGTGCAGGACAGCGCCATCATCCGCACGGACAAGCCCGTCACCATCGAACGCAAGCAGGACGTGATCCACGGGCAGGGCATGCGTGCCGCCGAGGATTTCAGCCGTTACGAGATCACGCGCATCACCGGCGTGGTGGCCGTGCAAAAGGACTCACTGGAGAACACACCATGAAGAAGTTGAACCGCATCATGGAGGGATTCTGGCTGGCCGTGGCCGCCGTGTCGCTCGGCTTGGCCATCTGGGCCATCAGCACGCAAGGCTTTGCGGCAGGCAAGATCTGGCTGTGGTTCCCGCTGGTGGCCCTGGGCATGTGGTTCGGCCGCAGGCTCATGCGCAAGAAGATAGAGGCGATGGAGGAACGGGACAGGATGGCCAAAGGCGAGGGCCGGAAATGAAACAACCCCCGGCGTTCCGCACCGGGGGGCCTGTTGTGTGGTTGCGCTAACCGATGAGGAAGTGCCCTAACTTCTGTCGGTCGGATGCGCACTTGTGTTGGAAATGTCCGTACTTCCGACGGTTGGATGAACGAAATCCAGGGAAGTCGGCGACCATAGGCCGGGTAAGCCAACGGAACTGACCGACGGTTGATAGCTTCCGTGCAACTGCGCCCGCGAAGAGGATGGAACAACCCGTCAATGAACCGGAAGGCAGCACTGCGCTGCCGGACGCAACAGTGCGCCCGGGCTAAAGCTGGCGAAGGGAGGGAGGCCGCCGACGGGCGGAATGCGGAAGTTGCCGATGGCGCTTATCTTCACTCACTACAAACCCTTCGCCATGAGAACGGAGTCCGATGTTCGCCGAACGGTCTTGCTCTTCGGCTTTTTGGCCGTGTGCATGGTCGCACAAGCACAAGGCGGTTGCAAGGTGCGTTACCAATACGATGCGGGTGGTAACCGCATACAGCGCGAATGGTACTGTTGGACCGGGGAAGAGGAGGAAGAGCAGGAGCACGAAGAGGGCATGGCGCCTCAGACAGGTAGCACGAAGGCCGCTATGCTCGAAGCCAATGCGATGCGCTTGCATCCGAACCCGTCCGACGATTTCGTCAACTTCCAGCTCCGAATGCCGGTGGAGAACGGTCAGCTAGAGGTCCTGGATGCCGAAGGACACACAGTCCTGAGCGACCAGTTCACGGGCCTCACTCACCGCCTCAGCATCGCCCACCTCCCAGCGGGCACCTACTTCGCTCGTATCAGCGTAGGCTCCGAGATGCTCATTTCACCCTTCTCCGTCTCGCACCATTGACCCTCCTGCAATGGCGTTCCCGCCAAGTCGGAATGAAACAGTTGAAACACATGCGCGTTCGCTCTACCCTCTTTGTATGTCTGTGCCTTTCGAGTACGGTTGGCGCCCAGAACCTCATTCCAAACCCCGGCTTCGAGGACCATTCGGGGTGCGCCGGTGGTGTCGATTGGCAAAGCCTCGACGATTGGATCAACCCGGGGAGCCAACCGGAGTACTTGCACGCCTGCAACAATCCACTGGACCCCTCCGTTGGCGTTCCGGGTAACCTGCTCGGTTACCAATTCTCTCACTCCGGTGACGGTCATATTGCCGTGAGCACCTACCTGCGCAACCTAGGCCCCAACCACCCTTATGCCACTGCTCATCTGAACACACCACTTACTGCGGGTACCGATTATTGTGTGCGCATCTGGATCAACCTCCTGGAAGCCTCCGAGGTCATCACTCACCACCTGCATGGCCTCTTTACCGATACCATCCCCAGCACCTGGCAAGAAGCGGATACGGCATGGGCGGCCGATGCACAGGTCATCTTCAATACCGCCAGTGTCGATACCGCCAATTGGACCGCCCTCGATGCGGTCTATACCGCTGCGGGAGGAGAGGAGTACTTCACCTTCGGGAACTTCCTGGCCGATTCCCTCAGCACCATCACCAACATAACACCACCGCACTACCGGTGTACGTTCGTTGTGGATGATGTGTGGGTGGGTTCGTGTGATGTGAGTGTGGCAGATGAGCAGGCCGCACCGGTGCTGAGCATCTATCCGAACCCGGCTTCGGAGTTCGTTACTGTTTCATCCGCTTCTCAACTCGTGAATGCGCAGTTGCGGGTCTTCGACATACACGGACAAGTTGTGCTGTCGGATCATGTCGCAGGCACCAACTGCCGAATCAGCGTTGCCCACCTTCCAGCGGGCACCTACTACGTTCGCCTGCAGGATGGCGAAACATCGAACACACTTACCTTCTCCAAGTCAGCGCCATAGAGCAACTTAAGGCACCGTCACCTTGAATCCACCGGCCCGTAAATCATTCAGTGTATAGGCGTCGGGACCCTCGTAGAGTTGCTGATTCACGATCGTTTCCCATTCGTAGCTGGCCAGGGAGTCGTGGAATGAATATACGTAGAGCGTGTTACCGGATAAGAGTGCCTCCCAGCAACTGGTGCGCAACAAGGGACCGGCACTCGTCCTGCCCGACTCCACAGCATGTGCTTCCGGAGAAAGGAATGGGCTCGCTGTTTGGAGGTGACTATGTAGCTGTTCTGTTAGGCCCATGGCATAGTGCGTGGTCGTGGCCGTGTTGCGCACTTCAATGGTTCGATGGCAGTCCTCGGTATTCCGACCACAATCGACTGCCATGAGCGGTAGAAGCGCAAGCGGACCAAGCAGCCGAAACGCTTTGTTGGCCTTGCACATCAGTAGTTCATGTTGATTACGTTGACAATACCACCGGTTAAAGTAAAGCCGCCAGTAAAACCCGTTATGGCAAAGTCGTACCACTCTAAGCTCACTTTGGCTCGCTGCAATGCCGCGCGGTTGCTCGCATCGGAGTAGCCCCGAGTTGCATCGTAGACCAAAATCGTATTGCTGTTGTGGTTCCAGCCATTATACTGCTCGTACCTTCCTTGCATATACTCGAACGACCTCCTGTTCGCATCCTGCTCCACGGGATGAGCACCGTGCTCAGTACCGGTCTCGCTCGACGCCGCGCTGATAAGGCTTGGCAGGGCCACTTTTTCCATATACCATGGCCCATATGCTTTGCTCTGAAGGTAGTGCCCATACTCGTGCTGGAACAAGGGGTTGCTTGGATCTGCCTTGATCGAGGTTCCGCCAGTGATGTATGATCCAATCGTAACTCCACCGCTGAAACCGGTCACATTAATTACCGTGGCACCACCATAGGTCTCAACGGAGTTCACGTCACTCGTCATGTTCGTGAACAGTCCGTAACCGAGACCGAAGGCGGTTTGGGGTGATTGCCATGTCAGTCTTGAGATGATCTCCCAGCTCTGCCCCCAGAAGTCATTTTTGGAATCTGTCTGACCCAACCCTGCCCAAATGCGCGCGGCCATTTCACCCTCATGGTTCCCAACTGCGACGCCTGCATCCCAGCGATCCGTGCTAGTTGAGAAGTAGCCATGGACAAAGCCATGCAACCAGTCATCGATCACAATGAAGTCCCCCGTTGGATCTGTGTACTTCATCGGGTTGTTGGCCGCGTAGGCGTAGCGGTTGTAGCCCTGCGTCCAATTGCTGCCCTGCACGTAGTTGTCGGCTGAGAACATGCGGCCGTTCACCGGATCGTACAGGCGCCCGTTCATGTTGATGCTGGCGAAGGGCTCCATGTGCTCGTGGCCGGTGTAGCCGCGCAACAGCCAGAAGGGCTGCTGCGGTATGTCCGTGTCGCCCCAGTCCTGCGGGTTCCGCCAACGGCCCCAGGCATCGAAGGCTTGCTCCGTCACCACGCTTCCGCCGTCGGCGTCCGTCAGGGTTACCAAGCTGCCCTGGTGGTCCTTGTACACGGCGTAGGTCTTCCATTCGTTCTGCGTTAGGTCGTGCACCACCATGGCGCAAAGGCCGTCCCCGCCGCCGATGTAATGCACCTCCCAAGCATCGCCTTGCTGCTCCACCTTCTCGAACGATCCGGCATACACGCGGCTCATGTACCCGCTCCCGTTCTGCTCCAGCACGCTCAAAACCCGTTGTTGATCCGGCCCATAGGTGTAGTCCAGCTTCCAGTCGTCCGTGCCCACCAATTCCATCACCCTGCTCGCCTTTTGGAACGGCGTGTACTCGACGGTCTGCGTTTCGAGATTGATGAGCTTGGGCGGTTGGTTGTTCGGGTTCGGATAGTCGAGGTTGTAAGCACCGCTCACCTTGTGCCGCCCGCTGAATTTCAATTGGCCCACGTCGCTCTTCACCTCCAAGTTGCCCCGGCTTTGCCCTGTTCCGAACTCATCGTACTCATACTCAGTGCTGCTCACCAAGCTGTAGTTGCCACCGCCCAGCACGCTCAACACTTCGGACGTCTTCAACCGGTCGAGGTCGTCGTACGTGAAGATCTCCTTGCGCTCCTTCACACGGTCGTACCGGCTCAGCATGTTCCCGGTCTCCGGTTCGATATCGTACGCAAGGTCCTGCACCGTGCCTGCTGTGATCTCCTTGGTCCAACCGTGCTCGCGCACGATATCCAACTCGTTCCCATCCGCCATCATATAGCCCGTGTACTGTCCCAGACCGTTCATCTCGGGGCTGTCGAAGACGGTCCCGAAGCTCGTCTCCACCGTGGCCAGGGCCCCATTGTCAAAGTAGCTCCGTAGCACTTGCAATTGGCTCCCGTACTCTATTGTGCTCAAACGGTCATGATCATCGTAGGTGAAATACATGGGGTAGTCCACGCCATTGATCGTGCGCAGTTCCTTGGTCATCCGGTTGTAGCTATCGTCGTATTCATAGGAGAATGTGGCATCCGGTCCTTCAATGGTCACCGGCACGTTCACGAACCGGTCGTTCTGGTAGAAATAGGTGTATGTCGTGGTACCCTCTTCACCGGTCCTGCTGAGCACTCGCCCCAGATTGTCGCGCGTCAGTTCCGTCGCTTGGCCAAGGGCATTCACCTCGGTGGTGATCTGACCGAAACCATCATAAGCATATGCGGTGGTGCCGGCATCCACGTCATGCATCGTTTCGCGACGGCCATAAGAGTCATAGGTCCACCAGCTAAGGCTTTGTCCGCCGTGCTTCACGCGGAGCAGGTTGCCCCAGCTATCATAGCTGTAGCTCAGCTCGCCACCGTCGTCGGAGGCCCTTACGGTCTTTCCCGTTCCATCGGTTGTTACCGTGCTCACATGTCCGGCAGGTGTAGTACTGGTCACCGTTAGTTCGCCGTTCTGGGCGACGGAATACGCCTTGGTGCTCGTTCCACGCACATCGCTGGTGCTGGTGCTCAGACGGTGATAGTCATCATAGCCAAGGTTCACGGTCTCGAAGGCCTCACCATCGAAATGCGGCACGGTCTGCTCAGCCAAGCGGCCTGCGGCATCGTAGGCCATGGTCTGTTCGTGCCAACCATGGTCGTAAGCCTCGGTCCATGCCTCCACCTCGCGGCCGAACAGGTCGAAGTAGCCGATGCGATCGGCCCCGCCAGGGTCGTTCGTGCGCAGCTGCGTGTACTGATGGGTAACAGGGTCAACAGCCCAATCGTGCTCGTAGGTCAATTCATATCGCGGGGTTCCTGCCTCATGGGGTGCGCTCCATGTGCTGGTCCGTCCCCAACTATCGTATGTGCTCAGGGTGGTCAGCCCGTCAGGGCCCAATTGGGCCGTGGGCGCGCCCCAGCGCGGGTCCCCACAGGTGGTTGTAGTGGTAATGTCCCTGAATACACCTCCATCGTTCCAGACGATCGTCTGCTCCGTTGGGTAGCGCCGCTTGGCGTCGTACGCGAGTTGCGTGGTCCGGTAACCGGCCACAGGAAGCGCGGTGTAATACTCACGCTGCAACACCAGATTGCCGGTGTTGTTGTACTGCCGGTCCGTGGTCCTCGTCTGTGGTGTCCCGAAGAAGTCAATGGTCTTGTCCAGCCGCCCGCTGGTATAGTAGGTGTAGTTGGTTTGTTTGGAAACCGGTGGGACTCCGTCGCGCGTGCTTTCCACCGTCACGAGCTCGGGCTTCGCCAGTCGCGTGGAAGGTCCGCGGGCCACCCATGTGGTGGTGGTGTGAACTTCCTCGATGCCGTTGATGTCCAACATGCTCTCTTCCACGTTTCCGTCCACGTCGAAGTCGAGCATGGTCCAAGTGCTGGTCCTATTGTCCAAGTGGTTGGTTCGTTGCTCGGTTTCCACGAGTACGCGGGTATAGTTGGCGATACCCGTGGTCAGGAACGTGTACGTCCTCACGGCACCGTGTAGAAGGGTTTGGTCCACCAGGCTGCTCATATCCACCGTTTCCGGCAATAACCCGCTGATCCCGCTCGTGCGCTTGCGCTTGCGCTCGGTGCGCAGTTGCTTGCGAATGTCGTCATGCACCGTGCGCTCGAAGCCCATGAAGCGACGGGCATACTGTTGCCGCCACGCGTTCTCATAGCTGTACCAGTCCGAATAACGCCCGCCAACACCATCAGGGTTGCTCATGCCGGCCACCACTTCCATCGGTCCGGCGGTGCTCACTTCGCTAAGACCAGCCCCGTACGTCTCCTGGGTGTACACCGCAGCATCACTGGTGTAGGCCAGTGTCCATGTGGTCAGCGCACCCATGCCATTGCTCGCATGGGTCATGCTGCGCTCATGAGCGCCTTTGTTGAAGTAGTGGATCTCCAATGGCTCGGTGTAGAGGGCGTAGTTCAGTACATCGTGCTTTCCGTCGCCGTTCATGTCACCGAGGGTCAGTGTGGTCAAGGGTTGGAACCCCTCCACCACGTAGTTGGTCCAACTGAAGGAAGGACCCGTTGGGGTGTAGCCCATGGAATAGTGGACCCGTGCCACATCCGTACCGGCCTCTGAGCGGAAAATGTCCGCGCGCCCATCGCCATTGAAGTCGGCGAGGAACACCGTCTCATCATCCGCGTCGAGAAACGGCGTGAACGACAGTTGATCGGCTTTCCACCTGGCGAACACGGAAAAGTTGGCACCGGTGCTCGTGTAAAGCCACCATGACCCGGTGTAGTAGTTGACAAGCACATCGTCCTTTCCATCGCCGTCCACATCGCCGATCCAAACATGGTCGTCCATGTCGGCCGCTAGGGAGGGGGAGGTGTACTGCTCGGTCCAGGTGTTCTCGCTGGTCTGCGTCAACATCTGGAATCCATCACCATACTCGTTCTGTCTGACAATAAGTTCCTGCTTGCCATCGCCATCATAATCCATAACATGCATGTGCCGAGCACGAGAAACGGCGTTCGCATTCGGCAGGGTCTGAGCCGCGGACCATGTCGGGTTCGTACTCCATTCAAAGGTGTAGGCGTAGGCGTTGTTCCATTGGTCGTCATATAGGTTCACGAGCAGTTCGCTACGGCCGTTCCCGTTGAAGTCACCGACAGTCATGAATTGAACGGGTGGGTCGAGGTATTTGATAGCAGGACTCGGCTTGCCAAGGTCCTCCACTGCAAAACTCGCATCATCAAGAACCGAAGTGCTTCGGAGAAGCCAGAAACCAACAACCTGCCATTTTTCCTCGTCTCCATCCCATGACAAGCTCGTCACCAGGATGTCATCCCGCCCATCACCGGTCATGTCCATCGTTACCACGTTGCTGTTGGTGCCTTGGTCCCTGAACAGTTAAATGGCGTTGGAGGTCCCGATGAGCGCACCCAGGTCCACGAAGTGAGTTGAGGTCGTGGAGCCGTTCATGTACACATCAAAGGAATGCTGCACTTCCTCGTAGCTGATGTCCCACCAGTTGTTGTTCGGCGTCAGGTCCACGTTGTCGTAATACACGCGCACCACGTCGCTCATGCCGTTCCCGTCGAAGTCGCCGGTGAAATACTTCACTTGCGCGTCGTTGATGGCATACTGGTCCACATCGTGGACAACGTCTATGTCGCCGTACTTGAAAATGGTGGGATGCATCCACTCCGTTTCTCCAGCGTTCGAAACCGTCACGCTGTTCAGGAACGAACGGCCCAAATGCCGTTGCGCATAACGTAGTTCGTACGTGCGCACGTGCTGCCCTTCGGCGTACACCTTGATGGCGTCAAGCAATCGCGTCCGCCAGAAGCGGCAGCCGTTCACCCAGGTTTGCGTGCGGTCGTCGCGTTGAGAGTAAACGAACTCTATGTGGTTGTACGGTGCAAGGTTCGCCGCATCATTGCCGGTGTATTCGATCCTGTCCAAGTACGTCTCATCGTCCACGGGGTCTGTCTCGTACACATAGTTCACGTAGTTGCCGTTGAGGTCCATCCATTTGTTCATCTTCCACTCCACAGGCCAATTGCCGTTCGCCCGAACGCTGGCATCGCCCTCGCCATACCAATACCGCAGGCCGTCCTTTGTCACCACAGTGAAGTAGTACGGCCCTAGTTCCGGCTGTGGACCATGCGATACTACCTCAGCATACTGCGCTACCTCCGTGTCGTAGATCGTGCCGTCGGCGCCCTGTGCCCCGCCATTGATGGGCACCAGCGATAGGCCGTCCAGTTCGTATTGGTCGTCCGGTGAAAACTGCATTGGCGCAACGAGCGTGCTGTTGTGCATGTCCCTGTTCACCATGGCGATGCTCGAAAGGCCACTGATGCCCCAACCCATGCCCAGTTGTCCATCTCCGGCTTGCGAACTGTAGGTGATGGCTAATTGTGGTGCAACGCCGTTCGTTCCCGGAGGCACTGCGATCGGTATGGTGTAGGTGGCACCGCCGGTAGCGCTTACGCCCGCACCGCCGGGAAGAACTCCTACCGGTGCGTTCAGGTCCACGCCCCAAGCTTCCACTTGGGCAGTGGTATAAGACTGCGCGTCATAAACAGTGTTCGGTAGTTGAGCAACGCAAAGCACAGCGCTCATCACCGCCGCGAATGCAACAGTGTTCCGTTTCGCTTCCATGACGCCAACGCACCCATGGTAGGGCACGGTGTGAAGCTATAGGCATTTTTTCGGAATCCTAGCACTAATCCCTTGGCCGTTAGCCAACTCGTGATCGCCCAAGTATCAAAAGAGTGGCCTATGCGATCTTCACCCCCGCTTGAGCCCTACCGACCTTACCATACTCATTGTTGCGCTGCTGTTCTCGGCCTTCAGCAGCGGGCTGGAGATCGCCTTCGTGAGCGCCAACAAGCTCTATGTGGAGCTGCAACGCAAGCAGGGCGATCTGGGCGCGCGGCTCCTGGCGGGCCTTTATCGGCGGCCGCACCGTGTCATCGGCGCCTTGCTCGTGGGGAACAACATCGCCATCGTGGTCAGTTCGCTCATGCTGGCCAAAGGCATCGATCCCTGGTTGCACAGTATTTATCCGCACGAGTGGTTCGAGCTAACGGCCAGCACGGTCATCGGCACGCTCATCATCCTGGTGGTGGCGGAGTACTTCCCCAAGTCGCTCTTCCGCATCGACCCCAACGGGATCCTCACGGTGTTCGCCGTGCCGCTGCAACTCATCTACGTGGTGCTCTGGCTGCCCATGATGGTGTTCACCGGTATCAGTGAGCTGCTGCTGCGGCTCATCGGCGTGCGCGCCAAGCCTGGTCAGCCCGTTTTCGGCCGCATCGACCTTGATGAGTTCCTGAAGCAGGTGAGCGAAAGCACGCCCGCCGACAAGGACATGGACGCAGAGGTGGGCTACTTCCGCAACACCTTGGAGCTGAGCAGCACCAAGGCCCGCGATCGCATGGTGCCCCGTGCGGAGATCGAAGCCATCGACGTGGAGGAGACGGTGGCCACGTTGCAAAAACGCTTCGCCGACACCGGCCTGAGCAAGTTGCTGGTGTACAAGGACGGTATCGACAACATCATCGGTTATGTGCACGGCTACGAGATGTTCCGCCGCCCGCGCACCATCCGCAGCGTCATGCGCCCGGTGAACTTCATCCCCGGCACTATGCCCGTGGACCAGGTGCTGCAGCTCTTCACCAAACAGAAGGCACACGTGGCCGTGGTGGTGGACGAGTTCGGCGGCACGGCCGGCATGCTCACCATTGAGGATGTGGTGGAAACCATTGTGGGCGACATCGACGATGAGCACGACCTGGGCGAGGTGGTGGAGGAGCGCCTGGGGGAACACGAGTTCCTTTTCAGCGGTCGGGTGGAGGTGGAGCGGCTCCGTGACCATTTCGGCCTCGACTTCCCCGTGGACGAGGAGTTCGGCACCCTGGCCGGATGGATCCTGCACCACACCGAGGAACTGCCCGAGCAGGGAGCCCAGCTCGACATCGGCGCCTTCCACCTCACCATTGCCCAGGTGACCCACGGCCGCATCGACCTGGTGCGGCTCAAAGTGGAGGACACGGGGGCGGGGCTGGTGGGGTAGGTTTTCACCGCAACGGCGCTACGAACGCAGCGGGGGATCACCCTTGGGCCCGGTTGCGTTGCGACCGTTGCGTCGTCGCGGTCCATCAACCGTACGGGTGCCCTTCTATATTTGCGGCCCTTTGCTCATAAGCCCCTGAAAACAAGGGGTCTTGGAAGTCTTCAAACGGAACAGAACCATGGCAGTCATCGGTAGCATTCGCAAGCGCGGCGGTCTTCTCATCATCATCGTGGGCGGCGCGCTGGTCCTCTTCATACTCAGTGCCCTGCTGGAGAACAACACAGGCTTCAGCGGTCGCGCCGAAGAGGTGGCGGGCGAAGTGGCCGGTGCCCCTATCAGCGTCCGCGAACTGAGCGTGCGCGCCGAGAACGAGGCCAACACCCTGCGCAACTCCTTCGGGCAGACGATGGACGGCCCGCAGATGGAGCAACTGCGCACCCGGATCTGGAACGAGATCGTGAAGGAACGCATCATGCTGCCGCAAGTTGAAAAGGCCGGCTTCGGCACCACGCTCGTGAAGAACGAGTACGACGACATCCGCTTCGGCGACAACATCCTGCCGGACTTCAAGAACCAGCCGAACTTCCAGAACCCCGATGGCAGCGTGAACACCGAGGCCTTGAAGAGCTACTTCAAGAACGTGTACGAGCAGGCGCCGGAATACCACGAGATCCAGAAGCAGCGCATCATCCAGGAGCGCCTCTACAGCAAGTACAACACGCTGGTGAAAAAGAGCGTGTTCGTGAACAGCGCACAGGCCCGCGACGAGAACCAGACCAACAACCGCAAGGCCACATTCAACTTCGTGGCCAAGCGTTACGACAGCGAAGCGGACAGCCTCTATACGCCCAGCGAGGAGGAGATCAAACGGTACTACAACGAGCACAAGAACGAGCGCAAGTACAAGCAGCAGGCTTCACGCAGCTTCGAGTTCGTGGCCATGGAAGTGCGGCCGAGCGACGAGGACATCGCGGCCTTGGCCAAGGACATGGAGGCCCTCCGTTCCGCTTTCGGGACCAGCACCAACGACAGTGCTTTCGTGATGGCCAACGCCGACAGCAAGAACCCAACGCCCGTGGCGTACACGGCTGGTAGCGCCGACATGGTGAACGACAGCCTGATCCTGAAGGCCGACACCGGTGCCGTGATCGGGCCCTACCGCGAAGGCGAAGTATGGAAACTGGTGAAGGTGGCCGAACTGGCCAAAGTGGAGGAAGCCCGTGTGCGCCACATCCTGCTCAGCACTCAAGGCAAGAGCGAAGAAGAGTCGGAGAAGATCAAGCAACGCGCCGATAGCATTCTGGCGGTGGTGAAAAAGAACAAGGGCAAGTTCGAGGAGATGGTGACGAAGTACACCGAGGATCCCGGAAGCAAGAGCACGGGCGGTGTCTACGAGTGGTTCGACCGCAAGCAGATGGTGCCCGAGTTCACCAAGGCCAGCTTCGACGAGCCTGTGGGCGCCACCACGATCTGCAAGACCAGTTACGGCTACCACATCGTGGAGGTGTTGGGCCAGCGCGATCGCGACGAGCGCCGCATCCTTACCGTGGACCGTGCCTCGAAGCCCAGCGGCGCCACCTTCAACAAGCGCTACAAAGAGGCCAACGCCTTCCGTGGACTGGTCAAGGACACGGCCACCTTCCGCAGCGTGGCCAAGGAGCAGGGCATCGAAGTGCGCCCCGCGAACGACCTGCGCGCCGACCAGCGTTACGTGCCCGGCCTGCAGAACCCCGCACAACTGATCACGTGGGCGAACAACGCCGAGGTGGGCGACATCAGCCCGGTGACCACCATCGACAACAACCAAGTGGTGGCCATCCTCACGGCCATCAAGGAAGAAGGTGCACCCTCATTGGAAAGCGTACGTGACCGTTTCAAGACCGAATTGGTGAAGGAGAAGAAAGCCGCGGCTTGGATGGCCAAGATGGAAGGCAAGACCGACCTGAGCGCTCTGGGCACCGAAGTTGGCGTAAGCGTGAGCACGGCTACAGAGATGCTTTACAATGCCTATTCGATCCCCGGTGGCTACAACGAAGGCGAACTGATCGGCACCATCTTCAGCCTGAAGGACGGCAACGTGAGCAAGCCGCTCAAGGGCGATATGGGCGTTTACACCGTGCAGATGACCACCAACACACCTGCACCCGAGGCCACCGAACTGAGCGCCGAACGCCAGGCCATCAAGCAACGCACTGAAGGCCGCATTGAAACCACGATGTACAACGCGATGAAGGAGGCTGCCGGCGTGAAGGACGAGCGCAACAAGTTCTTCTGAGCGATAGAACGGACCTGGACAAAGGCGGGTGAAGGCCCGCCTTGGTTGTTGACCGCCGGTTTTTCGCCGGTGTTGCCCGGTGCCGTTTCTTTGGTCCTCCCGATGCGCCGCATCGGATCCCATGCCTGAAGCCTTCGACCTTCGAAACGAGCAGCGTAGCGCCAGCGACAAAGAGCTGGAGCAGGTGCTGCGGCCGCGCCGCTTCGAGGAATTCGCAGGGCAGGAGGCCGTGCTGGACAACCTGAAGGTGTTCACCCAAGCTGCCCGCATGCGTGGCGAAGCGCTGGACCATGTACTGCTGCATGGCCCGCCCGGCTTGGGCAAGACCACGTTGGCCAACATCATTGCGCAAGAGATGGGCGTGGGCATGCGCGTCACCAGCGGTCCCGTGCTGGACAAACCCGCCGACCTGGCCGGACTGCTCACCAACCTCGAGCCGCACGATCTGCTCTTCATCGACGAGATCCATCGCTTGAGCCCCATCGTAGAGGAGTACCTCTACAGTGCTATGGAGGACTATCGCATCGACCTGGTGATCGACGCCGGGCCCAACGCGCGCACGGTGCAGATCACGCTGAACCCCTTCACACTGGTGGGCGCCACCACCCGCAGCGGGCTTCTAACCGCACCGCTCCGTGCCCGGTTCGGCATCAACAGCCGCCTCGATTACTACAACGCCACGATCCTCACCGGCATCGTGAAGCGCAGTTCAGGCATCCTCAACGTACCCATCGTCGATGATGCGGCCACCGAGATAGCACGTCGGAGCCGCGGCACACCGCGCATCGCCAATGCGCTTCTGCGCCGTGTGCGCGATTTCGCCCAGATCAAGGGCGATGGCACCATCACCCTTTCCATTGCACAGCACGCGCTGAAGGCCCTCAACGTGGACGCTCACGGCCTCGACGAGATGGACAACCGGATCCTCTCGTGCATCATCGAGAAGTTCTCGGGCGGGCCCGTGGGCCTCAACACCGTGGCCACTGCGGTGGGCGAGGAGGCCGGTACCATCGAAGAGGTGTACGAGCCCTTCCTCATCATGGAAGGCTATGTGATGCGCACGCCGCGCGGTCGCCAGGCCATGGAACGGGCCTACAAGCACTTGGGCAAGGTGCCTACTGCGCGACCTGGCGGTTTGTTCGAATAGGCCGACATGTTTCCGGATCGTTAAGTACAACGATCCTTCGTATGAAGTTGAGGGTCGTCCTTGGTGGTGTCCATGGGCTTGATCAGTTTGGTTCCCCCAACCGAACGACCATGACCGCTCTCCCCCCTCCGATCGCCGTGGTGTCGTCCATCGGTGAACGCTCCGGTCCGCCCGGGCCTGTTGGTTTCGGCCACTTGCAGATAGTGCGCTTGCTGCGCCAGGTGAGTGCCGTGGGCGAAGACCCCAGTAAGGTGTTGCGCTTCAAGGGCGTACCATTTTCGCGCGGCACGAAGGCCAAGAGCGTCACCATCCGGTTCGTGGACCAACCAGAGGCTCCCGTACCACAGTTCGATGCGGAGCATGGCGTCATCGATCTCGGCTATCCTAGTTCCGCACTGAACGAAGTGCGCGACCTATTGCGCAGTGGCCGCGAGCGTTTCTGCTACTTCTGGAAGAGCGCCGACGGTAGCGGGCGCCGCGCTTGGATCATGGCCTCGCCCTAGGCTTCTACCTTGCCCGCATGGACCCCCGAGCCCGTGCGGAAGCCATCAAGCGCAAAGCGCACGAGCTTGGCTTTTTGGCCTGCGGTATCGCACAAGCGGGCTTTCTTGATGAGGAAGCGCCGCGCTTGGAGCAATGGTTACGGACCGGGCAGCACGGCGCCATGGCCTACATGGCCGACCATTTCGACCTGCGGCTCGATCCGTGCAAGCTGGTGCCGGGAGCGAAGAGCGTTATCAGTCTCGCCTACAACTACTACACACCGCCGCGGCAGAAGCAAGCGGATGCTCCCAAACTGAGCACCTACGCTTACGGCCGGGACTATCACAAGGTGGTGAAGCAGCGGCTGAAGCCGCTGATGCAGTTCATCCGGGAACAGTTCGGCACCGTGGATATGCGGGCCTTCGTGGACAGTGCACCAGTAATGGAGAAGGCTTGGGCACAGCGTGCCGGCATTGGTTGGATGGGCAAGCACACCAACATCATCCGGCAAGGCGCAGGGTCGTTCTTCTTTCTGTGTGAGATCATCACCGATCTGCAACTGGCGCCGGACGCCCCGGCCACTGACCACTGCGGCACATGCAGGCGTTGCATAGATGCCTGTCCCACGGATGCCATAACACCTTATGGGGTTGATGGTAGCAAGTGCATAAGCTACTTCACCATTGAGCTGAAAGATGGGATCCCCGAAGAGATGAATGGCCGCTTCGAGAACTGGGCTTTCGGTTGCGATGTGTGCCAACAGGTTTGCCCGTGGAACCGCTTCAGCACGCCGCACACCGAGCCGCAGTTCGATCCGCGACCGGAAGTGATGTCCTTGTCAAAGGAGGAATGGCACGGGATGACCGAAGTGGTTTTCGAACGCCTCTTTGAGGGAAGCGCCGTGAAGCGCGCCAAGTACGCTGGCCTGATGCGCAACGTGCGGTTCCTGCGGGAGGAATAACACCTCACAGCAAGGGCCAACGTCGCGTGATCCGCCGCTCAGGCCCGCATGCTCTTCTCGAACACCTCCACGATCACGTCTTTGTACACGTGACCGAACGTGGCCAAGCACCAGGCTTTCAAGAGCAGCTGGTCGTGCTGGCCCACCCAGCGTTTCGCTTTGATCAATTCCTTGCGGAACAACCGTTTGTCGAAGCTCACTTTCTGCAACACCTGCTTACTGAACTCCATCATCTTCCTTCCTTGCTCTACCATGGGAGTTGGCGTTTGTGGGGTCGGCTTCCACCGGGGACCGCAGGGGGAGGTTCCAGCGAAAGCAGCGTGAAGGTAATCCTTCGGGAAGTGGATGAACGCTTTTGGGAGGGAAAGTTGTGCACTTGTCCGCCGGTTTCTCCCAAGGCCCGGTCTTTGGTGGCGCCGAGCCTTACTCGACGAGCTTACGCTCCGTCACTTGCATCACCTCGTCGTTGTCCACACGGTAGATGTACGCCACCAAATGGCAGTTCGCGGGTTCAAGTACGTTGGCCGGAAGCACATAGTCGTTGATGGGGAGCACATTGCTTTGGCCAGTGGTGATGGCCCCGTTGAACACTTGGGTACCCCATGTCCCGTTCAGGTTGTCGCGCAGCACGTGGTTGTGCGTATAGGGGTACACGATGCCACCGGGCACGCGGTTGTCCTCCTGGCCCTCGATCACGCCGTCTTCAAGCAGGTATACCACCAGGTTGTGCTCCCCGACAGTGTCCCGCAGGACGTCCAATTTCACCTGCAGGTCAAGGGTCTCCGTACCAGTGTCGTAGTTCACCTGCTGGAAGGTTACCTCGAACTGTGCGGGCTCGCCTAAAATGTCCGCAATGGCGCTGCTCCAATTGTCCTCGCCAACGATCTGTGACCCGTCGAACGCACGTCGGCTTACCAAGCCGTTAGGTAGTCCTGGGGGGCTGAAGGCGCTCACGTATGCCTCCCCGGCCGCCGTACGGAAATCGGTGCTGAAGGGATCGGGCGGCGTTGTGGTCGGGCTTGCGAAGACCCCGGTGCAGTGCACCGCAACGACCACCAGGTCTTCGCAATAGATACCGTCCAATTGTTTGGCCACATCGGCTGCGGCCGGGCAGTTGGGGCAGCGGAAGCCCGTAAGATCCTCCAGCAGCACGCGACGGAAGCCGTAACCATTGCTCACGCCTTCGCATGCGTTGGTGCTCGGGACGGGATTGTCCGGTTCCTCAATCACGTCGCACCCGGCAAAACCGGCAAGAAGGAGGGCAGGGAGGAGAAGTTGCTTCATCATGGCTCAGAAGGTACTGGCAATGGAAACCGTTAGACCATTGGCGGCGGGAACTGCTCGGCAGACACCGCCGACGCAGAAGATCCCAGCTCGCTGGCGCCCGTAGTTCACTTGGATCCTGCTTGCACCGCGCGTGTAGGCCACGCTGCCAAGCGGATAGTGGATCTCGTCGGTCTCGACCGCACCACCGTAGTTGTATTGGTCCATCACGGTCAAGCTCCAGTGCGGACTGAAGGTGAACTCCACCAAGGCGGTGGCCCAGTTGCCGTGGTCCTGCTTGGTGCTGAGGTGCTGCAGTTCGAAGCGAAGGCTATTGGCATCGGAAAGCTTGTGCATCCCCTCCAGGATCACCATGTCGGCGTAGATCAGGGGTTTGCCCGGCTTGCCCTGTACGGTTTCAATGTCAAAGCCCAGGTTCAGGTAGGTCAGTGCGAACTCCCACGTGCTGCTCACCTTCTTGCGCAGCTCCACGTTGAAGTCGCTGAAATACATGCGGTCTCCCGTTCCGAACAATGAACTCGTGTAACCGTCGTAGGTCACGGTATCGTCAACGATCCGCAACGTGTCGAGCGCGTAGGCCACGCTGCCATTGACGGCCAGCTTGGTGCCGTACTTGCCACCGAGGGCCGTGCCCTTCTTCCACTTGTAGAAGACCTCCGCTTGTCCGGCCACTTCGTTGTTGGGTTGCGTGGCATAAGGGTATAGCGTTGCGGGCAAGTTGTAAGTGTGCTGTTTGGCAAGCGGTGGCAGGAAATTGATGTTGAGATCGAACGGCCCGGCCGCTCGGTTGCTGCGGAACACCATGTTGTCGTAGCTGTGAACACCGGCGCTGACACCAAGCCCCTTGCTCACGTACGTGGCGTTGAACATCAATGCTTCGCCGTCCTTGTAAATGTTGTTGTTGCTGCTGTTGGGGTCGTTGATCTTGTGGGCGTACTCCGCGTAGAGATTCCAGTGCGGGGACAGGTAGTTGAGGCGCGCAGCCCATAGGCCCACGTTCTCGGGCAGTTCCAGCAGGGGGTCGCGGTCTTCCTGGTACTTGCTCACGAAGCTGCCGCCGATGACGAGGTTGCGCCCCTTGACGGCCAGGCTGTCCAGCAATTCGTTCAGCGATAGCTCGAGGTCCACGCCGCGCACGACACCGGGCCCTTTGGTGAAACCGCTATTGAACCCGAGGCGCTGTTCGCCGATGAAACCTTTCAGGTAAACGCCCGTGGTCGGCTTGAACTTCACCCGGACACCGTCCATGGCATTGTCCACGCCGAGGTATCGTTCCTCATAGCTGCGGAAAGCAAGACCGCTTCCGAATTGCTCGAAGAAATTGCCGACCGTAATGTCCAGGTCGTCCTGGGAATACCGAGCATAGCGGTAGCCCAGTCCGGAACCCGTGTAGGGTTCGCCGGCAGGGTAACCCAGCAGTGGGGGCGTATAGCTCTCAAGCCGCAAACCGGCTTCAAAGGCGCCCTTGGTGATGATCAGGTTGCCCCACGCATTGAGACCCCAATCTTCCGGCGGGGGCACGGCGCCGATCTCTTCGTCAGGGTTGTAGAGTTGCCCATCGATGTTGAAGTTGCCGTGCACCTGCAGGTCGTTCGCACCGGTTGGCGGATCCTGCTGCGCAGAGGTGGCCAAAACGGAAAGCACGGCCAGTATGGAAAGGGCGGTCCGGGAAGTCAAGGTCATGCGGTGGTGAATGCGCCGCAATGTCGCATGCTTTCGGCGATCGGCCATGGACCGAACGCACCGCAGGATGGGGATCGAACGGGTCTACTTGCCCACGAGCTTCTTGACCTTGGCGTAGAGTTCGTTCTCGTCGCCGGGATTGTAAACGTTGTGCTGGTAAACGATCTTCCCATTGCCGTCCAAAAGCACTGTGTGCGGCACGTTCTGCACGTTCATCGCGCGCTTCAGATCGCCGTTGGGGTCAAGGTACACCTCGTATTCCCAGCCTTGCCCGCTCACGTACGGTGCCACGCGCGCCGTGCTGCGGGTATCATCGATGCTGATGGCGATCACTTTGACGCCCGTTGTCTTCTGCCACTCTTCGTATACCTCTGCGATCGCGTTCAATTCGCGTTTGCATGGGGCGCACCATGTTGCCCAAAAGTTGATGATGATGGGCTTGCCATCGTTGCTGAAGGTCTTGGCATCCACTTTCTTCCCATCGAGCCCGGTAACGGTAGCACTGGGCAGTTGTGCGGACAAAGGCAGGGTGACGATGGCGGCTATCGTGGTGATGAACGTGCGCATGATGGCTGTTGGATAGTTGGTCAAAGGAAAAGGCCGGCGGCCGTGGTGCAAACACCGGGCCGCCGGCCTTATTGGTTTCCTGTCGCTACCGGCTTAGCGGTTGAGCGTCACTTTCTGCGTGGTGGTCTTGCCGTCCACGTTCACGGTGAAGTAGTACATGCCGTTGTTCAAGGCGCTCATGTCGAACGTTTCGATGGCGCTGTTGTTGAAGTTGCGGCTCATCACGCGCTCACCAACGAGGTTGTACACTTCCACGTTCACCTTGCTGGCTGCTTGGCCCAGCACGAGGTTCACGCTGCCGTTCGTCGGGTTCGGGTAGAACTGGATGGTGTTGCTGCCAACGCGCTCCTCGACACCAACGGCGTCGTTGACCACGGCATTCGAGGTGCTGCAGCCATAGTCCACATCAACAACGATCCACTGGCTGTTGTTGCGCACGCGGAAGTAGCCCGAGCCCAGGAGGCCATCACCGTATGAGTCGAACGCCTCCACCTTGTAGCAACCCATCTGGGTCAGTTCGATCTCCTCCGCGAACGTGGCGTTGTTCGCATAGGCGCCAGCGCCGGCATTAGGCGTGGTGCCGTTGCAGTAACTGTTCTCGTTCACGTAGTTCACGTTACCTCCCTGAGCGATCTCCGTTCCACTGGGGTCGAGCAAGCGCCAAGAGAATTCCGTGGCGTACTGGTCCATCTTGCCTTCGATGGTGATGCCCCAGCTTACAGGTGCAGCATCAACCATGTTCGGGTCGAGGACGTTGTCGGAAGCCACGGCATCGGCTGTGGCAATGTTGATGGTCACCGCCTCGGCGTCGCTGATGGTCACGTTCGGGAAAGTGATCTCATCGTTCTGCCAAGTGTTCAGGTTCCCGGTCCAGTTCTGACTGGCCAAGGTGGTAGCACCTTGTTTCACCTCAACAGTGGCGTTCGTAACGGCGTTCTGGCCCATGTTGAACATGTTCACCGTGATGTCCTCCACCCCGCAGGTGCTGGTTGCTCCGTTGTACCCGAGGAAACCTGCATTCACGCCACTTATGTTGCAGGGCGTCTGAACGTAGCTCCAGTGCTGGGCAGTGCTCACCTGGCTCGTTTCAGCGATCCGGCGGTTGGGGCAGATCGTGTAGATCGTTGGGAAGTAGCTGATGTCGAGCAAGTTCGCGATGCTCGCATCGTCGATGATGGGGTACGGGGTGCCCGTGATCCAATCGCCCTGGCTGTAACCGGAAACGTTCTGGTTCGTGGTGGTGCCTTGAAGCTGTGCCAACGAGTTGGATGCTTCGCCCTCGATGAACAGCACGATCACCTTGTCTTCAGCAGTGCCCGGACCATACTGGTTGTGCAAGTTTTCCAATGCACCCGTTCCGTGATAGTTCCAGCACGGACCGCACCAAGCGGCGCTCACGTCCACAACAACGGTATACCCGTCGTCCAAATAGTCGTACAGATTGTGCACGTTTCCGTTCAAGTCGGTCCCGGTGAAGTCGGGGCAGATCGAACCGGCGGTCATTTGTGCCGTGGCGCCGGTGGTGGCCAGCGCAGCAGCAAAGAGTAAGGACTTCTTCATTTGCGGTTGTTTGGGTTAATGGTTCCGTATTCTGGGCCGAAAGCAGGATCAAGTGCTCACGGCTTTCGCGAACATAGCGGGAAGCCGGAGAAGGTTGATCGGACACACATTGGTTACGGTTGGGATCCCACCGTGCATGACCCGCGTTGCCGAACGGTACACCTGGTGACGGGTGGCGGCCATTGCACCTAAATTTGGCCTCGCGCAAGCAACCGTTCGGCGCACTATTACGACGCAACATGAAGAAAATCTACGCCATGGCCGGCATTGTGCTTGGTTTGGCACAAAGTACATGGGCCCAAGGTTGGATCACCATTACGGACGAGTACGGGACCGACGTGACCAATGGAAGTACCAGTCTATGGATGTGGACGGGTTCCACCATGGAGATCGACCTGAACACTGTCATCGGTGGTATTGGCAGTCGACAAGTGAACGTGAAACGCTATGAGCTTTCCGTGCAACCGGGCTCCCAGAACTATTTCTGCTGGAATCTTTGTTACCTGCCACAAGAGGCGGGGACCTTGCCGCTCTGGGTGGCCGCGGATGAGCAGCTCCTGTATGCCAACCAGCCGTTCAGCGGTTTCCATGCTTACCACGTGCCCGACAACACGGAGGGCCTGAGCACGTATCGCTATGTATGGTATGATGCCAATTTCGTGTCCGATTCAGCTTTCGTGGATATCACTTTCGGCAACTCCTTGGGGGTTAGCGATGTTGTGGCAGCGCCAGCCCTGACCATGCAGCCCAATCCGGCCGACCAAAACGTGTTCCTCAGCTTGGGCGCTTCCAGTGGTATCAATGACCGCGCGGTGGTGTTCGATGCGTTGGGCGCACAAGTGCTCGACCGATCGTTCGTTGCTGGTCAGCGGAACGCGGTTCTCAGCACGGCAGCGTTGCGCAGCGGGGTTTATTTCGTGAGCTTCGTTCGGTCCGGGACCGTGGTTTCAACTCAGCGCTTGGTCGTCGCGCACTAAGTACGTCCGCAAAGTTCGAAGGCCAGCTGGGGCACTCCAACGCTGGCTTTCGTTTTTCTATGGTCCACCCCCGGCCTGTGCAACGGGACTTCTCCCGGGTCTATGACGTAAATGCGTGCCTTTTGCGGGGCAAAGCACAGCAAGTTGGCTGCTGGGTACACGTTCAAGCTGGTCCCCACCACCAATAGCACGTCGCACTTCCGTGCGAGTTCCAGAGCCGGTTCCATCATGGGCACCCCCTCGCCGAACCAAACGATGTGCGGGCGTAGTTGGGATCCCAGTGGGCACAGGTCACCCAGGCCAAGTGATGGCCCGTTCAATGGCAAGACGATCCTCTCGTTGGCCGTGCTCCGGGCTTTGTTGATCTCGCCATGCAGGTGCAGCACACGTGTACTGCCGGCTCGCTCGTGCAGATCGTCTATGTTCTGTGTCACCACATCGACATGGTGGTGGTCTTCCATGTCCGCAATCGCCAGGTGAGCTTCATTGGGAGCAGCATTCAATACTTGGCAGCGGCGTTCATTATAGAAACGCAGCACCAGTTCCGGGTTGCGTCGGAAAGCCTCCGGTGTTGCAACGTCTTCAACGCGATGCTCCTCCCAAAGGCCGTCCGTGGCTCGGAAGGTCTTCAGGCCGCTTTCGGCACTTATGCCAGCACCGGTGAAGACTAGTACACGCATGGTGCCAGCCTACGCACCAGGCCCCATTTCTTCGGGCCCACGCATGAATTCATCGCTGAACAAGAGGTCGCTCTCGTACGGGTAACGCGCCACATGGATGGCCTTCACACGGTTGTAAAGCAAGCGGCGCAAGGCGTCCAGGTTGTCCTTATGGGCTGCACTGATGAACATGCACTCTTCACCGTCCAGGCGCGCCATCCAGGTGCGCTGCAATTCTTCCAACGTGTACTGGTCCTCGCGTTTGGGTGCAAGGTCATGCGGGTCGTGGGGCGCGGGCCTGTAGGCGTCGATCTTGTTGAATATGGTGATGACGGGTTTCTCACCTGCACCGATCTCCGCTAGGGTTGCTTTCACAGTGGCATGCTGGGCCTCGAAATCGTGATGGCTGATGTCCACCACGTGAAGGAGGAGGTCGGCTTCGCGAGTTTCGTCCAACGTGCTTTTGAAGCTTTCGATCAGTTGGTGCGGCAGCTTGCGGATGAAACCCACTGTATCACTGATGAGGAACGGAAGGTTACCGAGCACCACTTTCCGCACCGTTGTGTCCAGCGTGGCGAACAGCTTGTTCTCCGCAAAGACGCTGCTCTTGCTCAGCACGTTCATGAGCGTGCTCTTGCCCACGTTGGTGTAGCCCACCAACGCCACCCGCACGAGCTTGCCCCGGTTGCCGCGTTGGGTGGCCATCTGTTTGTCGATGTCGCGCAGCTGCGACTTCAGCAATGCAATGCGGTCGCGCACCAGTCGGCGGTCCGTTTCGATCTCTTTTTCGCCAGCACCGCCGCGCGTGCCTGTGCCGCCACGTTGGCGTTCCAGGTGGGTCCAGAGCTTGGTGAGGCGTGGCAGCATGTACTCGTACTGCGCCAGTTCCACCTGGGTCTTGGCGTGGGAGGTGCGGGCCCGCTGCGCGAAAATGTCCAGGATGAGCCGCGGACGGTCGAGCACGGGCTTGCCCAACTCCTTTTCCAGGTTGCGCTGCTGGGCTGGAGACAGTTCATCGTCGAAGATGATCGTCTGTGCGGCGTGCGTTTCAGCCCATTGCTTCACATCGGCCAGTTTGCCACTGCCGATGTACGTGCGCCCATCAGGGGAATGCAGCCGCTGTGTGAAGCGCTTCAGCGACCGGATGCCCGCGGTGAGGGCAAGGAACTCCAACTCGTCCAGGTATTCCTGCACGCGCTCGGCCGTTTGGTCGCCGGTGATGAGCCCAACGAGCACGGCGCTCTCGGCTTTTGCGGTCTCTTTAGGGTCGATCATACGCTACTTGGGAAGCGCACGCAGATGATCGACCACGGCTTCCACCTGCGCAGGGTCCAAGACCTGCTTGAACGGGGCCATGGTGTTGCGGCCATCGGTCACAACCGCGATCATTTCCTCGCGGGACAAGGCCGAAGCCGTCAGGTCCTTCGCACCATTGATGCCCAGCTTGCCATCATTGCCATGACAGAGCGTGCAGTACATGTCATATAACCGGGCCCCGTCCGGTTCGCCGTTGGCCGCAACCGCGGTTCCGGCTTCAGGTGCGCTGCCGCATGCCAACAAGCCCCCAAGCAACATCAAGCCAATCACCGCCCTCAGCGTCATTCTGTGATTCATTGGGCGCGAAGCTCGCGCATCAGAGCCAACTGCGCTCCATGCCGAATTGCGTATGTGGCCATGGAATGGCCCAGCACATGAGGGCGAAGGCGACGAGATAGAAGATCGCGATCATCTTCCATTTGGCCGGTTCCGTTTTCGCCCGTTTGCTGAGCACCCGTCCTACAGTGACCAGGATGACCGCCAGAAGCATCATGGCGATGTGCTCGTACTTCCAGAAAATGATCTCCCGTGGGGTGAAGCCCGGCGCGACGTAGCGCTTGAACCGGATGCCATAGAGTATGACACCCAGGACCACTTGAAGGTGGCAGGCCGCCAATGCTATGATGGCCAAGCCTCTTTGCCAGACTATGATGGGGAGCTGCATCAACCAGCCCCGCAATGCGATGATGCCGGCAGTGCCCACGGATATGAGCACGACCCACCGCATGAGGCTGTGCGCGAAGAAGAGCATGGAGACGGACGCGGCCATGTTCGAGGAGGACTGGAGCAGTGGCAGGTGTTCGGTCATGGTGGGAGGGTTGTTCCGGAGCGGCCCGAATGTAGAAGGACCTTAGCTGGTGGGGCAGGCGGTTCGGCAGGCGGCTATTTTCGGCGGCCGTGCTGCGCAACCTCTTCGCTCCCCTTCTGGCTTGGTTCGTCTTGGGCCCGGCGTGCGCGCAACAGACATTGCCGGTCAACGGTCCGCACAACACAGCGCGACCGGTCTACGCGCTGCTAGGAGCAACCTTGCATCCGGAGCCCGGAGTTATCATCAAGAGCGGCATGCTTCTGGTGCAGGACGCTCGGATCACGGTTGTCGTTGGACGGGGTCCGGACAGTCCACCTCCCGGCGCCATCGTGCTCGACTTCACAGGCCTGCATATCTGGCCGTCGTTCGTGGAGCCGTGGAGCAGTGCGGGTATCCCTGCTGACAAGGATCGCAAGAGCCAACCCGGTATGCCCAATGGTGCGGTGCGAGCCACCACCAATGCCGCAGCGATCCATGCTCCGGATCACGAACTATGGGCCAATCAACGCGCATTGGGCATCGGCACGGCGTTGGTGCACCGCATGGACGGGATCGCGCGCGGCACGGGCGCCGTGGTTGCTTTCGGTGATCGCTCGCCCCTGCTCGATGTGCTACGACCCAACGCCTCCTCGCATTTCAGTTTCCGGAAAGGCACTTCACCTGACGGCTATCCGTCGTCCTTGACCGGGAGCATCGCACTGCTGCGCCAGACGCTCTACGATGCGCAGTGGTACGCGGGCGAAGGCGTGAAGGATCTGCGTGATGCCGAGCTCGACGCGATCAACGCACAACTTCCGGTCCCGGCCTTCTTCGAAGCCTCCGACCGCAATGATGTGCTGCGCATTGATCGCATTGCCAAGGAGTTCGGCAGGACCTTCATAGTGAAGGGCAAGGGCGACGAGTACGCACGCGCCGCGGACATTGCGGCCACCGGGCAATCGCTCATCATACCCATCACGCTGCCGGACGCTTTTGATGTGGAGGATCCCTTCGCGGCGTTGGAGGTGCAACTTGCCCAGCTGAAGCATTGGGAACTGGCGCAACGCAACGCATTGGTGTTGCACCAGGCCGGTGTGCCGTTCGCGTTCACGGCGCACGGCGTCAAGGACCGCGAGATGCTTATCGGCAACCTGCGTCGGATGCTGATCGCGGGCTTGGACACCGCAGCCGCCATTGCCGCTTTGACAACCGTTCCGGCCAACATGATGGGCATGGGGGAGGAACTGGGAAAGTTGAAGCCCGGGATGTTCGCGTCTTTCCAGATCACCAGCGGTCATCTTTTCGCGAAGGATGCCGTGCTGCATGAGCATTGGGTGGCAGGCAAACGTTTTGTGCTGAAGCCTCATGATGCCCATGACCTGAGAGGTGCATACACCTTCTCGCTTGGCGAAAGGCGCCTTCGAATGAACGTGAAGGGTGAGCCCGGCAAGCCCGAAGTGCGCATTGGAAGCGCATCGGATGACAGCACCATGGCCAAAGTGGATGCGCGTGTGAGCGGATCGGTGATGACCCTGGTCTTCGAAGGCAAGAGCATTGGCCTGTCGGGCTCCGTGCGCTTGAACGGGACTGTTCATCGGGACAGCCGGATCTGGGACGGTTCCGGTCAACTGCCCGATGGGACATGGACTTCATGGAGCGCCGTACGCGAGGGCGAACCCACCGATGCCGGGAAGAAGAAGCGGGATGGTGTTGAACTGGACAGCCTTTATGCATTGTGCAACGGGAAGGTCTGGTATCCCGCCATGGCAAGTGGCCTGTTGCAATTGCCCGGCACGGAAACGGTGATCCTGCGCGGGGCCACCGTATGGACCAACACCAGCCGCGGCATCCTGCGTAACACCGATGTCTGTCTGCACAACGGCAAAGTGCTCGCCGTGGGTGAAGGATTGGACAAGTCAGCGCTTTTCCCGAACACGAAGATCATGGTGCGTGAAGTGGATGCCCGGGGCAAGCACCTCACCTGCGGCATCATCGATGAGCATTCGCACATAGCCATTGCGCGTGGCGTTAACGAAGGCGGGCAGGCCAACACGGCCGAGGTGCGCATGGGCGATGTAATCGACCCGGACGATATCGATATCTACCGCAACCTTGCAGGGGGAGTTACCGCTGCGCAGTTGCTGCACGGTAGCGCCAATCCCATCGGCGGCCAGAGCGCGCTCGTCAAGATGCAGTGGGGCCTGAACGGCGAACGGATGAAGATCGAGGGGGCCGAGGGCTTCATCAAGTTCGCTTTGGGAGAGAACGTGAAGCAGAGCAACTGGAACAGTGATCGCGTGCGCTACCCGCAAAGCCGCATGGGCGTTGAGCAGATCATGTCCGACGGTTTCCATCGGGCGAAAGCCTATGACGCGGAATGGCGGACGTGGCGATCATTGCAGAAGCCTCCGACCAAGCGCAAGCGCCCGGCGCCAGCACCAGTGCATCCATCACCACGCCGCGACCTCGAATTGGACGCCATGGCCGAGATCCTCAACGGTCAGCGCTTCATTACCTGTCACAGCTATGTGCAGAGCGAGATCAGCATGCTCATGGGACTGGCCGACAGCATGGGGTTCAAGGTGAACACCTTCACCCATATCCTGGAAGGCTACAAAGTGGCCGACCGCATGAAGGAGCATGGCGTGAGCGCCAGTTCGTTCAGCGACTGGTGGGCGTACAAGTTCGAGGTGTACGATGCCATACCCTACAACGGTGCCTTGCTCTGGCACCGTGGTGTGAACGTCGGCTTCAACAGTGATGATGCGGAGATGAGCCGCCGCCTGAACCAGGAAGCCGCGAAGGCCGTGAAGTACGGCGGCGTGCCCGAGGAAGAAGCATGGAAATTCGTGACGTTGAACCCTGCCAAGATGCTGCACCTGGACCACCGTATGGGCAAGGTGGAGGCCGGTATGGATGCGGACATCGTGCTGTGGAGCGCAGATCCGCTCAGCATCGATGCGCGGTGCGAGATGACCTTCGTGGACGGTGTGTGCCGCTTCGACCTGTCCACGGATGCGGAGCAACGCAAGTTGATGGCTGCCGAGCGCCAACGCATTATCAACCTGATGATAGCGGCCAAGAAGGCTGGCGCACCCACGCGCAAGACCGAGCGCAAGGAACAGGGCCATTGGCATTGCGAAACAATGGGGGAGGAGCCATGAGGAGGACGGGGGCAACGAGCAGGGACAGGTGGCGGATGCGCCGCTATGGACGCGTGGTCATTCTGGTCCTCTTGCTGCTGCCATTGGTGCAATTCGCCCAGCGGCCTTCACCTGCTCCGCCGCAAAATGCCAGTTTCCTCATTACGGGCGGCACAGTGCATGTGGGGGATGGCCGCGTGATCGATGAAGGAGCGGTCGGCTTCCGCAACGGTGTCATCGATTACGTGGGGTATGCCTACGGTGTTCAGGTCAAGTACGACAGCATCATCGACGCGAAGGGCCAGCATGTTTACCCCGGCTTCATCGCCCCTGATGCCACGCTGGGCATCATGGAGATCGAACAGGTGCGCGCCACCGACGATGTGAACGAAGCCGGTGACTTCGCTCCGGAGGCCCGCACGCTCACGGCCTACAAGACCGACAGCCGCATCATTCCCACCGTGCGCAGCAATGGCGTGCTCATGGCCCAGATCGCGCCGCGTTCGGGTACCATTGCAGGCACCAGTGGTATCGTCCAGCTCGACGCATGGGACAATGCAGCCGCCGTCATCAAGGCCGATGATGGCATCCATATGAACTGGCCGCGCGCATTCCAACGCGGTGGTTGGTGGGCCGAGCCCGGCGAGACCTCCGCCGAAAAGGAGGATGAACGCACGAAGCGATCACGTGAGCTGCGGGAGTTTTTCGCCACCGCCAAGAGCTACAAGGAATGGTGCCGCGCGAACCCGACCAAGGTGGACCTGCGCATGGAGGCCATGTCGGGCCTGTTCGATGGTTCGAAGACGCTCTTCGTGAACGCCAATGTGGCGCGCGAGATCCAGGAGGCCATCCTCTTCGCCAAGGACATGGGCGTGAAGAAGCTCGTGATCGTGGGCGGCTACGATGCATGGCGCGTTGCCGACCTGCTCAAGGACAACAAGGTGGATGTGATCCTACGGCGCGTGCACTCGCTGCCGTTGCGCGAGGACGACGATGTGGACCTCCCTTACCGGCTTCCTGCCCTCTTGAAAGAGAAGGGCATTCGTTTCTGCTTGGGCTATGCAGGCGACCAGGAACACCAAGGGGTGCGAAATCTGGCCTTCACTGCGGGCACGGCTTCGGCCTACGGACTAACGCGCGAGGAAGCGCTCAGGTCCATCACGCTCGATGCAGCGCGCGTGCTGGGCATCGACAAGCGATGCGGTAGCCTGGAAGTGGGCAAGGATGCCACGGTGTTCATCAGTACCGGTGATGCATTGGACATGCGCACGAACAACGTCGTGCATGCGTTCATCCAAGGACGCCACATCAACTTGGATGATCACCACAAAGCCCTGTACCGGCAGTACAAGGAGCGCTACGGGATCAAGTAGTGTTCCAGCGGCGCAGGTAACCGCACTTCTCCCGCACCCGGTTCAACGTTGCACTGGCCACTTCGCGGGCTTTCAGTTCCCCCTCTTTCAACCGCGCGTCCAATTCGCCTTTGTCGTTCATAAGGCGCTGGTAGGTGTCGCGCTCCTTCGCATAGCCATCGAGCAGCACTTGCAGCAGTTCCTTCTTCGCGTGGCCGTAACCGTATCCACCCCGTAAATAGTTCTGCCGCATCGTTTCCACGGTATCGGCGGGGGCAACCAGCTTGAAGAGCCTGAACACATTGTCCGTGTCCGGGTTCTTCGGCTCTTCCAATGGGGTGCTGTCGGTGACAATGGACATCACTTGCTTCTTCAGCTCTTTCTCAGGGAGGAAGGGCACAATGGTGTTGCCGTAGCTCTTGCTCATTTTCTGGCCGTCCGTTCCCGGCACGACCATCGTTTCAGCCCCAATGCGCGCCTCTGGCAGTACCAGCGTTTCGCCATACGCATTGTTGAAAGCGCTGGCGATATCCCGCGTGATCTCCAAGTGCTGCTTCTGGTCCTTGCCCACCGGTACGACGTTCGCGTCGTAGAGCAGGATGTCGGCTGCCATGAGCACGGGGTAGTAGAACAGGCCGGCGTTCACGCTGCTGAGCCGATCGCTCTTGTCTTTGAAGCTGTGCGCGTTGGCCAGCATGGGATAGGGCGTGAAGCAGCCCAGGTACCACGTGAGTTCCGCCACCTCGGGCACATCGCTTTGCCGGTAGAACGTGGTGCGTGACGTGTCGAGCCCGAACGCCAGCCACGCGGCTGCAACGGCGTAGCAGTTCTCTTTCAGCACTGCGGCATCGCGTACGGTGGTCAGCGAGTGCAGATCGGCAATGAAGAGAAAGCTGTCCGATCCCGGGCGGTTGCCCATTTCCACAGCAGGCCTAATAGCGCCAAGAACGTTGCCGAGGTGAGGGATGCCGGTAGCCTGGATGCCAGTAAGGACGCGGGTCATGGAAGGTTCGGAAGGGCGGCAAGTTAGCCGGATATCTTCGCTGCCCTTTTGCGGGAACCGACCATGGACCATATGCACGAGCATCACGACAAGCCGCTCATCGCGGACGGCGAGAGCCGGCGTGTGCCGTTGTTCAAGTGGTTGTTCTTCCCGTTGCGGCTGCTGTTCAAAGTATGGTTCGGCCTGGTGTTCTTCCTGTCGCTGGCCGTGCTCTACGTCCCGTTCCGTATCCTCCTCTACAAGCCGAGCCGGTACCGCAAGGCGTTCAAGTGGATGCGCGGCTGGGCGAACTTCCTGCAATGGGCCGGTGGTATGCCGCTCACCGTGGAACGCCGTGCGCCCCTGCCACCGCCACCCTACGTTGTCTGCTGCAACCACGGCAGCTACTTGGACATCATCCACATGTACAACACCATCCCGCACTACTTCCTCTTCATGGGCAAGTACGAGCTGCTGCGATGGCCGCTCTTCAACATTTTCTTCAAGGGCATGAACATCGCCGTGAACCGCGGCAGCCGCACCGAAGCGGCCAAGAGCTTGCGCCGGGCGGAGCGCGCCCTGCGCGACGGGGCCTCCATCGCACTGTTCCCTGAAGGGACCATTCCGCTCACCGCGCCGCGCATGAAGCACTTCAAGGACGGCGCCTTCATTATGGCCATTACCAAGCAAGTGCCCATCGTTCCGGTCACCTTCACCGATAACTGGCGTCTGTTCGGGGAGCCGACCCAGCTTCTGAGCCGCGGTCATCCGGGCAGGGCGCGTGGCATCATCCATCCGCACATCGATACCAAGGGCATGACCGAGGCCGACGTGGCTACCTTGCGCCACCGGGTATTCGACGTCATTGAAGGCCCTCTGAAGAACGCATGAAGCTCGACGACGCCACCTTGGACCGGATCGCGGAACTGGCCAAGCTTGATTTCAGCGACCCGTCCGCACGAGCAACCATCCTTCAGGACATGGAGCGCGTGCTCGGCTTCGTGGCCAAGCTGGAGGAAGTGGACACAGCAGGCGTGGAACCCCTCATTTTCATGACCGAGGGTGAGGACATCCTGCGGGATGATGTTGCATCCTTGGAAATGACGAAGGCCGAGGCCCTGATGAACTCGCCCGTGAAGGACAGCGACTACTTCAAGGTGCCACGCGTGGTCGACAAGGGCTGAACAAGCTTCAAGGCTCAAGTCCCAAGTTTCAAGCTTCAACGGGTTGGCATCCTGATCGGACCATGTCTTCGATCGGAGAGCCGGAAAGCAACAAAGCCCCGGTCTTCACCAGGGCTCTGCTGCCTGAGGCACATAGCCTTCGCAGTGCGGTCGCTCACATGTTCATCGGTACCCGTTGATGTAGGCGTTGGCGATGATCTCGCTCTCCCGGATCAGGCCCTGTACGATCTCACGGATGAGGCCGTCCAGTTGATGGTCCGAGTACCTGTGCAGGTCGTTGTACACGTGTGTTTTCCGCTTGCTGCTTTTGATGAAGGCTATTTTATCCTTCTTCGTCATGGGCACCTTCAACGGAGCAAAGGGCGCAAAGGATCCAACGGGGACGGAGAAAGTCAGGAAAGCCTTGCTGGGCGTGGAAAGAAAATAGAGGGGCGGGGCCGATCCCTCGACCCCGCCCCGTTTTCGGCGGCACCCGGCAAGGGCCGCCCACGGTCCGGTCTTGTTGAGCCTCAGGCCACGACCGGCTTCGTCAAGGCCAGTTCGCGGAGCTTGTGCAGGTAGCGCTCCACATCGCCGTTGAGCATCAGCTTGGCGGCCTCTTTCTTCAGCTTCAGGTAACGCTTCATCGGGGTGATCATGGCTTCCTTGGTTTAGGGTTCCTGATATAGAACTTCCAACCGGCGTGCCAAATTGTGCCGGGTGGGTGCCTGTCCTGGATGGCGAGGGGATGCTCTGGCCGATGACGGCACCCTATTTTCGCCGACCACCCACCGTGCCCATGCAGCAGAAACCCTACTTCGTCGGCATTGCAGGAGGAAGCGGCAGCGGCAAGACCAGCTTGATACGGGCGCTGAAGCGGGTGATGCCCGAGGGCAGCATTTGTGTGGTGAGCCAGGACGACTACTACCACCCTATCGAGAGGCAAGTAAGCGATGCCAATGGCAAGGTCAACTTCGACCTGCCTGGGGCCATTGACCTTGATGCGATGGCCCGCGACCTGGAGAGCCTGGCCGGGGGCGAACCGATCTACAAGAAGGAATACACCTTCAACAACAACGCTAAGGAGGCTCAGTGGTTCGAGTTGAAACCGGCCCCGGTGATCGTAACGGAAGGCCTTTTCGTGCTGGACCATGCCCCCACACGCGGCATGTTCGACCTGAAAGTGTTCGTGGAGGCCAGCGAAGAGACTCAGTTGCAGCGGCGCCTGCTGCGCGATGCGGCTGAGCGTGGCTACGGGCCTGATGATGTGCGCTACCAGTGGGAGAACCACGTGCTGCCGGCTTACCGTCAGTACCTGTTGCCGCACCGCCACTTGTGCGATCTGCACGTGGTGAACGAATACCAGTACGACAAAGCCGTTGCCGTTCTCCGCGATCACCTCTTGCGCACGGTAACGCTGCCCCAGGAATTGCTTCAGTCCTTGTAGAGGCCGTTCGCCAGGATGTAGTCCTTCACGGCCGGTGGCACCATGCCGCTGATGTCCTGCCCATCGCGAACACGTTGACGGATGCGCGTGCTGCTCAGGTCCATGAGCGGGGCCTCCACCCATTGCACGTTGGCGTGCTCGGCAAAAACAGCTTGCTGCCGGTGCAGCTCTGCCCCCGGTCGTGGGTACACCAGCACACGATGGTGTTCGAGGATCTTCTCGGGAGCCTTCCACTTGTGAAGCCCGGCCAGGTTGTCGCTGCCCATGATCAGGCTGAAATCCTCGTCGGCATAGCGGCGGCGCATCTCGGCCAGCGTTTCCGCGGTGTAGTTCGGTTGCGGCAGGCCCAACTCCACGTCGCTGGCCCGAATGCCGGGCAACTCGCGCACCGCCAGTTCAGCCATGTACAACCGCACGCTGTCCGCGCTGATCACATTGCCTTGTTTGAACGGGCTCAACGGCGTCACCACCAGCCATACTTCATTGAGCCCCGCGCGTTCCAGCATGGCTTGGGCAATGGCCACATGGCCGTTGTGCGGTGGGTCGAACGTGCCGAACAAGCAACCCGTCTTCATGCTTCCAGGAAGGCCTTCACAAGGGTTGTCGCTTCAGCACAAGCCCGTTCGAGGTCGTCGTTCACGATCGTGTGGTCGAAGTGCGGGATGAAGTCCATTTCCCGTTCGGCCTTGGTTACACGCTTTCGCAGGCTTTCGTCGGTTTCGGTGCCCCGGGATCGCAAGCGCTGCTCGAGCACTTGCAAGGAAGGCGGACTGATGAAGAGCGCAAGGGCGTTCGGTCCGAAGACGCTCTTCAGGTCGCTGCCGCCCACCACGTCCACATCGAAGATGGCGTGCTTTCCTGCGTGCCAGATGCGGTCGAGTTCCTGGCGCAGCGTGCCGTAGAACTGGCCCGGATATACCTCTTCCCACTCCACGAACGCGTCCTCTTCGATCTTCAGGCGGAACTGCTCGGGGCTCATGAACCAATAGTCCTTGCCGTTGCGCTCGTTGGGGCGCATGGCGCGGCTGGTCGCGCTCACGCTGAATTCGAGCCCGAGGTCCGCAGCTAACAGCCGGTGCACGATGGTGGTCTTGCCGGCCCCGCTCGGCGCGCTCAGGATGATGCACTTGCCGCTGGTGGACATGGGTCAGAGAACATTGAGCACCTGCTCTTTGATCTTCTCCAGCTCGTCCTTCATACGCACCACCAATTGTTGGATGGCCGCATCGTTGGCTTTGCTGCCGAGCGTGTTCACCTCGCGGCCGATCTCCTGGGCGATGAAGCCGAGCTTTCGCCCTTGCTGTTCCTCGTTGCGGGCGGTGTCCAGGAAATAGGTGCAATGCGTGCGCAGCCGCATCTTCTCCTCGCTCACGTCCATCTTCTCCAGGTAGAAGATCAGTTCCTGCTCGAAGCGGTCCTTGTCCACGTTCACTTGTAGTTCCAGCAGTTTGGCCAGCAGCTTTTCGCGGGTCTTCGTTGCGCGGCCGGTATCGAGCGGCTCCACTTCGGTCAGCAGCGCGGTGATGCTGTTCACCCGGGATGAGATCTCATTGAAGAGCTGCAGGCCCTCGCTGGCGCGGAACGCTTGGAATGCCTTGTGCGCCTCGTCCAACAGTTGCTTCACAAGCGCCCATTCGTTCTCGTCCAGTTCTTCGCTGGCGCTGCGCGACACGTCGGGCATGCGCAGCACGATGCCCAGCACGTCCGTAGCGCTGTTCCTGGCCACGGACTGGCGGATGGCTTCGAGTTCGTCGTGGTACTGTTTCACCAGTTGCGCATCGAACGAGGTGCGCTTCTGCACCACCGTTTCCTCCGCGCCGATGTACACGTCCACTTTGCCGCGCACCAGCCGCTCATTGGCCCACTGGCGCAGTTCGCTTTCCTTCTCCCGGTAAAGCGGAGCCAGTTTCAGCATCAGGTCCAGCCCTTTGCTGTTGAGCGACCGCAGCTCCACGGTGATCTTCTTTCCGTTGATGGAACCCTCGGCACGGCCGAAGCCGGTCATGGAGCGCAGCATGGCGGCGAATGTAGTTGGGGCAACGCGCCAACCTCTGATGCTCAGTTGAGTTCCCGGACATAGCTCCTACGCGCCGGCCATCTCTTGTCGAATTCAATGATCCATCGGGACCCGACGGGATAGCTTCCACTTCTATGCGCCCAGGTCACGAACGTGCTGTCCTGGCTTTCACACCTGAGCTTCGTTGTTGATGGTTGGCGAAGGAAGCCTCCAGAGTTGCCCAGAACGGTGCATTCGCAGGTCCAGAGAACGCCAGGCTTCAGCGTGTAGTGATCGTGGATCATCTGAGCCGCAGAGAGTAGACCGATGAGTACGACGAGGAACCACACGAAGAGGTACTTCTTGAAGAAGCTCGGGCTCTCTTTCTTGGTCATCGCTGCCTTGAGGAATACACGAAGCGTCGGTCGGATCTACCTGAACGGTCAAGAGCGCCTGGCATCCGACCGCCCAACCAAGTACACACCTAGAAAGATGAGCGCACTGCTGATGATCTGCGGGGCGCCGAACCCCAACGGTTTTCCAGATGAGCCGTCACCCAGCCACGGAAGCTGCATGGCCAGCCACGTCACCGAGACGGCCAGCACCGGTTGCATGTAGATGTAGATGCCCACCACGCTGGGTTCCACGTGGCGCAGGGCCCAAGTGTTCAGAAGGTAGGCGATGAAGGTGACGCCGATGATCACGAAGAGGAGCTTCCAGATGGCGTTGAAGTCGAGCTGCGACCATTCCATTGCATGCACTTCGCCGAAGCCGAAAGGCACCACCACGATTGAACCGACGAGGAAGCACCAGCTCATCACCGTGATGGCGCTGTACTTCCGCATCAACGGCTTCACCATGCCGAGGTAGAGCGCGTAGGACGTCGCGTTGAGCAGGATGAACAGGTCTCCTTTGAGCGTTGCCCCGGTGTCCGTTGCGTCGCTGTTGAAGAGCAGGGTGAGCGCACCAGCCGCACCTGCGATGACGCCCAGGATCTTCATCCAGGTCACCCGCTCGCCGATGAGCACCGCGCTCAGTGCCAGCACCAGGATGGGCGTAGCCACCATGATGATGCTGGCATTGATGGGCGAAGTGCGCATAAGCCCGTGGAAGAAGAACAGCTGGTTGATGGCCACGCCGGTGAGCGCGCACAGCACGAACCGGATGATGTCGCTGCGATCCACCCGTTGCGGCCAAACCGCTTTGCACGCCCAGAACAAGAGCCCCGCGCCAAGGACCCTCAGCAGTATGAACCCGGACGGGCCCACCACGCCCGGCATCAGGCTCTTGGCAATGGGGTAGTTGATGCCGTAGATCAGGTTCACCACGAAGAGCGCGAGGTGCGCGGCAAGCTTGCGGTCGGGCATCGGGCTGCAAGATCGCCGCCGCAACGTGCTAACGGCGAAGGATACTTTCGCGCCCGCCCGCCAGCGGTGCGGGCCACAATCCAATACCATGAAGTTCGGCACCAAAGCCATCCACGCCGGCGTGGAACCAGATCCCAGCACGGGAGCCATCATGACGCCCATCTTCCAGACCAGTACCTACGTGCAGGCCGCCCCCGGCGACCACAAGGGCTATGAGTACAGCCGCACCCACAATCCCACGCGCACAGCCCTGCAGAACGCGCTGGCGGCGCTGGAGAACGGGCAGCACGGCCTGTGCTTCAGCAGCGGCATGGCCAGCATCGATGCGCTGTGCAAGCTCTTGAAACCGGGCGATGAAGTGGTGAGCACCAACGACCTGTATGGTGGTACCTATCGCCTGTTCACGAAGATCTTCGAGGGCTTCGGTCTGAAGTTCAAGTTCGTGGACATGCGGGATGCCGCGTCCGTGGAGCAGCACATCAGCAAGAACACGAAGCTGTTGTGGGTCGAGACACCGACCAACCCGATGCTCAACATCATCGACATCGGGGCGATGGCCGCGTTGGCCAAGAAGCACAGCTGCCTGCTCGCGGTGGACAACACGTTCGCATCACCTTACCTGCAGACACCGCTCGACCTGGGTGCCGACATCGTGATGCACAGTGTGACCAAGTACCTCGGCGGTCACAGCGATGTGGTGATGGGGGCCTTGGTGGTGAAGGACAAGGCGCTGGCCGAGCGGCTTGCGTTCATCCAGAACAGCAGTGGCGCCACACCCGGTCCGCAAGACTGCTTTCTGGTGCTGCGCGGTCTGAAGACGCTGCACCTGCGCATGCAACGCCATTGCGAGAACGGCAAGGCCGTGGCTGATTTCCTGAGCGCCCATCCCAAAGTGGACAAGCTTTACTGGCCTGGACTTCCGTCGCACATCAACCACACTGTGGCGGCCAGGCAAATGCGCGGCTTCGGCGGCATGATCTCCTTCACGATGAAAGGCGATAACATGGACGACGCACTGCGTTTCCTGCGCAACACGCAACTGTTCTCGTTGGCCGAGAGCCTTGGTGGTGTTGAGAGCCTTGTTGGCCATCCGGCGAGCATGACGCACGCCAGCATCCCTCGGGAGGAGCGAATGAAGAACGGGCTTGCGGACACTCTGATCCGCCTGAGCGTTGGGTTGGAGGACGCTGAGGATCTTTTGGCTGATCTGAAGATGGCCTTGGCTTGAGCCACGTGCGGGTTTGGATCGTGCATCAACGTTCACGGATCCTGCTGGCTTGACCAAGCTTGTCATCACTGGACCGGAGAGCTGTGGGAAGACCACCTTGGCCGGAGGATTGTGCACCGCATGGCCGGGCGCTTACGTTCCCGAGGTTGCGCGGGAATACCTCGGGGTGTTGGACAGGCCGTATCGGGAGAGTGATCTGCTTGCCATAGCGAAAGCCCAGCTGGACCTGGAGGATGCCATGGCCGCCTGGCCCGGCCAAACGCACGTCGTGTGCGACACTGACCTCATCACCCTCCGCATTTGGGGAGCAGAGAAATATGGTCGTTGCGATCCGTGGATCGCAGTGCAGACCGAGCAGCGGCCTTACGACCATTGGTTACTGTGCTCCCCAGAAGGCATAGCGTGGGAGCCGGATCCGCTGCGCGAGAACCCCGGCGACCGGGAGCGGTTGTTCCAACGGCACATTGCCCTGCTTGACAGCTTGGGGAAACCCTACACCGTTCTGTTGGGCGATCGCCAGGCGAGGTTGGACCTGGCCTTGGCCATTGCGCGGAAAGTCGAACAGGACCGCAACCGTTGAGGGAACTTGGCACGATGACTGCCAGCTCCTCCGCCCCACCCCTCTACTTTCGCAGCATGAACCTCCGCAGCATCATGTCCACAGGCAGGATCTTCTTGATCGGGGCCGTAGTACTACTCGGCATCTATGGTTTTTCACAGCGCAGCGCAGCCCCCGAAGGCGGGGAAACCAAGATCGGATTGAACGTGGGCGACCGGGCACCCGAGCTCGCCTTCATGAACGCCGATAGCACCAAGGTGCTCAAGCTGAGCGAGCTGAAGGGCAAATACGTGCTCATCGATTTCTGGGCAAGCTGGTGCGGCCCGTGCCGTCGGGAGAACCCCAACGTGGTGGCTGCTTATGACAAGTACAGCAAGGCCAAATTCAAGGAGGGTAAAGGCTTCGAGGTGTTCAGTGTGAGCTTGGACCGTAGCCGCTCGGCGTGGACCCAAGCCATCGCCGCTGACAAGCTCAACTGGAAGTACCACGTGAGCGACCTGAAGCACTGGAGCAGTGCCGGTGCCAAGCTGTACCAAGTGCAAGGCATTCCGGCCAGCTGGCTCATCGGCCCGGATGGCGTCATCCTTGCCAAGAACCTCCGTGGTATGGGACTTCACCAAGAGCTCGACAAGCACGTGAAGAGCCTCTGAGGAACCTTCACAGGGACGAACAGGCCGGATGTGTTGAGCCATCCGGCCTGTTTGTTTTGCACTGCGGTCAATCCAGCGATTGGCTGCTGTTGCGCGAGATCTCCAGCATACGGGCGTACTCTTCTGCGGTCAGATCGTTGAAGAAGAAGTTCGCCGGGTCAATGGGCTCTCCGTTCTTGTGCACTTCGTAGTGCAGGTGCGGGCCAGCGCTCAGCCCTGTATTGCCAATGAGGCCCAGAAGGTCACCCCGCTTGACGCGTTGGCCAACACGCACTTTCAACGTGCTCATGTGGGCGTACAGCGTACTGTAGTCGAAACCGTGGTCAACGATCACGTGGATCCCGTAGCCGTTCGTGCCGTAGTCCGCATAGGTCACCCGGCCGTCCCCCGTAGCGTGTATCTCCGTGCCGGCAGGGGCGGTGAAGTCCATGCCAGCGTGGAATTTCACGATCTTGTGGATCGGGTGCAGGCGTTCCCCGAAGCCGCTGCTCAGTAGTGTGAGTTCATCGTTCTTCACAGGCTGTATCGCTGGTATGCTGGCGAGCATTTCCTGTTTGCGCACGGCAAGGTCGGCCACCTCATCAAAGCTCATGCTCTGCACAGCCAATTGCTTGGCGATCTTGTCCAGGCGCTGGCGCGTTTCCATTACACGCGCGCTGCTGGCGTAACCCTTCAGACCTTGGTATCGGTCAATACCACCCGAGCCAGCTTGCCTCACCTCCGGTGGAATGGGGTCCGCCTCGAAGATCACGCGGTAAATGTTGTCATCGCGGCGACGGACGTCGAACAGCACCGCCTCTATTTCTTCCATCTGCCGGTTCAGCAGGACATATTGTGCGAGGAGCTGTTCGTTCTCGCGGCGAAGGCTGGCGGACATTCGGGAGTCCACGAACGGATAGAGCGCGGCAAAGGCGATGGCCCCTACCAACAGTCCCGGCAATAGGACGAACAGAATGCGCTTCGCCCGTTGCCACGGGGTGAGCCTGATGCGCTCGTAGGCAAGCGTCTTCGGGTTGAACCTGTACTTGTGCTCCGGCATTGGATCGGCTGCTTCCGACGGCGGTGAAAGTAGGCGCCCATCGACCACCGGCTTGAGACCGGAGGCGGTTCCGGACAACGGGATCCCTACCTTGGTCGTCTTCCCTTGGGATCCTTAGAGCCTTTGTCTGACCAAGAATTCAGCGCATGAAGCCGAGCACGGAACTACACGATCTCATACGGTCACTGAACAAGTCGGAGAAGCGTTTCTTCAAGTTGCACAGCACGTTGCAAAGCGGTCCGAAGAACTACATCAAGATCTTCGATGCAGTGGACAAGCAGGAGGTCTACGATGAGGACGCACTGCGGAAACTGTTCGCCAAAGAGGTCTTCATCCGGCACTTTCCGAGCGAGAAGAACCACCTGTACAAGCTCATCCTGAAGGCCCTCCGGGCGTATTACGCTGAGAGCAATGTGAGCAGCATCCTCAAGCAGGAGATCAAGAACATCGAGATCCTCTACCAGAAGGCGCTCTACACGGAGTGCAACAAGGTGCTGCACCGGGCGAAACGGCTTGCCAAGGACAATGAGCGGTTCTACTACTGGTTCGAGCTGTTGAACTGGGAGAAGATGTTGCTGGAGGAAGCCTACGAGAGCGGTGAATTCACCAAAGACCTGGATGCGCTGATCGAGGAAGAACGGGAGGTGATCGAGAAACTACGGAACCTTGCGGCCTATCACATCCTTTACAGCAAGATCAACTATGTGTTCCGCAGTGGTGGCTACGTGCGCAGTGACGAGGAACACGCGATGGTGGAGGAGATCAGCGAGCACCAGTTGATCAAAGGGAAGAACACGGCGCTGAGCCATCGTGCTGCCACCATCTGCTACTACACGCAAGGCTTCTGCCAGTGGGCCAAGCGTGACTGGAAGACAAGCTTGGAGAAGTTCACCAAGGTCAGGAGCATCCTGGATGCCCATCCACACATCAAGGCCGACCTCACCAAGCGCTACATCCGCACCCTGCAGTACATCATACTGGGCCAGATCGAACTGGAGGATTTCAAGAGTGCGCGTGAGAACATCAAGCTCATGCGGTCATTGAAGGGACAAGAGGGCTTCCAAGGCATCGACATCGACGTGCAGACCTTCACGGCCAGCTCGATAGCGGAGCTCCACTTGTTCGCAAGGATGGGTGAGCACAAGAAGGCGCTGGAACTGGTGCCCGCGATCCTGCACGGCATGGAGGACCTCGGTCAAAGACTGAGCAAGGAGTACGAGATCGAGTTCTGGTTCAACCTGGCCGTGGTCCATTTCGGTGCGGGCGAAGTGAACAAATCGCTGTTCTGGCTCAACAAGGTGCTGAACGATCCGGAACCCACCCTGCGCCAGGACATCTTCGCCTACGCCCGGCTCTTCAACCTTGTGGTCCACTACGAACTGGGCAACTATGATCTGCTGGAGTACATCGTCCGCAGCACGCAACGGTTCCTGAGCAAGCGCCACCGGGCTTTGGAGGTTGAGGTGGCCTTGATCGACCACATCAAGAAGGCGGCGCGCTCGCAGAAGCCGAATGCCAGGCGCGAAATGTTCGTGAGCTTGAACGAAAAGCTACTGGAGCTGTTCAAGGACCCCAACCAAAGCTTGGTGCTGAAATACTTCGACTTTCTGGCTTGGACACGCGCCAAGATCGAAGAGGTGCCTTTCAGCGATGCTGTGAAAGGCGGCTTGCAGAAGGTTTGAGCCCTCAGTTGCCGGCCATGTTCACATAGGTGATGGTGAATTCGGTCCGGCGGTTGGCCTGATGGGCCTCCTCCGTGCACTTGACACCATTGCCGCAGGTGTTCACCAGTCGCTCTTCGCCGTAGCCTTGGGCCTTGATGCGCGCCGGGTCGGCACCGCTACGGATCAGGTAGTCCACCGTACTGTTCGCTCGGGCATCGCTGAGTACCAGGTTGTAGAGATCGCCACCGCGGGCATCTGTGTGCGAGCCCAGTTCGAAGTTCAGGTCGGGGTTCTCCTTGATGATCGCCACAAGCTTGTCAAGTTCCTTGGCCGCATCGGGCCTGATGTCCCACTTGTCGTAGTCGAAGTAGATGTTCTCGATGGCGATGGGCTTGTTGAGTTCGATGCCCAGAAGGTTCAACCTGGCCTCCAACGTATCGCTCATAGCAAGGCCCTTGGTGCTGATCCGTTTGCGGGCTGCCAGATAGCCTTCGCGCTGTACAGTAACGTCATAAGTGCTTTCCACGGCAAGGGGGAAGGCGACGCGTCCGTCCTTGTCCGTCAGTGCGGTGTTCTCTTCCAAAGTTTCCACGTTGACCAACTTGGCCTCAACATGCGGCAGGAAACCGGAGCTGTCCATGACGATGGCATCGAGCATGAAGATCCGCTCATTGAGCGTGAAGGCGTGTATGCGGTCGTTCCCTGAGCGATCACTGGACAAATAGCCCGAATTGCCACCCTCTTCCATGACGAAGGCAAAATCGTCGTGCACCGTGTTCATCGGATAGCCGAGATTCTCCGGTTCGGTCCACCGTTCATGTTGCAGCGTTGTACTGAAGATGTCCAAACCACCCATGTTCTCGTGGGCCGTGCTCGCGAAGTACAGCGTGTTCCCGTTGATGGTGGGGAACAGCTCGTTGCCGGGTGTGTTCACCGTTGGGCCGAGGTTCACCGGTTCGGTCCAACCGGTGCCATTATCGCTGCTCATCCATAGGTCTGTGCCACCGTGACCACCTGGCCGGTCGCTGGCGAAATAGAGGGTCCGTCCGTCCGCGCTCAACGCCGGATGGCCCGTGGAAAAGTCCAGCCCGTTGTACGCGAAAGCGCGGACATCGTCCCATTCTGCTTCGCCGTTCAATGTTGCCCGGAACAGCATCAAGTGGCTGACATCGTCCTCGTCCTTGGCGAGTTTGCGGTCGGTGTAGTGGCTTCGCGTGAAGTACATCGTCTTCCCGTCCGCACTGATGGCCACGGGGCCCTCATGGTAGGTGCCGTTCACTTTGCCGGGGACCGGTTGTGCCTCCAGCCAGGTGACGATGGTCTTCTTCTCGCTGTAGTACAGGTCGAGGTAGCTCATCCCGTTCCACGGGTTGGTGGTGGCCAATGGAGCGTCCTGTTCGCCCACGACGAGCAATCCTTGCTTGTAGGGTGTCGCGCTGAACACATTGCGGATCCCCGGGAGGACCAGCTCATTGATGGTGAACCGTGTGGTGTTCTTGAAGAACGACTTGGTGCTGAGGCACGAGGCGTAGAGGTCCTGCGCGGTCCTGTCTTCCGGGTTTTCCGCAAGGATGCGCCCGAAGAGGTCGGCTGCATCGGAAGTGCGATCGAGCCGCATGAGGACCTGGCCGTAGTGCATCGCGTCCGGTCCGTTCAATGCGCCGAGACTATCGGCGCTCGAGAACCAAGCGGCGGCGTCCATATCCCTTGCGCGCAATCGCGCGGCTTCGGCGGCATGCAGGCGGGCATCGCGGCCCATGAGGGCTTTTGGCACCGAGGCATACTTCGCCGATGCTTTGTCGTAGGCCATGCGGTTGTACGCCTGTTCGCCCTGGTTGAGGCGGATGCCGGCGCAACCGACGAGCAGTGCGCTGCCCAGCAGCGCCAGGAGTGGGGTGAGCGTCGCGTGCTTCATCAGAAGTAGCGGGGTGTTTTGATCTTGATGGTCTCCTTCCCGAAGTCGAGGCCCACCATCAGCTCATGCGAGCCGCTTGTGTACGTGCGGAGTTTGTTCAGTGCGAAGTCGTAGGCGTAGCCCGCCCGCAAGCGGGGTGTGATCTGGTATTCGACCATGCCGACGATCGCATCGCCGGTGCGGTACCCGGCGCCAAGCCAGAAGCGTTCCTTGTACAGCACGTTGCAGTTGATGTCGGCTTCGAGCGGCGCCGACTTCTCGTATTTCACAAGGAACGATGGTTTCAGGTCGAAGTCCTCGTTCAAGTGGAAGACCTTGCCTGCATTGATGTAGAAGTGGTTGGTGAAGAAATTCTCCCGCACCTGCGAGCCATCGACGCGCACGGATTTGTCCGCGGCAAAGAGCGTTGGAACGCTGACCCCCACATAATGTTCCTTGTCGTGGTAGTACATGCCGAAGCCGAACTTCCCGACGATGGCGTTGTTCACGTTCTGCGCGAAGACGGCATCGTTCTCGTCCCAATAGTTCAGTTGATCAAGCTGTGCGCTGTAAAGGCTCATACCGGCTTTCAAACCGAAAGCGAGCTTGCCGCCCCCGAGCTTGATGCGGTAGGCGTAGTGCCCTGCGATCTCCATGTCGCGGCTCACCCCGATCTCATCGCGTACCACGGAGAGCCCGAGGCCCATGCGATTGCTGTAGAGCGGGGCATCGAAGGCGAGCATGCTTGTGCGTGGCGCCCCGGGCACGTCGACCCATTGTTCGCGGTGCAGCAGGCTGCTGGTGGCGTAGGTGTGGCTGCCCGCATAAGCCGGGTTGATGAAGAGCCCGTTGAACATGTACTGGCTCACCATCACTTCCTGCTGTGCGAAGCCAACGACCGCCGCGCAGAGCGAGGCGCCGAGGATGCTGGTGCGGAGGAGGTTCATGTTGCGTTGTTGGGGCGCGAACGATCGCGCCGTGCTTGGTTCAGCGGCGGAGGTCCACATAGTTCTGCAGGGTTTGTTCGCCCTCGTTGATGGTGATGATCACGAAGTAGGTGCCGTTGGGCAGCGCTTCACCTTGCTGGTTCTCACCGCGCCAATCGTTCCTGTAGTTGAGCTGGTCGAACACCGTGTTGCCCCAGCGGTTCACCACGAGCATTCGATTGTTGGGGAAGCCTTCCAGGCCGTGCACGATGTAGGCGTCGTTGCTGCCGTCGTCGTTCGGGCTGAAGCCTGTCGGCATCTCGAGCGTTGTCGGCTGGTCGAGTGTGAATGAGAGCATGATGGAGCAGCCGTTCGCGTCTGTAATGGTGACGTTGTACGTGCCTGCGGGCAAACCGTTCACAGTCGCTGAGGTTGCACCGTTGCTCCAGTCATAGGTGTAGGGTCCGGTTCCTCCGGTCACGTCCAACGCGATGCTGCCGTCGCTTCCACCGTAGGTGCTCACATTGTATCCGTTGCCGTGGACGGTCACGGTGCTGTCCACCCCGATGGCCGTGGTTTCACCCACCGTCCAACTGCCGGTCCAAGTGCAGCCGTAGGCGTCGGTGATGGTCACGGTGTAGTCATCGGCTGACAGCCCGCTGGGGTCCTCGTCCGTGCTGCCGTTGCTCCAGTCGAAGCCGTACGGCGCGCTGCCGGTGAGAATGGACAGGTCGATGCTGCCATCGTCACCGCCATTGCAGAAGACATTGGTGGTCACTGCCTCGGCCGTCAAGGCGGCTGAACCATTCACGATAGCGCTGTCAACCAATTGGCAACCGTTGGCATCGGTGATGGTCACGCTGTAGTTGCCTGCAATCACGCCGCTGAGATCCTCGCTAGTTGCGCCGGTTTCCCAGCTGAAGGTGTACGGCGCGCCGCCGCCGTTCACGGTCAGGTCCACACCGCCCGTGCTGGCGCCGCAGTTGGCGTCGGTGCTGGTGGTGCTGGTGATCATTGCGGTGTTGGCAACGATGTCCACGCACTCCTGCACGCTGCAGTCATTGCTGTCGGTCACCACCAGGCAATAGGTGCCCGGTTCAAGACCGCTGATCACTGCGCTGCTGCTGGAGAACCCGTTCGGGCCGCTCCAAGCGAGGTTGTAGTTGGGCGCACCGCCGAACACGCTCGCGTCGACGCTGCCGTCGTTCAGGCCAGCGCAGCTCGTATTGCTTCCGCTGGGGAACACTGCGGGTGTCAGAACGGGTTCCAGCGGTTCGGGTGCGGTGATGTCGATGCTCTGCGTCAGGACGCAGCCGTTGGTATCAGTGACGGTCAGCATATAGGTGCCTGCAACCAGACCACCGATGCTGTCCAAGTTGCTGGTGTAGCCATTTGGACCGGTCCAGGAGAACACGTTGCCACCGCTTCCACCACTGATCGTCACACCGATTGTGCCATCGCTGTTGCCGTTGCAGCTTGTGCTGTAACCACCTGCGAACTGGCTGAGAACGATGATCGATGCCAAGGCGCTGTCAGGCTCAGTGAGCGTGATGGTCGTGGTGAACGAGCACTGGTTCGTGTCGGTGACCACGATCTCGTAATCGCCTGCGATGAGCCCGCTGATGTCCTCGGTCGAGTAGAACACGCTGTCGGGACCGCGCCAATCGAAGATGTAAGGGGCCGTGCCGCCGCTCACGGTGAGGTCGATGCTGCCGTCGCTTGCTCCGTTGCAACTGACGTTGGTGCCACTTGGGTAGAGGGCGGCCGTGAGTGATGCTCCGATCGGAGCGATGGGTTCGGTGAGCGTAATGGTGCTGTCGAGCACACATCCGTTCGTGTCGGTGACGGTCACGGTGTAGTCGCCGGCCAACAAGCCTGCGAAGTCGGTGATGCCGTTCGCCGTGAAACCGTTCGGGCCGGTCCAAGCGATGTCCAATGCGCCTGCACCACCGGTCACGTCCACTTCGATGACACCGGTGCTGTCACCCGCGCACGGGATGTTGAAGTTGCCGTAATCGCTCACGTAGAGGTCGAACGTGTAGGCCGCCGACGCGGCAATGGTGGCGCTCCACTGGCCGCTGCACGTACCAGCATCGGTCACGTTCACGGTGTAGGAACCGCCAGCCAAAGCACTGATGTCTTCGCTGTTGCTTGCGAATCCGTTGGGGCCGCTCCAAATGGTCGTGTACGGCGCTGTGCCGCCCGTGATAGCGAGATCGATGGCACCGTCATCCGTTCCGTCGCACACGCTGCCGGTGATGGCAAGTGTTGCTTGCAAGAGCCCCGGCGCGGTGAGGGTTGCACTGCTGCCCGCAACACATCCGTTGGCATCGATCACGTTCACGCTATAGGTTCCAGCATTCAGTCCGGCGATGTCCTCGGTGAGCGCACCGAACCCGTTGCTGCCCGTCCAATCGAACTGGTAGGGTGCCGTGCCGCCGTTCACGGTGAGGTCCACACTGCCATCGCCCCCGCCGCAGCTGACCTGGTAGCCGTTGCCAACATCGCTCAGCAGCTGGGCTGTTTGCAGGGGCTGCGGGGCCTGGAGCGTGATGCTGCTCGCGGCCGTGCAACCGTTCATGTCAGTCGCGGTGAGTGTGTAGGTTCCTGCCCCGAGGCCGCTGATGCTCCCGTCGCTGCTGGTGAAGCCGTTCGGGCCGCTCCATGCGAACGTGTAACCGCCAGAACCACCGCTGGTGCTTGCTGTGATGCTGCCATTGGTGTCGCCGTTGCAGGCGATGTTGAAGCCGCCACCGAAGAGCGAGGGGTTCAGTACAATGTTGATGGGCGCTGGTTCCACCAGCATAGCGCTCGCTATAGCCGTGCAACCGTTCGCATCGGTGATGAGCACATCGTAGCTGCCACCTGCCAAGCCGGTCAGGTCTTCGTTGTTGCTGGTGAAGCCGTTCGGTCCGGTCCACTGGATGATGTATGGCAGTGTGCCGCCGCTCACTGTCAGATCGATGGTGCCATCGTTCACGCCATTGCAGCTCACGCCATTGCCACCACCGAACACGCTTGTGGTGACAGTGTTGTTCATGGGCGTCGGCCCTGTGAGGGTGACGCTTGCCGTGGCGCTGCAGCCGACCGCATCCGTCACTTGCAGGATGTAGGTGCCGGGTTCAAGACCGGTCACGTCTTCGGTAATGGCCACGAAACCATTGGGGCCGCTCCAGAAGAAGTTGTACGGAGCCACGCCGCCCGTTGCCGTCGCATCGATGCCGCCATCAGCGACACCGTTGCAGCTGGTGTTCACACCGCCACTGAACGTGGTGGCGACGAGTCCCAGACCCACTGGTTGGGCTGATGTGATCGAGTACACATGGAAGATGCTGCAGCCGTTCTGGTCCGTGATGGTCACTTGGTAGCTTCCGCTGGCGAGCCCGGTAATGTCCTCGGTGATCGCGCTGAAGCCGTTGGGCCCGCTCCAGAAGAAGAAGTAGGGAGGCGTGGCACCCGTGACCGATAGATCGATGGAGCCATCGGCGGCACCGGCACAACTCGTATTGAAGCCGCCGGGGTAGGTGGTTACGTTGGCCGAGATGGTGAACAGGCCCGGCTGGTTCACATCGAAGCTCTCGCTGTAGGTGCAACCGTTCGCATCGGTAACGAGCACGGTGTACACGCCTGCGAAGAGGCTGCTGATGTCTTCGTTGTTACTGGTGAAGGCACCAGGCCCGCTCCAGAGGAAGGTGTACGGTGCGGTACCCCCGGCGGCGGTAACGTCAACTGCTCCGTTGTCGGCTCCTTGGCAAGCTGCGGTGGTGATCACAGCGGTGGCATCAAGCGGTGTTGGCGCCGTAAGGGTGAAGCTTGCGCTCGAAGTGCAGCCGTTCTGGTCGGTCACAAGCACTTGGAATGTGCCGGCGCCAAGGCCGCTCACATCCTCGTTGGTGCTGGTGAAGGCGTTGCTGCCCGTCCACTGGAACGTGTTGTTGCCGCCGCCGCCCACCACGGTGATGTTGATGCTACCGTCGGTTGCGCTGTTGCAGGACACTGCGTTGCCGCCGATGTAGCTGCTCACCGTGCTGTTCAGCCCGAGGGGTGCAGGGGCCGTGAGCGTAGCGCTGGCGGAAGACGTGCATCCGTTGGCGTCCGTGATGGTCGCGGTATAGGTGCCCGCCTGCAAGCCACCGATATCAACGGTGTTCGCGGTGAATCCGTTCGGACCGGTCCAGGAAACGGTGTAAGGCGCGGTACCACCGGCCACCGTCAAGTCGATGCTTCCGTTGCTGCCACCATCGCATGCGATCGCATTGCCGCTGTTGTAGGTGGAAGTGGTCAGCGTGTTCGTCAACGTTGTGGGCTGCGTCAGTATGACACTGGTTGAAGCCGTGCAACCGTTGAGGTCCGTGATGGAGAGGGTGTACGTGCCGGCAGCGAGGTTGGTGATGTCCTCGGTGTTGGCGGTGTAGCCGTTCGGGCCCGCCCACGCGATGGTGTAGCCTGGTGTCCCGCCTGTGATGGTCGCATTGATGCTGCCGTTCGTGGCGCCATTGCAGCTCACGTTGCTGCCGTTCATCTGTGCAGCAACTGCGCTAACGTTCAGCACTGCAGGTGCGGTGATGGTCCAGCTCTGGAAGGAGCCGCACCCGTTGCCATCGGTGATGTTCAAAGCGTAGGTCCCGGCAGGCACGTTGGTGATGTCCTCTGTAGTGGCACTGAATCCGTTCGGCCCGCTCCAGTTGAACAGATAGGGGAGCGTGCCCCCGGTCAGCGTTGCCTCGATGCTGCCATTGCTCGCCGTTGAGCACGAGACACCATTGCCGTTGTAGTTGCTCACTACAGCGCTCAAGGTGAACATGCCGGGTTGGTTCACATCGTGGTCTTGCACCAGAGTGCAGCCGTTCGCATCCGTGATCACCAGGTGGTAAACACCCGCCACGACGTTGTTGATGTCCTGACTGTTGGCTGTGAAGCCGTTCGGTCCCGTCCAGTTGTAGGTGTAAGGGAGGGCTCCTCCGCCCACGGTGATGTCAACTGCACCATCACTGCTGCCTTGGCAAGCAGCCGTGGTGATGTTCGCTGAACTGGTCAGCGGCGCAGGCTCCGTTAGGGTCCAGGTCGAACTGGTAGCGCAGCCGTTGGCATCCGTTACCGTGAGGTAGTAGTTGCCGGCCGTGAGGTTGCTCAGGTCCTGAATGCCCGTGGTCCCGCCGAAGTCGTCGGTCCAGATGTAGTTGTAGGGCGCAGTGCCGCCGGTCACGGTCACATCGATCCAGCCGTTGTCATCGCCGTTGCACTGAACGTTGAACGCACCGAACGTGCTTACCGTGCTCGTGATGGCCAACGACGCAGCCGGTTGGGTGATGACCACCGGATGATCTTTCGGCGTGTCGCAACCGTTGTTGTCGGTGATGGTCACGGTGTAGATGCCTGCGCTCAGGCCGGTCGCTGTGGCGCCGAGCTGTTGCGGGACCGTGTTCCATGTGATGGTGTAGCTGCCGCTGCCGCCGCTGACTTCCACAGTGGCATAGGCGTCGTTGCCGCCGAAGCAGCTTACGTTCTGGAAGCTCTCCACGTAGGCGTTGACACCGGCCGCTGGTTGTGCAATGGTGACGTTGGTGCCGGCCGTGCAACCGTTCGCGTCGGTCACCACCACGCTGAACGTACCTGCGACGGCATTGCTCAGCGTCGGACCGTTCACTGCTGGGACGGTCAACCAGGTGTAGGTGTATGGTGCGGTACCGCCGCTGGCAGCCACGGTTGCTTCGCCTGTGCTGTCCTGGAAGCAGAGCACGTCAACAATGCTCGTCGCTGCCAGTGCCAGCGGAGCGCTGGGCCCGCCGATGGTCACAGGCAGTTGTGCCGTGCAGCCGTTCGCATCGGTTACAGTTGCTGTCCATGTGCCGGTGCCAAGGCCAACTGCTGTCGCACCCGTCTGCACGGGTACCGTGTTCCACGCGTAGCTGAAAGGAGAGGTACCACCGCTGGCGAGCACCGTAGCCTGGCCGTTGCCGCTACCGAAACAGGTCTGGTCCGCGCTGCTCACCAGGCCCACTGAAACAGGAGCCGAGGGGGAAGTGATGGTCACCTGCGCAGTGGTCGTGCAGCCATTGGCATCTTCAACGTTCACGGTGTAGGTGCCTGGACCCACGTTATTGAGCGTAGCACCGTTCTGGACCGGCAACGTGTTCCATGAATAGGTGTAAGGTCCCGTGCCTCCAATGGCTATGGCGGTGGCACTACCGTTCGCGGCACCGAAGCAGCTCACGTTCTGTTGTGCGTTGATGGATGCGGAAAGACCTGCGGCGGGTTGCGCGATCGTGACGTCCACCGTCGTCGTGCAACCGTTCACATCGGTGATGGTGCAAGTCCATGTTCCTGCGCCAAGCGAGCTGGCGGTGGCCGTGTTCTGCAGAGGGCTGGTGTTCCAGCTGTAGGTGTAGGGAGCTGTTCCGCCGTTCGCGCTTGCCGTGGCGGACGCGGTAGCGTTGCCGAAGCAGAGCACATCCATGCTGCTGCTGATGGTCGCGGACAATACGGCGGCCGGTTCGGATACCACTACGTTGTGAGTGGTGCTGCAATTGTTCGCGTCTGTCAGGGTCACGGTCCATGTCCCCGCTTCAAGACCCGAAGCCGACGGACCGTTCTGTACGGGGACCGTGTTCCAGCCGAACGAGTGGGGGAGCACTCCACCGATGGCCACCACGCTGGCAGAGCCATCGTTGCCACCATTGCAGGACACATCGGTGAGGCCGTCAGTGTTCAGCACCAGTTGCGGCGGTGCGTCGAGGGTGATGCCTGTGTTGCTCATGCAACCATTGGCATCGGTGATCTGGAGGTTGTAGGTGCCTGCACTCAGCGAACTGATGTCTTGCGCGTTGCTGCTGAATGCTCCCGGGCCCGACCAGCTATAAGTGAACGGCGCCGTGCCACCGCTCACATTGGCGTCGATACTGCCATTGGCACCGCCGAAGCAGGTGATCTCGAAGCCGTTGCCCATGTCCGGACTTGTCGCGGAACCGGCGAGTGCGGCAGGCTCGGTCAACGTAACCGTTTCGCCGGCTTGGCAACCGTTGGCGTCCGTAAGGATGAACACGTACGTGCCAGCTGCAAGGCCGCTGATATCCTCGGTGACAGCACTGAAGCCGTTCGGCCCTGTCCACGCATAGGTGTAGTTGGGCGTGCCACCAGTGGCGTTGATCGCAATGCTGCCGTTGCTGCCTCCAGTGCAAGAAACGTTGCTGCCGTTGAACACCGCAGGAGTTGCGGAAACGGTGAACGTCCCTGGCTCGGTCACGGTAAAGGCCTGCACGAACGTGCAACCGTTGGCATCGGTGATCAGCACCGTGTAAACCCCGGCGAATAGCGCAGTGATGTCCGCAGTGGCGGCGGAGTAGCCGCTCGGACCGGTCCATGCGGTGGTGAACGGACCCGTGCCACCGTTGATGGTGAGGTCGATACTGCCGTTGTTCGTTCCGTTGCAGATGGCGTGGAGCACGGCTCCTGTTGCTGAAAGCGCTGCGGCGGGCTGTGTGATCGTCACACCTTGGTCCGTTGTGCAACCATTGGCATCGGTTACCGTGCAGGTGTAGTTACCAGCCGCCAAGCCGTTGGCACTGGCCGTGGTCTGTGCCGGGATCGTGTTCCAGGAATAGCTGTAAGGTGAAGTTCCGCCCGAGGCGCTTACCGTTGCGCTTCCGGTGCTGGTACCGAAGCAGCCGACATTGGTTTGTGCATCGAGCGATGCAGCCAGGGCGGTGGCCGGTTGTGCGATGTTCGCAGTTGCTTGTGCGGTGCAGCCGTTCGCGTCCGTTACCGTGCAGGTCCATGCGCCGACGGGCAGGTTGGTGGCCGTGGCCGCGGATTGCACAGGGATGGTGTTCCAACTGTAGGAGTAAGCTCCGGTGCCACCGTTGGCGCTCACCGTTGCGCTGCCGCTGCTGTTGCCGAAGCAGGCAACATCCACCTGCGAAGCAATGCCCGCGCTCAGGCCAGCGACCGGTTGCGTGATGACAGCGGTGCGCTGGATGGCGCATCCGTTGGCATCCGTGATGGTGCAGGTGTAACTACCGGCGGCGAGACCGGTCGCCGTAGCGCTCGTTTGGATGGGGACCGTGTTCCAGCTATAGGTGTAGGGGCCCGTGCCATTGCTGGCGTTCACCGTTGCACTGCCAGAGTTGTTGCCGAAGCAGAGCACATTGATCTGACCGCTCACGCTGGCACTTAGGGCTGCAGCGGGTTGGGTGATGGTCGCGTTCTGCGTGGTGGTGCAGCCATTTGCATCCGTTACCGTGCACGTATATGTGCCGACCGGAACGTTGCCAAGGGTGGCGGTGTTCTGCGCCGGTGCGCTGTTCCAGTTGTACGTGTACGGTGCAGTGCCACCGACTACGCTGATCGTTGCTGATCCGGTATTTGCGCCGAAGCAACCAACGTTCGTTTGCGCAGTGATGCTCGCGCTGAGTGTTGCTGCAGGCTGAGCGATCGTCACGTTCACGGTGCCCGTGCAGCCGTTCACATCGGCCGCCGTGCAGGTGTAAGTGCCCGCGGTGAGGTTGATGGCCGTGGCGCCGTGCTGCACAGGCACAGTGTTCCAGGTGTAGTTGTACGGACCAACACCACCGGCTGCTGTTGCAGTTGCGCTGCCGGTGCTGTTGCCGAAGCACAGCACGTCGGTTTGTGCGAAGAGCGAAACGGAAACAGCGCTTGCAGGCTGTGTGATGGTGGCATCGATGCTCGTGATGCACCCGTTCACATCGGTAACGGTGCAGGTCCAAGTACCCGCAGCAAGGCCGCTCGCAGTGGCTGTGTTCTGCGCGGGTACCGTGTTCCAACTGTACGCGTAAGGTGCGGTGCCGCCGCTGGCGCTCGCGGTGGCGCTGCCTGTGCTGTTCCCGAAGCACAGCACGTTGGTCTGTGCGCTGAGCTGCGCGGTCAGGGCTTGCGTTGGGCCGAGCACCGTGGTGTTGGCCGTTGTGCTGCAGCCGTAGCCATCCGTTACCGTAACGGTGTAATTGCTGGCAGGAAGGCCGGTCGCTGTAGAAGTGTTTTGAACAGGTGCGCTGTTCCAGGCGTACGCATATGGAGGCACCCCGCCCGTGACGGATACCGATGCGCTGCCTTGTCCATCACCGAAGCAAACGACACTGCTCGTGGCAGTGATGTCCGCGTCCATCGCGGTGGTTTGCGTAAGCGTTGTGTTGGCACTGACCGTGCAGCCGTTCGCGTCGATAACGTTCAGTGTGTATGCCCCGGCGTAAAGTCCGCTGATGTCAGCTCCGTTGTTCGTGTAGCCGCCCGGTCCGTTCCATGCGATCGTGTACGGGCCGGTGCCACCACTTACGGTGGCATCAATGCTACCGGTGTTCCCACCGAAGCAGGCGATGTTCTGCCCGAACGCCAGAATGGCCGGTTGAAGGGTGGCCGCTAGCGTTGTCGGCGCAATGAGGTTGAAGCTCTGCGTGCGTGTGCATGCAGCATCCGTCACGGTGACCGTGTAAGTGCCGGCAACGAGACCACTGATGTCCTGTGTGCTTGCGGTGAAGCCGCCCGGACCCGTCCAACTGTAGGTGTAGGGTGCGTAGCCGCCTGCATGGCTCAAGTTGATGGCGCCATTGCTGTTGCCGAAGCAGAGCGGGTTGGTGACCACGGCGCTGAGGGCCAGTTCGCTCACGCGGAGCAAACGGTTGTACGTTCGGGAGCAAACACCGTCGTTGATCTGAACGGTGTACATGGTCGTGGATGTCGGCGATGCCCAAGGTGTTGCGCTTGTTGCATCATCCAACGATCCCGCTGGGGTCCATTCGAAAGTGCTTCCCCCGGAGATGGTGTACTGTACGGAGTCGCCTTCACAAATGGTGGCGTTCAACGGCGTGACGGTGGCGAGGATGGTGTCCCGGATGTTGAAGACCAACGAGTCCAGGTTCTGGCCGGGGCAATTCGGGTTGCCCAGGATGAATTTCACGGTTTCAACGGGCTCGTTCACCGCATCAGCACCGGGGTCAATGTTGCGGTCCACGAAGGCCTGGTTCGCAGGGATGGTGATCGTTTTCGGGAGCAACGGATTGATCGGCGCGATGGCACTGTAATCCGTTCCGTTGATGGCCGTTCCCTGAAGGTAGTACTGCAGCACCAATGGTTGATTGGTCACCGGAGTGCGGGTGAAACGGACCCAGCCGGGATTGCAACCTTCAACCATCTCGGGCTTACCGTTCAGCGTGTAGCTGGACATGGTGACCGTCGGGCTGCTCACCTGATCGATGAACACCCCGGAATCGTACTTGCGGTCCGTGGCATCCGCCACGACAAGGCGGAGGTGATAGGTTTCACAGGCGGAAACCATCGCCTTCGCAGACAATCCCACAGTGTACCCGTCGTATTGCGTCGATGTGCCGCCGGTATTGTCCTGATAGAAGGCGCTGTTGCTGCCGTTGTTCACGTTGTTGATCGTCACTGGCGTTGCCGTGCCGGGCACCAGGGCGATGTTCTTCTGTCCACCGGCACCGGGATCGCCTACGATGCCCGGGCCGCTGATGAAGAAGCCGAACACGTCATTGAACTGCGAGCCTACCCACTCGTTGTATTCCTCGCTGGCGAACACGAAATCGAACTGCAGCGAATCGCCGCTCGGAATGATGTCGAACTCGAATTTGCACGCGTCGCGTGTGGTCCTGCCCGTCACCGCATCCAGCAGAGGATCGCCGGCCGTGTTCTGCGCGAACCAGTTCGATCCACCGTTGTTGTTCGGCCCCAGGGCATCCGTCATGCGGCCCGTGGTTAGGATCACCCCATTGGAAACGGAGAGCCCAATGCCGGTGTACGTGAATTCACCGTATCCCTCTGTGTGGCAGGTTATGGTGGGGTTGCTGATCTGCACGCCCGGGCCGGTGATGGCCTCGGCCAGCTGCTGCAGGTCGGTTTGTGGGGCAACGCTCAATTGACCGAAACCGGCTTGACCGAGAAGGCCGGCCGGGATCGACAGCAACAGGTTCCGGAGGGTCGTGTTCCGCATGGCTCGTCAGGGACTTCAGCGGCTGGCGCGCGCATTGGAGCAGCGCTGCTCAGCTTCGTTCAGGGCGATGTGCTCTTCAGTGATGCGTGCAGGTGACACGCTTGCCAGTAGACCGGGCATGGCCCGCAAGCGCAGACTGTCCACGGTGCGGCCTTGCGCAGTGGCTTCCAGGACGAGAATGCCCGCCGGAACACAGGCGAAGGCCACTCGGGCCTCACCGCCTTTTTCCAGCTGGCGCACAAGGGCATCACGCTCCTCGCTGCTCAGGTCTTTGATCTTCAGGGTGATACTGCTGTTGGCAGGGCCTTGGGCAATGCCCATGACCGCCAAAAGCAGGGCGCAGCACGCAACCAGCACGCGGCGGTACGCCGTCATAAGATCGAGGGTCCAGGTCTTCATTGGTCCGGCTCCGGTGGGGTGAGTTCACCCACGAAAGCGGCCTTTCTACCGGACCAACCCCCAAAAGGTTATCGACCAGGGTAGGACTTTCCTCGACGAGCCTTGCTCAGGTCTTCCGTTGCTGGAGGACTGCGTAGAGCGCCACCCCGCAAGCCACGCTCACGTTCAGTGAGCCGATGGTGCCCACCATGGGTATGCGCACAAGGTCGTCGGCCATGCGCAGCACGGCGGGGCTCACTCCAGTATCCTCGGCACCCATGACCAGCAGCGTGGGGCCACTGAGGTCAGCCTCAGCCACCAGTGCGGTACCCTTCTCCGTGCAGGCTATAATGCGTAGACCGTGCTCCCGGCCCCGCTTCAAGGCGGTAACAAGCTCGTTGGCGCGGCAAACCGGCATGCGCAAGAGCGCGCCTGCACTGCTCTTCACGGCATCGCTGCCCAAGCGGGCGCTGCCTTGTTTGGGCACCAGCACAGCGTGCGCACCGAAACACTCGGCACTGCGCGCCACGGCACCCACGTTGCGCACGTCCGTTACCCCGTCCAAGGCAATGATCAACGGGGTCTGCCCGTGTTCGTACGCACGCGCGATCACCTCATCGAGGTTCTGTTCTTCCACCGGGCTGAGCAGCGCAATGACGCCTTGGTGCTCAGTGCGGGTCATGCGGTCTAACTTCTCCAAGGGAACCGGCTGCCACGGGATCTCCCGTTCCAGTGCCAGTTGCTTGATCTCCTTCAGGGCAGCGTGCCCACTGTCCCGCCGGACCAGCAGCTTCTCGATGTTCCGGTTGGCCGTCAGGGCTTCGGTCACGGGCCGAATGCCGGCCACGAGTTCATCTTTCATCTTCCTTTTTTGTCACCCTGAACTTGCCGCTGGGCATCTTTCTTCCTCAATTGTTGCGCACACGCCCATTGCGCCAGGCCTCAACATTGCGGTACCAAGCGCCCTTGAACGCCGGGTCGCGGTCGAGCACCAGGTCGTTGTCGGACCAAGGGTTGTTGCGCCTGGTGAACGTGAAGCTCAGGCTCATCATGTTGGCATCCTCGCCGTAGGTCCATGTTTCCCCGTTTTCGCCCAGTTGGATGCTGTTGGGCCTTCCGAAGATGATGTGCACCAAGCCGCGGTCCGTGCGCCAGCCTTCGGCGGTGGAGGTGAAATGGCGGTTCGCGCTTTCCACCCGGCCGTAAAAGGTCGCGATGGCTTCGCGCGCACGGTCGCGGTTGCCGTTCGCGTCGGTCCAGAAACGCTCCACGGCCGCGCGCACGTCTGGCGCTGTGCGCAACTTGTCGTGCTCCTGCATGCTGGTGATGTAACGCAAGGGCACCAGCATGTCGGCGCCTGTGCGTACGTACGGATAGGCATCGCCGAGAACGAAAAGTGTGTAGCCCGCTTGGCCGTCCACCGCCGACTTGAAGTGATAGGTGCCGCTGCGGTCGGCGTTGAACAGGAGGGTGCCATCCTGCGCGAGCGCAACGGTGAACGTGGAATCGGCGGTTGGGGCCGCCGGTGCAGCTGTGGTAGCGAACACCGGCGATGGCAACTTGTCAATGGCTCCCATGTGCTCCACAAGGAGCGTAGAACCAGCATAGCGCTCGCAACGGATGCGCACCTGGCGCGGCGATGGCAGGTGGTCGCTGAACCAAGGCAGTCCGGTGCCGGGGTCTTCGATGATGAAGTTCTGGCGATGGCCCGGCACATCCGCCGCGATCGGGATGAGCACACTGCTCACTGTTTCTCGGTGCATGTCGCGGGCGGTCACCAGCAGGTGGAAATTGCGGGAGGCAATGCGCCGCAGTTCCATGCTGCCGATAAGGTCCTTGTCCTCCCCAGGCTGACCGGCTTGGTCGCGCACGGTGGTTCCGGCGCTATCGATGAGCTGTGTGCACTTACGGTCGGCGTAAGCCGCGTAGGTGATGCGCACATGGCTGCGGTATGGTCCTCCCTGGCCATCGCTCTTGTAGAGCAGGTCGCCGGTGCGCAGCTTGAAGTAGATCATGGTGCGCTCCTCGCTTGCGTGGTATGCGCGCGCGTCCAGGCGCAACTGGTTCGCGTCGGGACCATAGAGCCAGCTGAAGTTGTCGCGGGTGGCTGCACGTTTCGGGGTGCTGCGGCATGCGGCGATGCTCAGCAACAAAGGCAGAAGCAGGACCGCCGATCGTCCCAGCGACCTCAATACAGGGGATCTTAGGGACTTCATGCTTCGGTGTTCTCTTCGAGCGAGCGCTGAACGAGTTTCTCGTGCAGGCTCTTATTGGTCTTTGCGCCCAGCTTCTTCAGCATCTCGACCTGTCGCACCAGGTTGCCGGGACCTTCGCTCAGTTTGCCGAGAGCCTTCTCGTACTGCTCCTTGGCGTCGTTCACGCTCTTGCCGATACGGCCCAGGTCCTCTGTGAAGCCGACGAACTTTTCGTACAGTGCGCCGGCACGCTCGGCGATCTCCAGGTGGTTCTGTGCAATGCGTTCGTTCTTCCAGATGTTGTGGAAGAGCTTCAGGCTGGCGAGCAACGTACTGTGCGTTACGATGTAGATGCGTTGTTCGATGGCCTCCTGCACCAGCTCGGGCCTTGTTTGTTGCGCCAGATTGAAGGCGCTCTCGATGGGCACGAACATGAACACGAATTCGGGCGTGGCCGTGCCGTAGAGCTTGAGGTAGTCCTTCGCCGCAAGTCCTCGCATGTGCGCACGCATGCTGTCGGCATGTGCCTTTGCCAGCCCATCACGTTCAGCGTCGTCGGTGCTGGCGACGAAGCGCTCGTAATGCGTCAGCGAAACCTTCGAATCGATGATGATGTGCTTGCCGCCTGGCAGGTGCACCACGGCATCGGGTCGTAGCCGAGAGCCATCGGAGAGCGTGCTGCTCGTCTGCAGAGTGTACTCTACTCCTTCCACCAATCCGCTGCTCTCGAGCAAGCGTTCCAGGATCATCTCGCCCCAGTCGCCCTGGGTCTTGTTGTCCCCACGCAACGCTTTGGCCAGGTTGTCGGCGTCTTGGCTGAGGCGCATGTTCTGTTGGAGCAGTTTCTCCACCTCGCCCTTCAGCGCGAACCGCTGCTTGCCTTCCTCGTCGTATGCCTTGCGCACCTGCTCTTCGAAGTCTTTGATCCGCTCCTTCAACGGGTTCAGTACGCCTTCGAGCGATTCCTTCTGGCGCTCGTTCAGCTCCTTGCCTTTTTCCTTGAGCAGCTCTGCGGCGATCACCTTGAACTCGCCCTTCATGCGTTCGTTCAGCTCCGTGATGTAGGTGGCCTGCTCCTTCAACTTCTCCTCCCGTGCGTCGGCCTTGGCCAGTTCGGCTGCCAGACGCTGTTCGGCGCTGCGCAGGTCGCCATCGCGTTGAAGAAGGTCGCCGCGTGTTTCCGCTATCCGCCGCTCCCGCTCTTCCAGCTCGCGGGCATGGTTGGCCTGCAACTGCTCCACCAATCCCTGCGACTTGCTGCGCAAAAGGAACCACACGAGTGCACCGCCCGCTGCGAGCCCGATCAACAGGAACAATGCTGCTTCCATTGGGGAGGGCTAAAGGTAGCCCGGTGCTCAGAACAGCGTGGTGAACCCGAAGTGCACTTTGCTCTCGCGCAGATCGATGGGATTGTCGAACTGCTGCCCCAGCGCGTAGGTGATGCCGAAGATGCCTGCCTTCGTTTCGAAACTGGCACCGACGCCGAAGCCAATGGGATCGTCGTTGATGTACTGCTCTCGGCTGTCATCCTCCCACCAGCCGAGGTCAACGAACGCGGAGAAGTTGCCGTTCTCCTCGAACAGGAAGCGGTACTCAACGGTGCCGATAGCATACGCCGAACAGAAGATGGAGGCCTCGTCCACGCCCCGCATGGTCTTCAGGCCGCCCACCCGGAAAAGCTCGTTGCTGAAGATGTTGTCGTTCAGCATCCAGCCGCCTTGTCCGGCAATGCGAAGCGTGCCTCGCTTCTTGAGCGGAACGTGGCAAGCGCCGTTGCCGAGCAATTCACCCTGCAGGCTTTCCTGCACTGGAGGTTGCTCGCCGCCGGTGGCCAGCGCAGTCGTGCTGCGTTTGTTGCCCACGCTGCCCTCAGCGAAAACGGTATGCCCTTTCCGTGGGTTGAAGCGGTAGTCGAACCGCTCGTGCGTCAGGTTCATGCCGTAGCTCAGCAGGTCAACATCGGCCAAGCCCGGCGTGGCGATGTTGAGCTTGCCCAATCGCTCGCTGCTTTTGTTGTTGATGAATAGGCCGAGTTTGCCACCGCGCACCATCAGGTACTCAACGGCACCGCGTGCGTTCACTTCAAGGAAAGTGGTGTCCCTTCTGAATATGCGCAGGGACAGATCGGTGCCGAAGGGCGTGTTGAGCAGGTAGGGGATGTTGGTGCGCAGCTTCAGGTCCTGAGTTCGATCCTGCAGTTTGCGCCAGTTGAGTTCGATGGCTTCACCTCGCCGCAATGCGTTGCGCAGCTTCAGGTCAACGTCGCCGGTGAGCACCACTTTACCGGTCACGGCATCGGGTTGCAAACCGAGGATACCGTTCGCGCTGCTGGCACTGCGGGTGTCCAGGAAGAGGTAGAGCTTGGTATGTTCTTGCGTGAATTGCACGTAGGGCCGTTGCTTCTGTTGCACGAAGGCCAGCTCCCGGATGCGTGTTTCGAGGTTGCGGATCACCGTCTCATCGTAGAGGTCGCCCGGTCGCACGCCCAAGTGCGCATACAGGTAGCGCATGTTGGTCTTGGCGGTGCCCTTCACGATCACGCTATCGATCTTCACGCTACGGCCTTTGTCCACCCAAAGGCGCGCATTCAACCCCTCGGCTTCCTGCCGAAGACTATCGAGCCCGGTTTTGGCGAAGGGGTATCCATGCTTGCTGCAATGGTCCAGTATGCCATTGAGCAGGGTGGCAACAGAGGCCGGAGTGATCGGCTCCACATCGTAGTTGCGCTGCCGGTAGCCGCCTTCGGCCGCCAGCGCTGCATCGCCCGGCCGCACGCTGAGCCGCGCCCAGCGGTACTTCGGTCCCACGTGCAGCGCGCAAACGGTCTTCATGGAATCGCCCCGGCAACTGTCCACCGTGGCTTCCAAGTGGCCTCGCCGCAGGAGGTCGTTCACCGCAGCCTGTCTCGCCATCGCGATGTCCCATCCGTCCTTCAGTTCGATCGTGGTGTCGAACCGTTTCGGTAACGGTGCATCGGCCTCGAACTGCACAACAGCGCGCTGCGCGGACGCACCGACCCATGGCCCAATGGCCATCAACGCGATCAACCACCAATGTCGCGTCACCATGCTATGGGCGTTTTCCCCTGACCTTCAAGAATGGAGTTGGCGGTGCTGAAGTGCCCGCAACCGATGAACCCGCGGTGTGCCGATAGGGGTGAAGGGTGAGGTGCCTTCAGGATGTAGTGCTTGTCCGCGTCGATCAGCGCGGCTTTGTCCTGTGCGAACCTGCCCCAGAGCATGAAGACCAGACCCTCGCGCTCAGTGCTGAGCAGTCGGATGGCTTCGTCTGTGAAGGGCTCCCAGCCCTTGCCTTGGTGCGATCCTGCCGAGTGTGCCCGAACCGTCAGTGTGGCATTGAGCAGGAGCGCGCCTTGCGTTGCCCAAGTGGTCAGATCGCCATTGGCTGGCTTTGCCTTGCCAAGGTCGCGTTCCAGTTCCTTGAAGATGTTCTCCAAGGAGGGTGGGGGTGGTATTCCGTCCGGGACCGAAAAACAAAGTCCGTGGGCCTGCCCCGGTCCGTGGTAGGGATCCTGGCCGAGGATCACCACCTTCACATCATCGAAACCCGTGCTGCGGAAAGCGTTGAAGATGTCCTTGCCCTTGGGGTAGACGGCGAACCGCTCCCGCTCGCCCACGAGGAACTCCTTCAGCCCGATGAACGAAGGGGTTGCCATGGCCGGTGCGAGCCGCTCGGACCACCCAGGTCCAATATCCGGCGTCTTCGGGGCGTTATCGGTCATGGCTGCGGTTGTCGCACAGACCCGAAAGATGCACCAACCCTTTGTTGAAACCTTTTCGGGGCGCGCATGGTTGAAGGCATAATTTTGGCCGCAGCCGGAGCGGCAGTGAAGGAAGATCCACTCGGCACGAACCGACGAACGATGAAAAAGACGCTCTTCGTACTAGCACTGATCGTAGCAGGCGCTGCGTTGCTCACAAGCTGCAACAAGCACCAGAGCTGCCCTGCCTACGGCAAGGTGCACAAGGTTCCCACCGAACGCGCCTAACCGCTGCTCCCCAGCGCGATGATGCCCCGGCACTCCGGGGCATTCGCGTTTACGGTCGTCCCTGCCAGTCAAAGACGATCTCTTGCACAAGGTCCTCGCGCAGGCTGAGGGCTACCGGGCACGTGTGGGCTGCCCGCTCCAGGATGGTGCGTGCCTTGGCGTCCAGTTGGCTCCCGTCCAAGCTGAAGTGCACTTCCACTTTGGCGATCCGCCTGGGGTCGCTGGCCATGTGCTTAACGACCCGTGCCTCCATCCCCGAAAGGTCCCAGCCGCGGTCGCGGGCGGCAATGCCCATGATCGTGAGCATACAACAAGCCAACGAGGTGCTCGTCAGGTCGCTCGGGCTGAAGGCTTCGCCACGGCCTTGGTTGTCCGGCGGCGCATCCGTCACTATCCGTTGCCCGCTGCGCACATGCACGGCCTCGCAGCGCAGGTCGCCGAGGTATTTCACTTTCGCGGTGTCCATTCCAAGGATGGCGGTTGCTTGATGCCGCCGCCGCGTGCGAAGGTGCTCAACACCTGCGTTCACAGGCTGCTTAGCTTTGGCGTCCTCTCATGGATAGGTTGCAATGGTCACTGTTGGTCGCGCTGATCTGCGCGGTGCATTCAGGTTTGCTGGCGCAGCAAACCAGTTTCGATGACCAACGGACGCTCTACAGCAAGGAGATCAGCTTCGGGGCCATCATCCACAGCGATGGCTGGGGCTTGAATTTCACGCACGGCAAGTACCGCACGGCCAAGACGCGCCGCACCTTGGGCATCGAGATCGTGAGCATGAAGCATCCCAAGGAGGTGAAGAGCTTCAATCCGTACTACGAAGACTCGCGCGGTTACTACTACGGGAAGATCAACCACATGGTGGCCATCAGGCCTACCTACGGTCGCAAGCAACAGGTCAGCGATAAGGTGCGCCGGGGAGGTGTGGAAGTGAACTGGTTCTGGGCCATTGGGCCGAGCATCGCGCTCATCAAGCCGGTGTACCTGCAGATCGGCACTACGAACGTCCCGTACGAGAGCATTGTGGTTGAGCAGTACGACCCGGACAAGCACTTCGTGGACAACATCTATGGCCGGGCCAGTTGGTTCCGTGGCTTGGAGGAGAGCCGGTTCTACTTTGGCGGCTTCGGTAGGGCAGGGTTCAACTTCGAGTATGCCAGCCCGGGTGTATCCATCAAGGCCATTGAATGCGGCGCCGCGCTTGATGCCTATGCTGAGCCGATGCCGCTGATGGCGGAGAAAGGCGATGTGCACAACAAGCGGTTCTTCATCACGCTTTTCGCCTCGCTGCAGTTCGGTAAGAAGACGATCCGATGAGCGAGCATGTGCCGGTTGCCGAGCCACGGGCCAAGAAGCCCGACTGGCTTCGTGTGAAACTGCCCACCGGTGAGAACTACCGGAAGGTGCGCGACATCGTTGGGGAGCACAAGCTCCACACGATCTGCCAGAGCGGCAACTGCCCCAACATGGGTGAGTGCTGGGGTGCCGGCACGGCCACGTTCATGATCCTCGGCAACACCTGTACCCGGTCCTGCGGCTTCTGTTCCGTGGCCACCGGCCGCCCCGAAGCGGTGGATCCCTTCGAGCCGGCCCGCGTGGCCCGCAGCGTTGAGCTGATGGGGGTGAAGCATTGTGTCATCACCAGCGTGGACCGCGATGACCTCGCCGATGGTGGTGCCGATATCTGGGCACGCACCATCCGGGCCATCCGCCGTCGCTGCCCGGCCACCAAGTTCGAGACGCTCATCCCTGACTTCCAAGGGAAGTGGGAGAACCTTCAGGTGGTGCTGGATGCCCAGCCCGATGTGCTGAGCCACAACATCGAGACAGTGCGGCGGCTCACCCGAAAAGTGCGCGTGCAGGCCAAGTACGATCGCAGTCTGGAGGTGCTCATGCGCAGCAAGCGCGCCGGATTGCGCACCAAGAGCGGGATCATGCTCGGTTTGGGCGAAACGGACCAAGAGGTGGTGGAAGCCATGGAGGACCTGCGCTCCGTGGGCGTGGACGTGGTTACCCTGGGGCAATACTTGCAACCGACAAAGGCCCATCTGGGTGTCCAGGAGTTCGTTCACCCCGACCGGTTCAAGCGCTATGAGGAGCTTGGCAAGAGCATGGGATTCCGGTTCGTGGAGAGCGGCCCGCTGGTGCGCAGCAGCTACCACGCCGAGAAACACGTCCTCTGATATATTGCACGCCTTCAAACCGGGACAACCCGTGGCCTCGGACCTGTATAGGGCCAGCTTCGGATCGGCCCCGGGGATTGAAGGCCCCTGCTCCGCCAACCCTACTTTCGACCCGCATCGAAGACCTTCCAGACCATGAAACGGACGTTACCCCTCATACTAGGCATCTCCACTGTTTCAGCTGTTGCGCTCACATCGTGGGTGAACAGCGGGCAAACGGCCTATGAAGCCCGGTCAGCCAAGGACCCGGCCGCCAGCGCCAAAGGCATGCAGGAGTACTTGGCAATGATCCGGAAGAACTCCGTGACCGGCCAGGTGGAGGCCGAAGACTACATCAAAGCGTACGCTGCCGCTCGTCAATACGCAGCTATGCAGGCGAAGGCGGTCGGCTTCCAGTGGGATAATATCGGGCCGAACAATGTGGGTGGTCGTACGCGCACCATCTGCATCCATCCCGACGCACCGAACACGGTGTGGGCCGGTGGTGTGAGCGGTGGCCTTTGGAAAAGCGAGGACGCCGCCAACACATGGCAGCGTGTGAGCGGGTTGAGCGAGAGCCTCATCATCAGCTCCATTGCGGTGACGAACAGCGGCAAGATCTACGTGGCCACGGGCAACAGTGCGGAAGGCGCAGGTGGAAGCGGCGGCAGTGGTTTCATCGGCCACGGTATCTACCGTTCGAACGACGGTGGCGCAAGCTTCGAACTGGTCACTGGTCCGCCGACCAACTGGAACGGTGGCGCTGATTGGGCCATCACGAACAAGATCATTGCTGATCCGAACGATGCGAACAAACTGTGGGTGGCGACCAACAACGGGCCCCGGATCTACGATGAGTCGGCCAATACGTTTTCGACGGTTCCCGGGATCACTTCTTCGAGCTTCTGCCAGTCACTGGAGGTCGTGAAAGATGAAAGCGGTGATGTCGGCATCCTTCTCAGGACCGGCACACAGAACTGGGTAAGTGTCAACGGCGGAAACTCATTTGACCAGATCGCGGCCAACGATGGCCTGCCGACCAGCGGGATCGGGCGGGTCGAATTCGCCATCAGCCCACAGGACGTGAACTACATGTATGCGCTTATCGCCACAGGCGGTGGTGCAATGCGTGGTGGTTTCTACAGCACGGATGGAGGTCAGGTTTGGGATCAGATCTGGCCCAGCGGTACCGACGCACCGGCGCTGGACATTTTCGGGGACAACACCCAGGGGAACTACGACATCGTGATCACGGTTAACCCGCAGAACAAGGAGGAGATCTTCGTGGGTGGCGTTTCGCTGTGGAAAACCGCCCTGAACGCCCAACCGGAGCAAGTGGCCATCGCCCAGGATTTCCCGGGCTGCTTCGTATGCGTTCATGCCGATGTGCATGAACTGACCTGGTCGCCGGATGGAACCACGCTCTACGTCGGTTGCGATGGTGGTGTATACAAGTCGTTCGGCTCTGGTGGGAACTTCGCTTGGCTCGCTTCCAACAAGGACTACAACGTCACGCAGTTCTACAGCGGAACGCATGACCCGAAAGGCCGTGTCATGGGCGGAACACAGGACAACGGCACCCAGTACATCTCGTTCGCTGCAGCGAACGACCCGCGCCGCGCCATTGAAGTGAGCGGCGGTGATGGTTTCGATTGTGAGATCAGCCAGTTGGACCCGAACGTCATGATGGCCTCCATTTACGCTGGTGCTGTATTCCGCAGCAACAACGCTGGTGGGGTGTTCGGGGACTTCTACAATTCCCGCATCTTGGCTTTGGGCGAGCCCGGTGATATCACCGGGAACGGTTTGGGCGATTTCTACACCAACATGCGTCTCTTCGAGGATGCTAATGACCTCAATAGCCCGGACTCCGGCCTCTTCGCGGTTGAGTGGATCGTGGAAGACAATGACTTCACTGTTGGTGACACCCTGGGTGATCCGTTCCCGCAGATCTTCAGCAAGAAGATGCCGGCCGTGCCGCTGCCCGCAACCACTTGGTCGCTGGATGGTTTCCCGGACGGAACGACCGCCAACACGGTTTACCAGATAGGTGATACCGTGAACTACCTCATTCAGCTACCTGACCGTGTGGAGTCCTTGTTCGCTGTCGGTTTTTCCGGCACGGACGGCATTTGGGTAACGCGCGATGCCACGAGCTTCGCGGGCAACGTTGAATGGTGGAAAGTTGCGGCCAATGCCAGCGGCAACGTGAACGTGCTGGAGTGGAGCGCCAACGGAGATATCCTGTTCTGGGGCACCAGCGAGGGTGACGTGTACAAGGTGCAGGGCTTTGACCAAGCCTACGATAGTGCGGCAGCCGATGTAGCGAGCGCTACCCGTGTGTTGTCGGCACCCATCCAAGTGTATAACGGCAGCGCGGCCATTACCGGTTTGTGTGCCGACCCGAACGACAACAACCGCCTGCTGATCACGCTAGGAGAATACGGGGGCACCTCCAAGGTGCGTCTCAGCACGGACGCTTACCAACCCGCGCCTACCACCATCAACGTCTGGAACAACATCCCGGCCGATCTGGTCGGTATGCCCGTTTACGACGGCATCATCCATTCGTCCTCCGCGGACCTCTTCGTGGTGGGCACCGAGTTCGGTGTGATGGTGAGCGAGGATGGCGGAGACAACTGGGCCTTTGAGAACGCGGGCATGGAACTGGTGCCCACCTTCCAAGTGCGACAGCAGACCTGGAACTGGCAAACCCATCCGATGGGAGCTGATTTCGTGGAGAACCCGGGTGTGGTTTACTTGGCCACGCACGGTCGCGGCTTCTTCAAGAGCGAGACGCTCTTGGGCGTGGTGCCGCCGACAGCCGGACAGAGCTCGGCCAATGCGGCCAGCAACCTGCTGGTGTTCCCCAACCCGGCAAGTGACATAGCGACCGTGGCCTTCGAAGTGCGTGCTACGAGCCAGGTGGTTGCCACGGTTTACGATCTGAACGGTCGTGTTGTGCGCACGGTACCTCAGCAGCGCCTGGCCCCGGGCAAGCAGCGCATGAACATCAACGTGGGCGACCTGCGCAACGGCACTTATGTTGTTGATGTCCGCATCGACGGGTCCTCACGCACTGGTCGTTTGGTGGTGAACCGCTGAGCGTTGTGATCCCTGTGGAAGCCCCTTCCGTTGTTGCGGAAGGGGCTTCTTCTTTTCAGTCCTTTGCACCCGCGACAAGTCATCTGAGCAACCCATGGCAGCACCCCGCGTAGCGATCAACGGATTCGGCCGCATCGGCCGTATGACCACCCGTATCCTGTTGGAGCGGAACGACATTGAACTCGTCGCGATCAACGACATCACGGACAACCGCACGCTTGCGCACCTGTTCAAATACGATAGCGTGCACGGTGTCTTCAAAGGCACTGTTGAGCACGATGAGCAGCACTTGGTGCTGGGGGGCAAGCGCATCAGGGCTTGCTCCGAGGCCGATCCCGCCCGACTTCCGTGGAAGGCCCTGGGCATCGATTTCGTCATTGAAGCAACGGGGCGGTTCCGCTCAGCGGACAAGGCTCAGGCGCATCTGGATGCCGGTGCAGGCCGCGTGATCCTTAGCGCTCCCGCCAGCGATGACACGCCCACTGTGGTGCTGGGCGTGAACGAGCATTCCTTAACGGGGACAGAGCGCGTGATAAGCAACGCGAGCTGCACCACGAACAACGCCGCGCCCATGATCCAAGCGCTGGATGAACTCTGCGGCATCGAGAGCGGCTATGTGACCACTGTTCACAGCTACACCGGCGATCAGCGTTTGCACGATGCACCGCACGAGGACCTGCGACGGGCGCGAGCAGCTGCGGTGAGCATCGTCCCCACGACCACAGGCGCGGCAAAGGCCATCACGCGTGTGTTCCCCCACCTCGAAGGAAGAATGGGCGGCTGCGGCATCCGTGTCCCGGTTCCGGACGGGTCGCTCACCGACATCACCTGTCTGGTCCGCAAGCCCGTGAGCGTGGAGGCAATCAACGCGCACTTCAAGCAGTTGGCCGAGGGCCGGTGGAGGAACATCCTCCGTTACACCGAGGACCCGATCGTGAGCATCGACATCGTCGGCGATCCGCACAGCTGCATTTTCGATGCGGGCCTCACCAGCGTAGTGGGTGGCCACGTGAAGGTGGTGGGTTGGTACGACAACGAATGGGGCTACAGCAATCGCTTGGTGGACCTTGTGAAGTTGATGGCGGGGAAGAGCTGACGAGCGCGCCGGCTGCTACTCCGGCACTCTCGGCGCGGGCACATCCGCGCTCAACGGACCATCGCCCACCCGCGCGATGAGCCGCATGCCGTGCTCATCGAACACGGCGTACGTGAAGCGCGTGATCCAATCACCGAGGTTGACGTAACGCGAACGCTCACCAACCTGCAGGTCCATGGGCAGGTGCCGGTGGCCGAACACGAAGAAGTCGAAGTGTTCGCGTTGCAGCACCTCCCGGCAGTGGATGGCCAGCCACTCGTTCGCCTCACCGAGGAACTTGCGGTCGTTATCGTAGCTTTTCTTTCGGCTGCGGCCGCTCCAGAACTCCGCAATGCCCAGGGCCAAGTTGGGATGCAGCCGCGCGAAGAGCCATTGGCTGACGGGACTGCGGAACACCCGCTTGATGAACTTGTAGCCATGGTCGCCGGGGCCGAGGCCATCGCCGTGACCGATCAGGAACTTCATGCCGTTCCACTCACGCGTCACCGGTGCATGATGAACGATGAGGCCGCACTCCTCGGCCAGGTAGCCGAAGGTCCACATGTCGTGGTTGCCGGTGTACAGGTGCACGGGAAGACCGCGGTCCGTGATCTCGGCCAATTTGCCCAGCAAGCGCACGTGGCCCCGCGGAACGGCCTTGCGCCACTCGAACCACATATCGAAGACATCCCCCAGGATGTGGATCTCGGTGGCGTCCTTCGCCGCCTCATCGAGGAACTTCACGATGCGGTGCTCGCGCGCCAGGCTGTCCATGGCGTTGGGCACGCCCAAGTGGAAATCGGACAGGAAGACGATGCGAGCGGCGTTCATCAGGGCCGCAAGTTGCGCACGATGCGGGTGGGGTCCATCTTCTCCAAGGCCAGAACGAAACGGATGCGCTCCACCACCGGCACATCGCGGAACTCCAGCTCATCGCTGATGTTGCTCGACCAAACTAACGGCATCCAGACCTCGATCATGTCCTTCCACAGCGGCAGGCCGATGCCGGCCTCGTACAGCAGCTCGCCTTTTTCGTTGCGCGTGCCATCGTTGGCGATCGTTGTCACGGGCACCACGCCCGCACTGGCGAACACCGCGATCGGGAAGCGCACCGGCAGATCGAGCTCGAAGTTCACCGCACCGATGTAGGAGGCGGATCCACCTTGGCGGAAACCTGTCTTGAAAGCGCCTTGGTCCTTGCTGAACTGATTGGCCCAGAGCCCAGCATCAGCGCTCCTGCCGATGAACGCACGGTCGAGGAACGGGTCGTCCGCGTTCCAGCTCAAACGCCATGCTTCGCCTGCCTGCAAGCGTGCTGGCGTGCCGAGGAATGATCCCGCGAACAACCGCAGCCGCACACTGTGCTTGCGCTTGTCGTACACGAAGGCCTTCTTGACTTCCACGGAAGCGCGGAGCCATTCGTCACCTTGGGTGAGCGTGGCGTTCCATGTAGCTGGGCCGAGGGGATGCAGGTACTTCCCATCGTAGCCCAGTTCGCTGATCCACTGGTCATCGCGCAGCAGGTAGGAGCTGGGAACTTTCTCCGAGGTGGTCTTGTAGCTACGACGGATGTACACCACACGCCCACCGAAACTGTGCTGCGTGGGCTTGGCCAACGGTCGCTTGATGTCGAACCGGATGCTCGGGCTGGCCTTCTCGTACCAGATGTCGAGGTTGTCCGTTTCGCGCAGGCTGGCCGTGCGCCCACTGACGCCCACATGGATGTTGCGGAACCAACTGCTGCGCAGCCGATCGAAGTGGTGCTCGATGCGGCCTCCACCCACCATGCGCTGGCTCCCGGTGGCATAAAGTGGCGCGAACACGAACTCCGTGCGCTGGCTGGGGAAGACTGTATTGTACAGTGCTAGGCCTGCCTGGAAGCCGTCGTGCACGGTGCCTGCAATGATCGGCGTCCAGTACAAGGTCCGCTTCTCGGGGTGCTCAATTCCCGCCAGCCACTTCAACCGCACAGGCGTCCAACTGCGCAGGATGCCTTTGCTGCGTACGGTGTTGTTGCGGTGGTCGATGTCCAAGGTGCGGTGGCCGGCATCAATGGTGACGCGTGTGGCGTTGGGCCAGGGAAGTTGGACCTTGAACTTTCCCCCAGGTCCATTGTTGTTGTACGACCATCCATTTCCGATGGGCTCTGACAAGAACCCGTCTTGGCCCACCTCTAGCCACTTTGATCCGACCGAATCTTGTCCCGCCAATGCAAATAGGTGTGCCGGCATGAACGAGGTGTGCCCGGTGACCGAGGACTTGATTCGAAGTACCTCACGCCCAAGTCGCCGAGCCTGCAGATCGACCTTTTGCTCCTCTGCGAGCAGGAGATCAAAACACCAACTAAGGTCTTTTCCACTTACTTGTTGAAACGCCATATGAACATCATGCGGCTTCGGATGCTTGAACGCCCACCGCCGGTAGTACTCGTGCATGCAGGCATCGAACAGCGAGTCGCCGAGGTAGGCGAAGAGATGGTCGAACACAAGCGCGGTCTTCATGTACACGCTGGTGCCGTAGTTCGTGCTCGTGTAGTCTTCGCTGTGAAGACCGCAGCTCTGGTCCAAGTTGCGGCGCGCATTGAAGCGGTACGCCTGTTCCAGCACTTCGCGGTGGCTCAACGACCGGCCGTTGAACAGGAATTTCGGGATGTCCTCTGCGATCACGGAGACATTGCCCGGGTAGCGCTGGCGCATGTAGCGCAGTTCAACGAAGCTGTTCATGCCTTCGTCCATCCAGGGATGATCGCGCTCGTTGCTCGACAGGATGCCTTGGAACCAGTTGTGGCCCACCTCGTGCGCGATCACCTCGTCGAGCGACATGCCGTCCACTCCATCGCCGATGATGGTGATCATCGGGTACTCCATGCCACCACCCGCACTGATGGTGCCGTCCACCGCCGTGCACGCGTTGAACGGGTATTCGCCAACCCATTGGCTGTAGTGCAGTACGGCCTGGTTCACGAATTCAACGGACTTCCACCAGTTGGGGGCGTTCTTAGGGGTGTACATCACCCAGGTTGCAATAGCGCGGCCGCTGGGCAAGGCAACGTTGCTCTTCTCCACGAGGAAGCGCTTGTCGGCGAACCACGCAAAGTCGAGCACGCTGTCCTGCATGAAGTGCAGCGTCTTGGTGTTCGGCGCGCTCAACGGAAACGCGTTGGATCCCTTCTCTCCGCGATTGCTCCTGGCGAGCTCATCCAGCCATTGTTTCTCTTCCTCGTTCTGCAACTCGCCCGTGGCACCCACCACATAATTCTGCGGCAAGGTGAGGCGCACATCGAACGAGCCGAAGTCGCTGAAGAACTCGCCTTGGTCCAGGTAGGGCATGGCGTGCCACCCTTGGCTGTCGAACACGGCCGGTTTCGGGTACCACTGCGTGATGTAGTACGCCTGTCCGGTATGCCCCAGCCGCGAGAAACGCGCGTCGGGGATCTTCACGCGGAACGGCGTGGTGATGATGATACTTGCATTCGGCTGCAACGGCGTGGTCAGCTTCAGCCAAGCGATGTCGATGTGTTGCTCGTGAGTCCCCCAAGCGATAGCTTGTCCGTTGCTGCGGAAGTCGAGGCTGTCGATGAAGCCGCGGTCCTTGTCATCCGCGAACCAGAGGTCCAGGTCGTTGTGCAACGCCTGCTGCTTGCTCAGCGCGGTACCCCGTTGCTTGTAGGCGTTGGGGTAGAGGTGGAACCAGAGCGTGTCCAGCGCAACGCTGCTGCGGTTGGTGTAGGTGATGGTCTCGTTGGCACGCAGCTCGTGGCGCACATCATCCAACTCCACATCAATGCCGTAGGCGACTTCCTGCTGGAAGTAGTTCGTGCTTTGTCCGTGGCCGATCCCTGCAGCAGACGTCAACGCCAATGAGAGGGTGGATCGCACCCACGTCATCGCAAGGACCTTCATAGGGCCGAAGCGATCCAGCACGACGCCAACTGCTGGATCGCGTCGCTCCTGCTTCGTCGCAAAGCCTCCTCGCAGTCGCTCGCGATGACGGCGGCGCTCCGTTGCCATGTTCGAGCAAGGTGACCACCTCATCGCGCTCAATTACCCACCCAGCACCTCCGCCAACTTCTGCTCCAGCGCTGCGCCGCGCAGGTTCTTCGCGATGATCTTCCCGTCCTTGTCGATGAGAACGGTATGCGGGATGCTCTGCACGCCATAAGGACCGGCGGCCGCGTTCTGCCACCAGCCGAGGTCGCTCACGTGTTTCCAGGGCAGGTCGTGCTGGTTGATGGCGTTCACCCAGGCGTCCTTGTTCTTGTCGAAGCTCACGCCGTAGATCTCGAAGCCCTTGCTCTTGTACTTGCTGTACGCCTCCTTCACATGCGGCAACTCCGCGATGCACGGTCGGCACCAACTGGCCCAGAAATCGATGAGCACCGTTTTGCCGCGCAGGCTGCTCAGTTTCAATGTGCCGCCATCAGGCGTGGGTTGCTCGATCTCCGGCGCGGGAGCACCGATGGCGGTACCGGCCTGCATGGCCTCAGCTTGTTTCTGTTGGGCCAGCATTTGCTCCTGTTGCTGGCGCATCTGCTCTTCGCGAGCAAAGCGCGAGTTGAAGTCCACATAAGCATCGGTGTTGGGCATCACCTTACCGAGCTGCTCACGCACCTGCTGGACCAAGGCGGGTTCCTTGGTCTGGTCGATCTGCGCAATGGCGGCGAGTTGCACTGGTGAGCTCGGGTTGTCCGCCACCGTCCTCTTGCAGCGGTCGAAGAACTCGGCGTTCAATTGGTTGAAGGCGTCCATGGCCGTGGGCGCCTCGCCCGTGTTGATGATGTTGCGGATGCTGTCCTTGCGCGTGCGATACACTTCGTTGTCGCGCATGAAGGTGTACAGCGCCGTGGCATGCTTGCTACCCGTGACACTGCTCGCCTTTTTCAGGTCGTCGGCCTTGGCGGTCACCTGCGCGCCTTCGGTGCTGTCGAGCGCAAGGATCAGGTAGTTGCTGCGGTCGAAGTTGAGGTAGTAGAAGTCGAGCGGCAGGTGCGAGGCATCGAGCGAACCCTTGCCGTTGGCGTCAAGTGTTACACTGTCCATGGTCACCACGTTGCGGCCTACGCTGCGGTCCAAGCGGATGGTCTTGCCCGCACCGCCTTCGATCGAGAGCTCCACGGTGGCGCCGCCACCAACGGAGCCGCCGCACGCGGCCAGGAGAACGGAAGATGTGAGCAGTAGTGAGGTCGTCTTCATCATCGATCAGTTGTCTTGTTCGAGGAGTTGCTTCACGAGGTCGTTGGCCTTCCGGGGATCGGCCTTCCCCATGGACGCTTTCATCACTTCACCCATGAAGAGGCCGAGCATGCCTTTGTTGCCACCGCGGTATGCCGCGACTTTTTCCGGGTAACGCGCCATGGCTTCCTTCACGGCGTTGGTGATCACATCATCTCCGGCGTCCTGCAGCAGGTCGTGCTGCTTGGCCAGTGCAGCGGCGTCGAGGGCTGGATGTTCCACCATCAGGGGTAGCAGCTTCTGCGATGCCCCGCTATGGCTGATGGCACCGCTGTCGATGAGCGCGATGAGGCCGGCGAGCTTCTCCGGCTTCACGGGGAAATGGTCCATTTCCAAGCCACGCTCGTTGATCCAGCTGCGCACCTCGCCGGTCACCCAGTTGGCCGCAGCTTTGTGGTTGGCCGTGTGGGCGATCACCGCCTCGTAGTAGAGCGCAGTGCTCTTGTCGTCCGTGAGGACATTGGCATCGTACGGACTGAGGCCGAGCTCTGCTGTGTACTTCGCACGCAGCTCGCGGGGCAGCGGCGGCATGGCTGCGTGGATGCGTTCGCGCGCCGTCGTGCTTACCGTAACGGGTTGCAGGTCAGGCTCGGGGAAGTACCGGTAGTCGTGCGCTTGCTCCTTGCTGCGGAGCGCTGCAGTGGTGCCCTTCACGGCGTCGAACGTGCGCGTCTGCTGTTCGATGGTGCCGCCGGCCGCGAGGATCTCCGATTGGCGTTGCGCCTCATGCTCGATGGCACGCTGCACGTTCTTGAAGCTGTTGAGGTTCTTCACTTCGCAGCGGTTCCCCAGCACCGTACTGCCCTTCGGCTTTACGCTGATGTTGGCATCGCAGCGAAGGCTGCCTTCCTCCATGTTGCCGTCGCAGATGTCCAGGTATCGCACCATGCGGCGCACTTCCACCAAATAGTCGTAGGCCTCTTGGCTACTGGTGATATCCGGCTCGCTCACGATCTCGATCAGTGGCACTCCGGCGCGGTTCAGGTCGACCAGCGTGTTGAACGGATCCACGTCGTGGATGCTCTTGCCAGCATCTTCTTCCAGGTGGATGCGCACCAGTCGGATGACCTTCTCCTTTGTCACACCGAGCGCAGTCGAGGGGCGTCCTTTATCATTCTTTTCGCCGACAGGGATGGCGATCGCACCGCCAACACAGATAGGCGTGTTGTCCTGAGTGATCTGGTAGCCCTTCGGCAGGTCGGGATAGAAATAGTTCTTGCGGGCGAAGTGCATCCGCTCGGCGATGGTGCTTCCGCAGGCGAGGCCCATGCGCACGGCCAGCTCGATGCTCTTCTTGTTCATCACCGGAAGAACGCCCGGCAAGCCCACGGTCACCGGGCTCACGTTCGTGTTCGGGTGGTCGCCGTAGGCGTTCGGATCGCTGCTGTAGGCCTTGCTCTCCGTGAGCAACTGCGCGTGCACCTCAAGGCCCACCACCAGGTCCCACTCTTCGCTCCAATGCTTGCTCATCGAACGCTTTGCTTAACGATCCGCGAAGAAAGAACACGGTTGCCAGTGCGGATGCGTGCCACGTACAGGCCGTCAGACAAACCCGACAGGTCGAGCGTGCAGCGGTCGTTCTGTGCTGTGAACGGGACGGCATGGGCCCTTCCATCCGTGGCAACGAGTTCGATCTGTTGCACCACCCCCGTAGCAATGAACGATACGGAGCTTGATGCCGGGTTCGGGAACGCCTGCAGCGTCTCTGGTTCCGTGGCTTCTGCAACGCTCACCGCCGCGCTGATGTCGATGACGAACAGGCCGCGTTGCATGTCGCTCACCAGCACACGGCCGCTCGGCAGGTACGGATACACGCCCCACGCGCCTTCGTAGCTGTCGTCGTGCGGCTCCAACGAAGTGTCGTAGTAGCCGAGCAGTTGCGCGTTCGCGGGATCGGCCACGTTCCACAACCAGTAGCCATCGTAGTAATAGCTCACGTGCAGCAGATCGCCGTGGAAGTGCGGGTTGTGCGCGATGGAGAGCTCGTTCCACTCCACCCCGATCGTGTCGATGAACTGGATGTCGTTCGGGTCGCTCACGTCGAAGAGCTTCAGGTCGGTGCCGTGCGTTTCGTCGGCCATCACGTACAGCCAGCCGTTTTCGTGCAGCCAGCCGCTGTGGTTGTAGCCCGGCTGCGGGTAGTTGTCCAAGGTGCCGAGCAGCTGCGGTGAATTGATGTTCGTGAAGTCCACGATGGCCATGCCTTCCATGTGGTTCACGTAAGCCACGTTGTCGGTCACGTACCCATCGTGCACCCAGCCGATCTCCGATCCCCACCAAGGGATGTCGTCTTCGCAATCGTTGAGCAGCGCGGGTTGGTCGGGGTTGCTGATGTCGTAGACGGCGGCTTGCGATGAGCCCGCCCATGTGTAAAGCCGCGCATGCAGCGTATCGATCCACAGCGTGTGCGCCCGGTAGAAGAGCGCGCTGCTGTTGTAGGTTACCGGTGCACTGTCCGGCAACCAGCGCAGGTCGATGATCTGCAACGTGCCGATGCCCTCGTCGGTAACGGCATAGAGCCGGTCCTGATAGGTCTTGAACTCGCGGTGCACCACGTCCGTTCCTTGGAAAGCGCCGGGGATGAACGCCGTCTCCGTGATGGTCGGCGGGTTGGTGACATCGATGATGTGCGTGCCGGACGTACTGCCGATGATGCCGTACTCGTGCCCGTCGCGCACGTACCCCCACACCGCGTTGTAAACGTTGCCGTACATCCATGTCGCGGGGATCGTGTCGACGTGCCAGCGCGCCGCCAGCGACATGTTCAAACTGTCCTGTGCGAAAACACCGGCTCCGAACGCGCAGTGAAGGAGGATCGCAGTAAAGGCTCGAGCCGCTCTGCGCAGCCCGTGGCCCGCGGCCCATGGCCTGTGGCCAGCATTACTCTTCATCAGCTCGCAGCAATGAGTTCACGCATGATCAACGTCAGCTTCGGCTCGGCTTCCTCCGCCACGCGCTGCACCATCTCGTGCGTTGTCTTCTCGATCAGGCCGGGCACGCCGAGGTCGGTGATGACGCTCATGGCGAAGCAGGGCAGGCCCATGTGCCGCGCAGCGATCACCTCCGGCACGGTGCTCATGCCCACGGCATCGCCACCGAGGTTGCGCACGTAGCGGTACTCGGCAGGTGTCTCCAGCGTCGGACCGGTCAAGCCCACGTAGGTGCCCGTGATCACGCGGATGCTGTTCGCCTTCGCAATGTCCTTCGCCTTGGCGATCAATTGGTGATCGTAAGGCTCGCTCATGTCCGGGAACCGTGTGCCCAGTTCGTTGATGTTCGGGCCGATGAGCGGGTTGGGGAACAGGTTGATGTGGTCGTCGAGGATCATCAGGTCGCCGATGATCATGTCGGGGTTCACGCCGCCGCTGGCGTTGCTCACGAACAGCTGCTGGATGCCGAGGTACTTCATCACGCGCACCGGCCGCACCACTTCCTCCATGGTATAGCCTTCGTAGTAGTGGAAGCGCCCCTGCATGGCCACCACGGGTTTGCCGCCCAAGGTGCCGAAGAGGAACTGGCCCTTGTGGCCTTGCACGGTGCTCACCGGGAAGTCCGGCACTTCACTGTAAGGAACAGTATGCTCCACCTTGATCTCCTTGCCCAAGCCGCTGAGGCCCGTGCCGAGGATGATGCCGGTGCGCGGCGCGAAGCCGTTGGTGCGTTGCTTCAGGAAGTCAGCCGTGCGCTTGATGCGCTCCAATGTGGTCATGCAGAAGTCGGGTGAACCGGTCTTGGTTGTTGAGGATGACGGCCTCCACACCGATCACCACGACCGTTGCTTTGGCCAAGGACCCTTGGTGCAGGTGGGGGAGCAGGCGCATGGCGTCTTTCTCCGTGGTCACCAGCAATTCCGGGCCGGGCGCGAAAGTAGCCAAGCGCTCCGCCGCTTTCCGGAGGTCGGCCGAGCTGAAAGCGTGATGGTCCGGAAAGCGCAGGTGCTCGGTGGTTGCACCCAACGAACGCACATGCTCAACGAAGGGTGCCGGGTCGGCGATGCCGGTGACGACCAAACACCTTTTGCCGCCCAGCGCGACTTCCGTCGTCAGCGCTCCGGCAGCGGACAGCGCACGAGGCGCTGCATACCGCAGTCCGCTGAAGAACAACGCTTGCCCTGGAAGCAGCCGCAAGTCAATACGCCACTGCGCTTGCTCGGCAGGAGAAGGGGTATGCGGGCACTTGGTTACCACTACTGCTTGGGCGGCCCGGCTGCGCGAAGGCACATCGCGCAAGGTGCCAGCAGGCACGAGCGCATCGCGGTGCCATGGCTTGGTCCAGGTAGTGAGCAGGATGTTCAGTCCGGCCTGCACGCGCCGGTGCTGGAAGGCATCGTCCAGCACGACCAACCGCAGGTCTTTCACGTGTTGCTTGATGATTGCCAGTGCTGCCGTCCTATCCGCACCCACGAACACGCGCACGTCAGGGGACTTGCGCTTCAGCTGCAAGGGCTCGTCGCCAACACTGGCGGCATCCATGTTCGATTGCACCTCCAGCACTTGCGTTCCGCTGCGACCGTAGCCCCGGCTCAGTGTGGCCATGTTGCCAGCTCCGGCCAGTGTGCGCAGGATCAGTTCCACGTGCGGTGTCTTGCCCGTGCCACCGAACGAGAGGTTGCCCACCACGATGGTGGGGACGCTGGGCCGCGTGCTCTTTAGAAGGTTGGCGTCGTAGAGCCAATGCCGGAGGCGGAGGATGCCGACGTAGAGCCAGGAGAGGGGGAGGAGAAGGCTCTTCAATGGAATCATCTGGAAGGCCAAAGATGTTGAGTGGGCGAACAGTGTCCGATTGCATGCTGACTATGTTTGAGCACCGGGTTTAAGCTCATGCAGCGAATGGTCTTTCGGGGTCAGGGTGTTCTTCTGGTTAGCTGGGTTCTTCTGGCAGCCTGTGGTGCCGAAGAGCAGGATGTTGTTGGCACGTATGTGAACACTTCATGGCTGGACTTGCAGGATTCACTTTTTCTGTCAGGAGCTGGCTCATTTCGACACCGGATATACGACCATCGGGGAGATTTGCTTGCCGAGACTGACGGTAAGTGGAAACTAGGGGGCGGCGCTAGGATTCACTTTGATGGGCTGATGAGCAGACCCGTCTTCGATGCTTCCGCCCCGATGGACAAGGAGTGGGTGGAGCGCACGACAGTGAGCACATTTGTTGAACAGGACAAAGGATGGATGGGATTCTGCTATGGCAACGAGGGTTGCGAGACTTGCTATGTGAAGGTCGCGGGAGGGCAATGAGCGTGTTCTATGAGACTGTTCAGTAAAGTGTGTCAGGCCGGAGTTGCGAACTTCAAACCCTGACCCATGGAAGACAAGACGGACAAGTTCGATTACGAAGCCTTCGAGAAGGAGGCCATGAAGCAATTGCTTCTGGGCAAGCCGCTCAGCGGCAGCGAAGGGGTGCTGACGCCCTTGGTAAAACGGCTGATGGAAGCCACCCTACGGGGAGAGCTGAGCGCGCATCTGGAAGAGGACACCGGCAAGGCCAACCGGCGCAACGGGCACGGCCGCAAGCGGGTGAAGACCGCACACGGGGAGGTGGACATCGCCACCCCGCGGGACCGGAACGGGACCTTCGACCCACTGCTGCTGCCTAAACGGGAACGGGTTCTGAACGCCGAGCTGGACCTGAAGATCATCAAGCTCTATGGACTGGGGATGAGCCAGCGCGACATCAGCGACCATGTGCGCGACCTCTACGGCATCGAAGTGAGCGAAGCCACCATCAGCGCGGTGACCGACCAGGTGGTCGCCGATGTGCAGGCATGGCGGCAGCGCCCCTTGGAAGCGCGTTACGCCATCGTATGGCTCGATGCCATCCATTTCAAGGTGAAGGAAGAGGGTCGCGTGGTGAACAAAGCCGTTTACACCGCCCTTGGCGTGGGCCCCGATGGCCACAAGGACCTGCTTGGCCTCTACGTTGGCCAGCACGAAGGCGCCAAGTTCTGGCTGAGCGTGCTGCACGACCTACGCCAGCGCGGGGTGGAGGACATGCTGATCGCGTGCATCGACAACCTCAGCGGCTTCTCCGAGGCCATCGCGCTGGTGTACCCGCAGAGCGACATCCAGCTGTGCATTGTGCATCAGGTGCGCAACACCTTGAAGTACGTGAGCTACAAGCACTACAAGGAAGTGGTCAAGGACATGCGGGCCATCTACCGGGCACCCAACGAGGAGCGTGCCCTGCAAGCACTGGAAGTGTTCAGCGACAAATGGGGCGAGCGCTATCCGCAAGCGGTGAACTCCTGGCGCATCAACTGGCCGCTTCTGGCCAGCCAATACCGGTACAGCGAGCGTATCCGGCGGCTGATCTACACCACCAACCCCATCGAGGGCTTCCATGCCCAGTTGCGCAAATACACCAAGACCAAGCGCGTCTTCGAGAACGACATGGCCCTGCTCAAACTGCTCTTCTTGGCCCAGCAGCGCATCGTGGAGAAGATGGCCGCAAAGCCCATCTTCGCCTGGCGTGAGATCGCAGCCGAGTTACGCTTGCTCTTCGGACCGCGCTTCGATCCACAACTGGCCAACACCGATCAACACGTTATCAGTCTCCCCCAGACCCCCTCGTTGAAAACCCAACTACATCAACAACATCAGTGATCAAGATCGTGACACACTTAATCTAACAGACCCTGTTCTATTGCTATCCGTGCCTGATGTTGCAGTGAAGCGTACAGGACCCTCGCAGTGGAACAACACTTCTAAACATGCCCCAAACCATCGCCTCCATCATCTCCGTCCTCGAACACTGGGCTCCACTCGCCCTGCAGGAGGACTATGACAACTGCGGGCTTCAGGTCGGTGATCGGAACGCCGAAGCCACCGCTGCTCTGGTATCGGTGGATTGCGATGAGCGCACCGTGGTGGAGGCCGAGCGCGAAGGCTGCAACCTCATCATTTGCCACCACCCGGTCATCTTCAAAGGACTGAAGCGGCTCACAGGCAGCAACGCGGTGGAGCGCACCATCGAGCTGGCGCTACGCAAGAACATCGCCATCTATGCCATTCACACCAACCTGGACAATGTGATCGATGGCGTGAACGGCGAACTGGCCAAGCGGTTAGGTCTAAAGCCACTTTCAGTCCTCGAGCCCAAGGCCGATCGGCTTAGGAAGCTGGTCGTCTTTGTGCCCGAGGCCCACGCCGAAGCGGTGCGTTCGGCCCTTTTCGAGGCGGGCGCCGGGCATATTGGCGCCTACGACCAGTGCAGCTTCAACCTCAGTGGTAGGGGAACGTTCCGGGCAGGCGAGGGCACCAACCCTTTCGCGGGCGTGCGCGGCGAACGGCACGCAGAGGCCGAGGTCAGGGTGGAAGTGATCTATCCTGTTGAGCGTGAGGCGGTCATTCTGCAGGGCATGAGAACCGCTCACCCTTACGAAGAGGCGGCCTACGACCTCTATCAACTGGCCAACCAAGACCCCCGCATCGGGGCCGGTCTGCTTGGTGAGCTGCCCGAACCCATGGCCGAGGGGGACTTCCTCCAGCACCTGAAGACCGTTCTCGGCCAACCCAACCTGCGGCACTCGGAGGCTTTGGGAAGGCCCATAAAGCGGGTGGCGGTCTGTGGCGGAAGCGGCACCTTCCTGCTCGGCAATGCCTTGGCCGCCAAGGCCGATGCCATGGTAACGGCCGATGCCAAATACCACCAGTTCCAGGAGCCGGAAGGCCGGTTGCTGCTGGTGGATGCCGGCCATTGGCACACCGAGCAATTCACCATGCACGCCATCCGGGATCGGCTGGTGCTGGAAAAACCTACTTTCGCGGTCCGTTTATCGGGGCTTAACACCAACCCCATCCATTACAGTTGACCATGTCGAAGACCGCCGCCAAGACCCCGAAAGCCGCTGACACTGTTGCTGGCAACGGGGCCATCAAGGCCGTGAACGCCGCCACCAAGGCCGAGAACGCCATTGCAGACAAGCTCCGCGAGCTGTTCATCCTTCAGACCGTCGATTCACAGATCGACCGCCTGCGCGTGATCCGCGGTGAACTGCCCCTGGAGGTGCAGGACCTGGAGGATGAAGTGGCCGGCCTCGAGACCCGCCTCATGAAGCTCCAGGACGAGCTGAAGGAGATGGAGACGCAGATCGCTGAAAAGCAGAACTCCATCAAGGATTCGAAGGCGCAGATCAAGAAGTACGAAGCGCAGCAAGCCAAGGTGCGCAACAACCGCGAGTTCGATTCGCTGGGCAAGGAGATCGAGTTCCAGAACCTGGAGATCCAGCTCGCCGAGAAGCGCATCAAGGAAGCCAAGTTCGGCATGGACAGCAAGCAGGCTGCCGTGGACGAAAGCACCAAGCTGTTCAAGGAGCGCAAGAAGGACCTCGATGTGAAGAAGAAGGAGCTCGACGACATCATCGCCGAGACGGAGAAGGACGAGAAGGACCTGCAGAAGAAGAGCAAGACCGCGAGCAGCCACATCGAAGAGCGCCTGCTGAACGCCTACCACCGCATCCGCAGCAACGCCATGAACGGCTTGGCCGTGGTGCCCGTGGAGCGCGGCAGCTGCGGTGGTTGCTTCAACAGCATCCCGCCCCAGCGCCAACTGGATATCCGCAGCCACAAGAAGATCATCGTGTGCGAGCACTGCGGTCGCGTGCTGGTGGATGAGCTCCTCGCCGAGGAGGTTCGCGCGATGAAGTGATCAACTGAAGACCTGAACAATGCGAAAGCCCGGTGATGAGCCGGGCTTTTCGTTTGCTGCTGTGCTGTTAAGGCCTGTAGGAGAACGTCACGAACACCCTGGTCTCCTTGAGCGTTTCGGTGGTGGGTTCAATGAAGTTGGGGTTGTACTGGTAGTAGCCCGCGGTGCGTGATCCGTGCAGCCCGGCAAAGTCCAAGCTCCAGCGCTGGGTGCGGTAGCCGATACCGCCCGTGTAGCGCATGAGCGCCTCGCCGCCGCGTGGGTCTTCATCGATGTACGGATCCGGCCAATAGCCCACCCCGCCACGCAGGTACACCTTGCTCGCGATGCGCCACTCCGTGCCCACCCGAAGGTGGTGCTGCACACGGAACCGCTCCTTGATGATGCCGTTCTCTTCGCTGAAGTCGTACGCGCCGACCTCGCCGGTGGCATGGTTGAGGCGCATGTGGCGGAAGTCCGCGAACTCATAGTCGGCGCTGATGGCACCCACCTTGCCCACGATCACCGCGCCACTGGCCACCACACGCAGGGGAGTGCGCGCCCGGTAGTTGAAGTTGCCCTCTGGGCTTTCGTAGTTGAACCGATCACCGTTGTCCCGGAACGCCGTGCTCATCTCCGTGGTATAGCCGTCGGTGAGGCTCAGCCAGATGGGCGAGTGGAACGCCAGTCCGAAGCGTGCAGCATCACCTGCGCGCATCACTGCGCCCAACTTGATGTCGAAGCCCGTGCCTGTAGTGAGCAGGTTTTCCTTGTAGGTCAGTTTCTCCAACGGGAGATCTTCATCGAGCGTGGTTTCCACGTGCGTGGTGATCCGTTCGTTGCGCACACCGTGTATTCCGATGGAGCCGCCGATGAAAAGCTCGTCCATGCAGCTGGCCGCGAAGAACAGGTTCCATGACCGCACGTTGCCAGCGCTGCTGATCGTGTGGGTCTGGTCCACCAGGCTTCCGGACGGAATGGCGCTCGTGTAGGTGAAACCGTTGGTGTCCAAGGGATCAATGGCATAGGCAAGCCAGGCCAGTCCCGCAGAATAGGGCAGGATGCTGTCCACCATCCCATAGGGCGTTCCGTTCGCTTCCGCTGCGAATGCTTGTGCGATGCTGCTGTTCACGCCTTTGGATTCCACTTGGCGCTCCCAATGGTTGCTCGCGAGCCGGTCGTAGCTGATGCCGAAACTGAAGTTGGTCCACTTGCTGCCGGCATCGCCGCGCGCTGCGAACTGTACCAGCAGGTTGTTGAAGTAGAACCTATGGTCGGTGCCGGTACCATTGAACCCATAGTGTTTCGCATCAGCCCGTTGCACATCGAACGATGGCGTAATGCTGAACTCACTCGTGCTGTAAAGCGCCATGCCTGCGGGGTTGATCACAGCGGCGGAAGGATCGGCGCCCAGTGCCCCGAACGCACCTGCCATGCCCAAGCTGCGGGCCGAACTGCCGTGGGATAGGCTTGAGAACCCGAGGACGTCCTCTTCCGTCTGGGCCCAGGCGGTCGGCGCGAGCAGAACGATGGCCAGCCCGATGCTGACCGAGCGGATGATCGATGCGTTCATGGGTTCTTATCGCGGGCGACGTCCTCCTCCGCCACTGTTGCCACCACCGGTGTCGCGCGATGGCGCTGTGCCCCTGTCGAAACCACCACCGTCATTGCGCTGCGGAGCAGTGTCGGTGCCACGTCCCCGTTCGCGCACGGCGGGCCGGGTAACCGGGCGTTCCACTGGAGCGGTGGTCGGGCGCGTGGTCGGGCGCGCATCGGGCTGGACCAACGGGCGTGTGGTGCCGGTGGACATCTGGGTATTGGGCCGGGCGGTGGCGGGGCGCATCAAGCCGATCTGGTCCCGCGGGTTGGTGCGCGTCATCGGCACGGGCGCACTACCGCCGGTGCCATTGCCGCTTCCACCACCGAAGCGTGGGCGGTGACCGTAGTACACGTTGGAATTCCAACCATCGTTCCAGCCGTTCACGATGGGTTGGTAGCAGCTGTAGCAGCCACCACCGTAGCCGTAGTAGCCATAGCCGTAGTAGGGGCCATTGTACCAATAGTTGTTGTTCCAGCCGTTGTAGCAGGGTACGTAATTGCCCCAACCATCAACGCAGCTTCCGGTGTATCCGTAGAGCGGATCGTTCCATCCGTAGTTCCAGCCGTTGCCCATCCCACCCCAATAGCCATTGTAGTAGCCCATGTAAACACCGCTGCCCCAACCATTGTAACCCCAGTTGTTGCCGTACATCGTACCGAAGCCGTAGCGGTCATAGCCGTAGTAGTACGGGTCGTTGTAGGCCATGTCGTAGTAGCCGCGCGGATTGCTGTACTGCGGGGCCACTTGGGGGTCGTAGTAATCCTCCTGCGTTGGTGCGGCTTCTTCCGCCAACGGTTCGTTGCTAACCGAAGCAGTGATCGCCCGCGGGTCAGGGCGGTCGTACACATCGTCATGCACATAGGCCGAAGGTTGGCTCTGGGTGCAGGCCGTGGCCACCAGCGCCAGCAGGATAGCGGGGGCGGTGCCGTGGAGGAAGTTCGGTGCGCGCATGTGCTTCATCCCGTTCACGGGGGTAGTGAGGTTTGGTTCCAACGTCCGGGGCGGTCCGGTAGTATCTACTTTTCGCCGCTCCGGTCAACGTCAAAAATAGTACCGGAAGCAGGCGATGAGCGAAGTGATGACGAAGCGTGCCACGGACTATGCACAGTGGTACAACGATCTTGTGCTGAAAGCCGACCTGGCCGAGCACAGCGACGTGCGCGGTTGTATGGTGATCAAGCCCCACGGTTACGCCATTTGGGAGAAGATGCAGGCTGCCTTGGATGCCATGTTCAAGGCGACCGGTCACGTCAATGCCTACTTCCCGCTGTTCATCCCCAAAAGCTACCTGGCCAAGGAAGCCAGCCACGTGGAAGGGTTCGCCAAGGAATGCGCCGTGGTGACGCATTATCGCTTGAAGAGCGACCCGGTACACGGCGTGGTGGTGGACCCCGAAGCGAAGTTGGAGGAGGAGCTTATCGTGCGCCCCACCAGCGAGACGATCATCTGGAACACCTACCGCGGCTGGATCAAGAGCTACCGCGACCTGCCGTTGCTCATCAACCAGTGGGCGAACGTGGTGCGTTGGGAAATGCGCACGCGCTTGTTCCTGCGCACGGCCGAATTCCTCTGGCAAGAAGGGCACACCGCACATGCCAGCAAGGAGGAAGCGGTGGAGGAGACCATGCGCATGCTCGATGTGTACGCGCAGTTCGCCAAGGAGTGGCTCGCCATGCCCGTGATCAAAGGCGTGAAGACCCCTGGCGAGCGTTTCGCCGGTGCTGAGGACACCTATTGCATCGAAGCGATGATGCAGGACGGCAAGGCGCTGCAAGCCGGCACCTCGCACTTCCTCGGTCAGAACTTCGCCAAGGCCTTCGACGTGTACTTCACCGACAAGGAAAACAAGCAGAGCCACGTATGGGCCACGAGCTGGGGCGTGAGCACCCGTCTCATGGGAGCGCTCATCATGACGCACAGCGACGACCACGGACTGGTGTTGCCGCCCAAACTGGCTCCTGTACAAGTGGTCATTGTGCCCATTGCCAAGAACGGCGAGCAATTGGCCGCTATCGACGCCTATGTGGCGCCCATGGTCCACGCGCTGCGCAGCAAGGGCATCACCGTGAAGTACGACAACGACGACAAGCGGAAGCCCGGATGGAAGTTCGCCGAGTACGAGTTGAAGGGCATGCCTGTGCGCATTGCCGTGGGCCCACGCGACATGGAGAACGGCACGGTTGAAGTGGCCCGCCGCGACACCTTGGAAAAGGAGACCTTGCAGGTGACCGACCTGGCGGAAAAGGTCGAACACCTCCTTCAGGCCATCCAGGAAAACCTGTACCAGAAGGCATTGGCCATGCGCGATGCCAAGACCCGCGCTGTGGACAGCTACGCCGAGTTCAAGGAGGTCATCGAGGAAGGCGGCTTCATCCTGGCGCATTGGGACGGTACGGCGGAGACGGAAGAGAAGGTGAAGCAGGAGACCAAGGCCACCATCCGTTGCATCCCCCTGCACGGCGACCGCACGCCCGGAGCATGCATGGTCACCGGCAAGCCCAGCGCACAACGTGTCATCTTCGCAAGAGCCTACTGATGAGCAAGACCACCAAGCAAGACGACCCGCGTTCCACCATCCTGCGCATGCTCGGTGGCAAGAGCGCCATGAAGCAGGACGTTTACCAGCGTCTGCTCAGTGTGTTCGCCGATCTGAAGGCGGTGCTTGCCGCCACGGCCGATGACCTGAACGCCACCATGGAGCAGCAGGACAAGCGCGTGACGGTGAAGTACACTGACAAAGGCGAGGCTGCCGCTGAACTGAAGGTCGCTGGTGATGTCATCATTTTCCACATGCACACCAACGTCTTCCGTTTGGACCAAGGCCACAGCCTATGGAAGACGAGCTACCTTCAGGAGGATGAGCTGCGCGGCTATTTCGGCGTGGTGAACATGTACAATTTCCTCAGCGACTCCTTCAAGTACAACCGCGAGCGCGACCTGGGCTACCTCGTGTCGCGCTTGTTCATCAACAAGGACGGTCACTTCTTCGTGCAGGGCAAGCGCCAGCTCGGCTTCCTTTACAACGACTTGGCCGACAATACGATCAGCAAGGAGCGCTTGCAGCAGGTGTTGTACTCTGTGATCATGTACACCCTCGACTTCGACCTGCTCACCCCACCGTACGACCAGGTGAACCAGGTGACCGTGAGCGAGATGAACGAGTTGAACGCCAACGTGCAGATCAGCACGGGCAAGCGCTTGGGCTTCCGTTTCCAAGCGGACAACGACGACGTGCGATAGTGGCCTGATGGGCTTTCCCGGTTCGAATGTCTTTCTACATTTGCCGCCCCTTTGGTCGCCGTAGCCTCTGTGAAGGCGACTGAGGTTCAAGAGGTATGGCCCGTTCGTCTAGGGGTTAGGACGCGTCCCTTTCACGGATGAAACAGGGGTTCGATTCCCCTACGGGCTACAACGTGTCGCCGGAACCTTAGCAATAGCAAGGGTTTCCGGCGATTGTCGTTTCTAGGGCATTGGTTTGGGCATCGGTTACGGCCAGTTCTCCGCCGTTCCTCTTTCCACCTCAGCCCATCTACCTTCGGCAAATGCGAACCCTGCTCTTCGCGGCCCTGACCGCATTGACCTCCTCAGCCTTCGGTCAGGAACCTACGTCAACTGATCCGCCGAAACCGTACGAGCGCGTTGAGCTGGTTAGGGTGGACAGCACCCGAACGGCTGACCAACTCTACCGATCGGCGCGACGTTGGTTCGTTGACGCCTTCAAAGACGCCGAAGAGGTAATCCAGTTGGAAGATGACAGTGCGAGAACCATCGTGGGCAAGGGGTGGTTTAACTATCACGATATGGGCCGTATTTGGTTTACGGTCGAGGTTGCAGCGAAGGCGGGTCGCTATCGCGTGCGGTTCTACAACTTCAACCACGTTGGGGTTGGCGGATTGACCTCGGGCACCACCTACGTTCCCTATCTGGACTATGGACCCATCTATGCAGGCGCGGAGTGCTACACTCCGAAACCCACATTGATGATCGTTGAAGGGACGGAAAAGGAAATGATGCTCATCCACTGCGCGGGGATCATACAGCCATTGATAAAGAAGGAATGCGACGCCATGGTAGCCGATCTCCAACGAGCTATGTCCTCCGCCGGGTCATCGGACTGGTAGTGGATCATGGTTGGTCCTCCGTGCTCGGCAGCCCCCAGTTCTCTACTTCGAGGCCACCGCTGACCGGACTTCCTTCAGGATAGCCGCGCGCACCTGTTCCACGGCGGGCCATAGCTCATTGTTGCATACCTCTGAACACTTGGACACCCCTTGCAGGGAACAAAGGTTCTGAGAACACCGATTGCCGCGCGCGATCATGCCGAACGACATGTCGGGTTTGAATGAACTGACCGCAGGGCGTTGCCGCCATAGTTCAAGGCGAACAATGCACATTCCCTCTGTCCATCGGTATGTCGCGAACGTAGACAGGTACCCCGCACGGGTAACTTCCATGAGGTTCTCGGGCATGTAGGTAAACTCCACACGGCCCGATGCGAGGCTACCCAGGGAACTGACCTCGTTAGTGCTCCAAGGCCCGACAGCGGCGCACACGTACTTCTCTATTTTGGGTTTCACATTGGCCAACGGCACGTCAAACCGCACCGTGTCCACCGTGAAAAAAAGGCTATCAGTGGAATAGTGTGAACTCAGTGTTTCCATCACGTCGCCTTGGGCACGGGTCACAGTTCCTAACGTCAGTGCAAGTAGTAGTATCATGTTTCGCATACTCCGAAGGTAGTTGCCTGACCGTGACTTGGTGAGTGCATACTTCGCGGCAATGGCCTTCACGCACGCGCTGGGCCAAACACCCCGTTGAACCGCCGCAAACTACGGCCTACGTCCTGGCGCTATCCAAGGCGTTCCCACTGCGCAAGGGGCCATCGGGATCGACGGGGGGCGGTTGCACAACGATGTTGATCACTGGGACGGTCTGCGGGTTTGGGTCTGGTGCGTAGATCCGCTGCAACTTCGGTTTGAAGAACTCCGCCACCTTCAGGAACAACTCAGCGGCGCGGATCTGATCGGACAGTTTGCGGCTATTCCACAACCGTTCCAGCAGGGCGTTGAACCGTGCGCCGTTGGCCTCTGTGATCTCTTTACCCAGCTCTTCCCATTGCAGGGTTCGCAGGTTCTTCGTGCCCTTGGCACGGCCGCTGTTGCCCTTGGCGAAGTGGCCAGTATGCGGATCCTTGTTCATGGATGTTCCTTCAGGTGAGCCGTGACAAGTCAACGCCCCGGATCATTCGTTCGTAACGGTCGCCAGCGTTGAAGGGAATAACGGCCGCAATTGCGTTGCCTTCATCGAATAACTCCACCTCGACAAAGTAGCCGTGGAGCGCGTAGAAGTTGCTACGGCCTTGGGCATCGGCAATGCCGGTCACGTACTCACCATGCGTCCACAAATGCGAAGCGCGGGCATCCATGTCCAAGGTGTTGAGCTCATAAAGGGTCACGGTCCTGCCAACGGTCAGTCTTGTATTGCCATCGTGCGGGGTGTGACGTTGCAAGGTCCAACAGGAACCCAAGCAACCGGACAAGGCGTTTGAAGAACCGGCGCATGGGTTGAAAATACGTTGCGGGTTCATCGCGCCGAGGTGTTGCCGTGTTGCGGCCCCCCAGGGGGGCGGATGAACGGCCGTTGATCGAACAGGGGGAGGCTACGCGCGTCCATGCGCCGAAGGCTCAATTTTCGGTTACTCCGTGCGTTCCGGCACCTCTTCCCTTCCTTGCCATAGAGGCGTTCGCTGCAAACCTCTGAACGCGGATCTTGGTGCGTGATGTCGCGGTCGCATTCCGGGCACCGACGTACCTCCACCACGTCGTTCTGTTCGGATACCTCAGACCGGACGTTGTGCTCCTTTATCACTAGTGAGCAGTATGTCCGGTCCGGGGTATCCGTGGGCACCATGGCCACCGGTTGCACCCTTGGGCAATTCGTCCGGGCGTCCATGTCGATCGCTGCCGTGAACTTGTCCGTGATCAGTTGCCGTAGTTCGGCCTTCAGGTGGGATCTTCCACGCTCCATGATGATCCGGTCCAACCTTCGACGTTGATCGCAGCGCGTGGATCGTTTCAGCCCTTTCCAATACTCCGGGCGCATCGCGTTGCTCAGTAGGGCAAGGTCCTTTTCGCTCAGGCCGTCGGTGTTCAGGTCGGGTTCCAGGATCAACAGTTCATCGAAGCGGCGAAGGGCTAGGGTTTGCAATGCCTGCCAAACGGCGGGATCCAACAGGTCCGCAAGTGTCACCGTGCGGCGGTCCTTTGGGTTGGGCCATATCGCTGCCTTCACCGCTGCCATCTTGTGATCCGCGTTCTCAGCCCTCAGCAACTCGCCTTCCATGTCGTTCTGATCGGCCTTGTCGTACCACTTGTAACGGCACGCGGTGTGTTCGATCGTGATGCCGTGGCCCGGTTTCGCGCCTTTCATGTGCATTGGACGCGCGCCCTTGTGCATGATGATCCGCGCCAATACTTCCCGCGTCGGTATCGGGGGGCACACGTTCACCCCGGTTTCGACATTGCACACAGTCACGCTGCCCGGATGCAACCGCAACCGATCACATATCTCGTTCACCGTGCGCACGAATTGGGACAACGTGAAGTCACGGCAGTTCGTACCGCCTTCGTGGTACTTGTGGAACGACCCTCGGAACTCCCAGCATTCCCGATCGTCGCCCACGAAAGTGAAACCTGCCCAGGTGCCCCGGAACCTCGGCCGCCCATCCTTGAACGTGCCATTGGGTCGCCATTGAATCAACTCGTTAAGGCGCAGCCGTCGCCGTGCGCGCCCTCTGATGCGTAGTTTCACACCGTCGATCACTGCGGTTCGTCCGTGGGTTGACACTGGAACAGCGAGGCGCGCCTAAGGTGCGCCTTCGTTGTTTCCACATTCACCGCGTATGATGACGCTGGGATTTACGAACGCTGATCCGTTGCAGCGCGTCCAATAGGTCAGCATGTCGGTATCGGACCCGTCCAGCGATTCGCGAACCCTTCACCAACTCACGGCGTGTCCAGTCGCGGAGGGTGGGCTCTGAGACTTGGAAAAAGTCCGCAGCCTCTTTGGTCGTGCGGAGTCGTTCGGTGTCCGGTAACGCTGCCGTTGGCATCGGGCCAATTTGGGCGCGTACTGCCCGCGCGATCATTCCGGCCAACTCTTCGGCGGGAATCTGTGAAAGGACAATGTTGTTTTCCATTTGCATCCGACCGTGTTTGCTGGCCGCGATGCGAATAGAACGGATGAACGAAGATCGGTAGGTCCCGACCGGGTACGGACGTAACCTAACCGCCCTGTTCTTCGGGGTTGAACGTGGATCGTTTGCCCGGTGGCACCTTGGGGTTCCAATCGAGTGTCTGGACAGTTTGCCCCGGTGGATATTTACTCTTCTTGAGGTACTTCACGGCTACCGATTCAGCTATTGTTGAACCGTCATCGAAGTCAAAGGCGGTGCGCACGCGTTTCGCCAATTCTGTACGGGAAACCTTGCCCCCGTTCCTTGGTATGCGGATCCAACCCTTCCCGATCATCTCATCGAATAGCTGGAACAGCTCACCGGCTTCGCCTTTCCAAGTGAAAGGAGGTGCGGATGGCATACCTGAAACGAACACCGCAGCGGCCAACCGATCCAACCTTCCTACTTCCTGATCGCAGAATTGCACGATGTAGTCTTGTTCGACTTGCCAAGCGACCGGTGCCCTCTCAAATGCCTGGCCCGAGGTGCCCGCAAACTGTATGTCGCGAATCCGTTCGTCTCGATAGGTGATAACCCATGTCCGGTATTCGGTTGGATCCGTGGGAACCGGTTCCCCGAATTCCATTCGCATCCTGTGCATGATCTCTACCACCCCTCGAAATGCAGGGGCAATGTCCTGCCAGCACTCCAAGCAAGTTTCGGCGAAAACGCGACCATGTGTGCATGGTCTGGCAGCGATACTGTTCGCTGCCTCGGCCTCCTCTTCCAACAGCCGCGATAAGTCTTGCCAGCGCGTAGGGTTGGCCTCTGCCCGTTCCCGATATGCCTCCGCACTGTCTGAGTCCAGACTTCCAAAAGTGAACATCATGACGCGGTGTATTAAGCGACGTGCAACAACCCAACGTTGAACATCGGGGACGCTGCAATGATGCCGAGGTGTTCCGTATCGGTTAGGCGGATGTATCGCATGAACGCCTGTTCGGTCGTGTGACCTGTGACCTTCATGATGGAACGGGCAGGAACCCCGGACAGGTAGAGGTTCGACGCGAAGGACCGACGCGCGGTGTGCGTAGTGATCAGTTCGCACTTGCGACGGACGGCTTCCACCCGCATACCCGCTACCGTGCGGGCAGTGCGCACACGTTCCTGAAGTTCCGGGACCATTTCTGCCGCTGCCTTCAGGTAATCGTTCTGTTTCTGGTTCGATATCGCCGGGGGCATCTTGCCGCCGTATTTGGTAAGGATGCGCTGAACGACCGGGGCGATAGGGGCCACAACCCGTTTCCCCGTTTTGCTCGTGTCGGTTTCCATCTGTCCGGCGGCGAAGTGCTCCGGCATCAACCGCGACAAGTCCCCGAACCGAAGCCCGGTGAACGCCTGAACGATGAACCGATCACGGGCAGCGTCCAACCGGGGGTGTGCGGTCAGGTCGGCACGATCAAAGGCCATTAGTTCGTCCGTGGTCAGATAGACCATATCGGTTTCGTCACCTTGCTGCATGTTGGCCGTAGCCTTTGCCATCGCCTGACGGTTCACATCGTGCCCCTTTTCTTCGGCCTTCGCCATGAACAGGCGCAACGTCCGGGCGTACTTCACGACCGTATGGGCCGCGAACCCCTTATCGTTAGTCAGGAAGGCAGTGAAGCCGGTAACGTAGTCCGGAGTGATCGCCGCGAATGGAATCCGCCCCTCCTTCGCGCCTTGGCGTTGCGCGGTGTATTCCTTCAGGTAGGCCAAGGTCACACGGTAGCGTGATGTGGTGGCCCGATGAAAGGAGCGTTTCCGATCAGTGTTGAACCGCCCTTCTTCGCTGTCAATGTAGCCCGCTGCGAAGGCGAATAGTTCGGCGGGTGTTTCTACCGTGCGGCCCGTTGCGATATCCAAGGCCGTGCGCAGTTCATCGGGGAAGGGTTCCCGCCCGTGGTCCGTGGTGAACGCCCGGAATGCGTCCCTTGCCTTCAGTTCAAGATCAGATAGGCGGCGGTTGAACTCCGGATGTTCGGGGAACGACCGGGTTTCCTTGGCCCGTTGAAAGTTGCGCTGTCCTGGTTCGTCGCACCAATGCTTCGGTGCAATTGTCTCGCCGGTCGGATAGGTGAGCGTCTCACCATTCCACCGAATGATGAAACGCACAATGGCGGGTTGGTCGGGGCGCGTCTCCTTAGTCGTTCGGAGGTTGAAGCGGTATTTGGGCATGGGTTCTCACGATGTGTTGCACTGGATGCCCGAAATGTAGCGGCCAGGATGTTCCGGCATCGGTCCGGGCATCGGTTTTTCTTTCCCTGAGCGATTCCCGCCTACCTCCATTCACCATCCGGGCAGGCCGATGAATGCAGGGAAGTAGCCGTTGAGGGCGGAATGAGGAAAAGTAGCGACGGGATAGATGTAGCCCCCTACGGGCTACGGAGAACAAGCCCCGGCAAACGCCGGGGCTTGTTCATTCTTGTAGTGGAATGGTGGAACGCTCGGGCCCTACCAGATCCTCGCTACCACCTACTTCGGGCTGAGGAGAACAAGTCCCGGCATCCGCCCGAGCTTGTCGTTTTTGGGATTGGTATCCCCGATCCAACGGATCCATCGATGGCCAACACATGCTGGCCGTGCTCGAAACCCTGCGCTAGGCCCGCACGTATCTTTCGCCTTCTTCAAAACGGAACGGCCGCTTACTCGGCCCCAAACCACCAGTATGCAGCAGAAAGGAGCATTGTGGCTGATCGGGATCGTACTGATCGGCAGCCTGGCCTCATGCGTGGGCCGCCGCGACATCAACTACCTCCGCGACAAGTCGCTCAGCACCGAGGGCGCCAAGCTCTTCGAGAACAAGAAGTTCGAGTACCGCGTCCAGGTGAACGATGTCCTGAGCATCCGTGTGATGGGGCTCGATGACGCCACCTCGAAGTTCTTCAACGTGGAGAGTGCCAACGGGACCATCGGAATGACCGATGCTTCGTTGTACATCAACGGCTTCGGCATTGACAAGAATGGACAGGTGGAGCTGCCCACGATCGGCAAAGTGAAGGTGCAAGGGCTCACCGTTCCCGAAGCGCAGGACGTCATCCAACGCAAGATCAACGACCGCTTCAACAACGCCACGGTCATCCTGAAACTGGTGAGCTACCGCGTTAGCGTGCTGGGCGATGTGCAGCGCCCCGGTACCTATTTCGTCTACAACAACCAGATCACCATTCTTGAGGCCCTGGCCCAAGCGGGTGGGGCCAATGAGTTCGCAGACAAGGAGAAGGTGACCCTAATGCGCCAGAGCGATCGTGGTGTGCAGGCCATCTACGTGGACCTGGGCAGCACCGATGTGCTCACCAGCGAGTACTACTTCCTGCTGCCGGGCGATGTGGTTTACGTCCCCACGTTGCGGGCCCGCGTAGGCCGCCACAATCTCGATCTGCTCAGCATCCTGTTCGCCGCGGTGAGCGCTGCGGCGTTGGTGGTCACCGTCGTGAACAGCCAGAACCAATGAGCAAGGAAGCAGTCGGCGACAGCATTGACCTGAAGGCCATCTTCGGCAAACTGCTCAAGGTGTGGTGGCTGTTCGTCATCACCGTCGGCCTGGCCGTTGCTGCCGCCTACGCCAAGTACAAGACCACGCCCAAGAGCTACTTGGTCGGTGCGTCCATCATGCTCAGCGAGAAGAGCCGCAGCGCGTTCGGTTCATCCAATGAGGAATTCCTGAAGGGCACCGGCTACCTGCGCAACAGCGCCGACATCGAGGACCAGATCGCCGTATTGCGCAGCCAGACGATGTTGCGCAAGACCCTGACGAACCTGAAGGACAAGCCGTTCGGCATCAGCTACCTCAGCAAGAAGAACTACCTCACTCGGGAGCTGTACGACTACCCGCCGTTCACGGTGGTGCTCGATAGCAGCGTGAAGCAGGTGACCGGCTTGCCGGTTCACGTGAAGGTGGATGAGGCCGGCAAGAAGTTCACGGTGAATGTGAAGGGCAAGAACGTGCCCTTGTATGATCCCAAGACGGGTACTGGCGTGGACGACTTCCGTGCCCTGATGGATTGGGAGAAGCAGTTCTCATTCGGGGACACAGTAAAGGAGGACAACCTCGCTTTCCGCATCACGTTCGCTGAGAATTACCCGTACGATCCCAAAGCCGACTACTTCTTCTTCATCAACTCGCTGGAAGGCCTGGTGGACAGCTACGGACAACGACTGGGCACCGAGAGCATGGGCGAGAAGAGCAACATCGTCGTGCTCAGCATCGTGGGGGAAGCGATCACCAAGGAGAAGGACTTCCTCAATTCGCTCATGGCCACCTACATCAAGCATGAGCAGGACAAGCAGAACTTCAAGGGAGAGCGGACGGTGAAGTTCATTGAGAAGCAATTGGATGCCAGCAGTGCACAGTTGGATGCTGCCAAGAGCGCCATGGTCAATGCAGAGACGGCGGCTGGCGGGACGGGCAGCAGCGATGCTTTGCTGACAGCCCTCGTGGGTCAGAAGGCCGATCTTGAGAACCGGTTGAACAGGATCAACATCCAGATCGACTACCTCAACAGGATCGTCTCCACGATGAGCAATCCTGATGCGAACAACGTGGCTTCATCGGCCGACGTGGATGACGCCAGTTTCGCGTCGCTCATCGAGCAGTACAACCGGGACGTCACGGACCTGGTACAGAAGCTGGCCGTCGACAAAACGGGCACCGCACCTCCCACGATCGCGCTCAAGCGCAAGGTCCGCAACATCCGCGAGCAGATCGTTGGCAGTGCGAACAACCTGTTGGCTCGCATGCAGTTCGAGAAGAACAGTGTTTCCGGGCAATTGTCCAGTGTGCGCGGTACCATCTACTCGCGACCAGGAGCGGCGGCTGAAGCCGAGGCCGAGCGCAGCAAGTACAAGCTCAACGAGAGCATCAACAACTATTTGATGGAAAAGATGTTCGAAGCGCGCATCGCCATCAACTCCGATCAGGTGGACAAGACCGTAGTGGACTATGCACGTGCTGCCGTCGGTGGGCCCGTGGCGCCGGACAAGAAGACGCTCTTCGGTGGTGCGCTGTTGCTGGGGCTGCTCATCCCCATAGGATTTGTTCTTGTGCGTGATTTCCTCAACGACACCATCGGCGACCAGGATGAACTGAAACGCCTCAGCCCGATCCCTCTGCTGGCCACCATCCCGGAGAGCAAGCGCAAGCGCATCACTCCGGACGAGCCGAAGAGCTTGCTGGCGGAGGCCTTCCGCACGGCCCGCATCAACCTGCAGTACCTGAACGCGGATGCCGCGAGACAGGTCGTGGGTTTCACCAGCAGCAGCAGCGGCGAGGGCAAGACCTTCTGCGCACTGAACCTGGCCACGGTGATGGCCCTCAGCGGCAAGCGCACCATCATCATCGATGCCGACATGCGCCGTCCGCGCGTGCAGGAGTCGTTGGAACTGCAGGACGGCCATGGCCTGAGCAACTACTTGATTGGTGAAACCGCGCTCGATCACATCATCCGCCGCACCGACATCAACGGGCTGGATGTGATCACGGCCGGTCCCATACCGCCGAATCCGCTGGAGCTGGTGGAGAGCGCGCACATGGCCGATCTGTTCAAGCAGTTGCGCAACCGCTACGACCAAGTGATCGTGGACGCCAGCCCGATGGGCTTGGTGAGCGAGTTCGTCATCCTCACGCGCCACATCGATGTAACGCTGTACGTCGTGCGCCAGGGCAAGACCCACCGCAAGGACCTGCGCTTGGTGAACGAGATGTACGCTGCGGGCAAACTGGGCCGCATCGACCTGCTGTTCAACGATGTGGACAAGAGCGGCACGAGCGGATACGGCTACTACGTCAAGTAAGCGGCGCCCTTGATGCTCAAGAGCGAAGGCGCGCGCAAGTACCTCGCGAACACCTCATGGATGTTCGTGGAGAAGGTGGTGCGGTTGGGCGTGGTGATGGTGACCACCATTTTCACCACGCGCTATTTGGGCGACCAGCTCTTTGGCCAACTGAGCTATGCCAGTGGTTATGTGGGGTTGTTCTTCGCGTTGACGAGCATGGGCCTTGATGAGATCGTTGTCCGCGATCTGGTCCGCAAGCCCGAAAGAAGGGACGACATTCTTGGTACAGCGGCGATGCTCAAGTTGTTCGGGGCATTGCTGTTGGTTGTCCTCACCACTGCGGTTGGCTTGTTGAAGGGCATGGATGGCGAGACCCTCATCTTGGTCGCGATCATCGCCGTTGCTGAGCTGCTGAAGCCCTTCGTGGTCGTTGAATACTGGTTCCAAGCACAGGTGCAGGCGAAGACGAGCAGTATCGTCCTCATTGCCCAGGCTTTGATCAGTGCCGGATACAAGTTCTTCCTGATCGGTATCGAAGCGCCATTGTCCTGGTTCGCATGGAGCTACGTGGTTGAAATGCTGGTGATGAGCGGCGGTTACCTCTGGGCCTACGAGAGGAGCGGGGCCACTTGGCGCACCTGGAAGTACAGCAAGGACCTGCTGAAGGAGTTGCTTCAACAGAGCTGGCCATTGATCATCTTCGGCATTGCGCTATACGTGCAAGCCAAGATCGACCAGGTGATGATCGGCGACATCCTGACACGCACCAAAGGCCAGGCCGCAGCCTTCAAGGAAGTCGGCCAGTACAGCGTAGCGCTCAAGATGATCGAGGCCCTCGGTTTCTTGCCCGTTATCGTGCAGAAGAGCCTGGCCCCTGCGATCACACGGGCGAAGCTCGAAAGCCGTGAGAAGTACGAGGACCGGTTGCTGAACCAATATCGCCTTATGTTCCTGATGTTCGTCGTCACCGCTGTCCCGTTGTTCTTCTTGGCACGCCCCGTCATCGTCCTCTTTTTCGGTCCGGAGTTCGAGCCCGCCGGTGTGCTCTTGGGCTGGTTCAGTATCCGCTTGCTCTTTACGAACATGGGCATGGGAAAGGCCAGCTTCATCACGAATGAGAGCTTGTTCAAGTATTCGCTGATAACCGCCGTGGTCGGAGCGTCGTTGAACATCGCGATCAACTACCTCCTCATCCCGACCATGGGCTCCTTCGGCTCCATATGGGCGTCGGTGATCTCTTTCACGGTAAGCCTCATGCTCATGGACCTCCTCTTCAAGGACACCCGCGCCAACTTCGGTTGGATGATGAAAGCGATGTTCAGCTTCTGGAAGTTCCACCGCGCCACATGACACGCATCACCGACCGCGACCTGGTGCCGGTGAAGCCGGCTTTGTTCAGCGACTTCGCCTGCCCGAAGTGCAAGGCGGGGTCCGTTTCCGCCCAAGGCGTGCTCTTCCCCGGCGCACATGTTCTGGGCGACTACACCTGTACCAGTTGCGGAACCGCGTTCGTGCGCGACCTGCCTGTGGGCTTCGCAGTGGATCATGCGGTGAGCATTGCCAAGAACGATGGCTCGTTGCTGGACCGCAACGGAGCCGAGAACTGGTTGATGGACCCGCTGCTGAAGGCGTTCAGCAACCGCAGCGATGCTCCCGTGAAGATCGAGCGCAAGGTGAACCGGGCCTGCAATAGGATCATCCTGCTCGATACGATCGACTTTCTCTATGGGCACGTTCTGCTGAAGCTCTACAGCGCGCAGCATTACATCGACAACTATCCCGATCACGGCGTAGTGGTCATCCTGCCACGCATGTTCGCATGGTTGGAGCCGAAGGGTTGCGCCGAGGTTTGGATCGTTGATGTGAAGCTCGGCCAGGGCCAGGTTTGGCACAACGCCATCAACGCGTTCGTGCGGGAACGTTTGGCCGAGTACGCTGAGGTGAACATGGGCCGGGGCTGGGCCCACCCGGACTTCACGCGCATTGACATCGAACGCTATACAGGCATCGCACCGTTCAAGCTGGAGGAGTTCAGCACACGGCCGCCGCACATCACGTTCGTGGCAAGACAGGACCGGCTTTGGTTCCCGAACATGGTGGACAAATTCCTCTTCCGAACGCTCGGTGCGGTGGGTTTGCTGGGCTTTGCTCGCAAAGTGTGGAGCGGGGCGCAGGATCGGCTCATCCGCAGCAGCATGCGGGCGATCAAGAAGGAGTTCCCCGCCTGCACCTTCAACGTGGTGGGCCTGGCGCCTAGTGGGGGCTACGGAAGTTTGGCCGAAGACCTGCGCACCACCAGCATGAGCAAGGACGTGGAACTGGCGTGGTGCCGCGCCTACGCCAAGAGCCAGCTGGTGGTGGGCGTGCACGGTAGCAACATGCTGCTGCCAACCGCTTTTGCCGCCGGGTGCATCGAGATCCTGCCCAGTGACCGGCAGGGCAACATCGTGCAGGACATCAGCGTAAGATGGGCCGACCGCATGCAGCTCTTCCTTTACCGTTTCGTCGGCGAGTTCGCCTCGCCCGGCGAAGTGGCCGACCACGCGATCGGGATGCTGCGCTATTTTGACCTGTACCGTTTGCACAACGTCACCAATACCTTCACGCAAGGCCCGCGTACATGAGCGCTTTCACGCCACCGGCCCCGTTGCGCACGCCTGTGCTCTTCATCGCCTTCAAGCGGTTCGAGGAGAGCAAGGCCGTGATGGAGGCCATACGCGCTGCCCGGCCACCACGGCTCTACTTCGCCAGCGACGGTGCGCGCAACGACAAGGAAGCCGTGGACGTGCAGAAGGTGCGCGACCTGGTGAAGCTCGTGGATTGGCCCTGCGAACTGAAGACCCGCTTCAGCGAGGTGAACCAGACCGTGAAGTTCGGTCCGCCTGCCGCCATCAGTTGGTTCTTCGAGCACGAGGAGGAAGGCATTATCCTGGAGGACGATTGCAAGCCGATGCCATCGTGGTTCTGGTTCGCGCAGGATCTTTTGGAGCGTTACCGCCACGATGAGCGCGTGTGGATCATCATGGGCAACAATCTCATGCCCGAATGGCCCGCGCGCAATGGCGAGAGCTACTACTACAGCGCGCATGGCTACGGCGCCTATTGGGGCTGGGCCAGCTGGCGCCGCATGTGGAAGAAGTACGATCTGCACATGCAGGACTGGCCTGCTCTCAGGGACGGCGGCCTTCTCAATGGCCACTTCCTCAGCAAGGCCGAAGCTCGCGAGGGTATTGAATTGTTGGAGAAGAGCTGGGACGGCCGCATCCACAGTTGGGACTTCCAATTGGATTATGGCCGCATCGCCAATGGTGGCGTGAACATCATTCCCACGGTGAACCTGATCCGCAACATCGGATTCGGTGCGGGCAGCACGCACACGGGCAGCTACCTGGACCCGCGCAACAAGGATGCTGCAGGCGATATGGTTTTCCCCCTGAAGCATCCGACCTTCATGGTGGTGGACAAGGAACGCGACCTGGAATACTTCGAGAAGTACATCGAGCCGAGCATGCTGCGGCGCTTCAAGAACCGCATCAAGCAGGCGTTGCCCAAGGAGGTGGACCAAGCGATCACTCCGTTCCTTGGCAAGATCCAACGGAAGTTGGGCATCAACTGACAACGGGCAATTGACAACCCCGGCACGGCCCCGGCCCCACAGCGGCGGGTGCGGATACCTTGGCGCCGACCATTCGCCGTGATCAGCAAGCGCAAGCTCATCAACTTCCTCTTCCTCATCGCCCTGCCGGTTTATGGCATCGGGTGTTGGTTGATCGTGAAGAAGAGCCCCACGGTGGGCTACTTGAGCGCGTCCATGGGCTATTTGCTCATCATCCTCATCTGGGCCGTGGATCGTTTGTACCAGCGCGTCTTCGTGCCCATGACCAACCGTGTGTTCTGGTTGACGATGTTGTACATCGGCACGCTTGTGTTCATGTACTGGGTGGGTTTGCTCGTGCATCGGGTGCCGCTGCTGGGTCTTCCCAATACCATCGGACAAACGGTGCTCACACTCGTGCCGTTCCCGGCGGCTGTCATCGTGATGATCTACAACCGGGAAGCGGAAGACTTCGATTTTCCGGACCTGCTGCTCAAGAGCTTGCTCGGTCTGCTCATCATCAACTACCTGGGGTACGGAGCGGGCATGCACAACCTCATGCACAGTTTCCCGGGACGTGTAAGCCTGCCGTTCGCCACCGGGATCTACGACGGGTCGCACCTGGTCGCGTTGGTGAACATGATGCTCCTGTTCCGCATCAAACCCGCAGAGTTCTCCACACGGCCGCTGCGCTTCTTCAGCTACGGCGGGCTCTACCTGGTGAATCTGGCCGCGATGCTGAGCATCAACAGCCGGCTCTCGTTCATGGTCTTCCTCGTCTTCACGGCCTTGTTCCTGTTCAAGGTGATGAAGGTGGCGCGCGTCTACGTGGTGTCCCTCTTCACCATGCCCATCATGATGAGCTTCGCGCTGCTCATCTATGCCGTGCTCAGCTTGCCGCTCTTCGCCAGCATTCTGGGCCGGGTGAACAAGGAGGACGTGACCTCCTTCAACGGCCGCACCTACATCTGGGAGGCTGTGTGGGACTGGGTGGTCAGCGATCGCCGCGGGTTCTGGCAAGGTCTGGGTTACCACGGCCACTTCAAGATCGGAATGCTCGATGAAGTGGCTCGGTTGTGGGGCGAAGAAGACGCATACAACCTGCACATGCACAGCACCTTTCTCGAGGTCCTCACCAGTCAGGGCGTGCTGGCGCTCATCCTCTTCTACTGGCTCATGTGGACGGCCTACAAGTCCTATCGGGATCGGTACATCGGCGGGTTCAGCGAGGCACCGCTCTATGCCGCCATGATCTACATCCTCTTCGTGTACCAGATCGACATATTCGTGCACGGCGTGTTCATCGGTTATGTGGTCTTCATGACCATGCTCGCCTACTTGGCGGTGGACAAACGATACGTGACGCGGCCCGACCGCTTGCTGAACGGCGAGCTCGTGAACAGGACACCATGAACGGAGGAAAGCGCACCAAAGGAGAACGCAAGCAGGGCTCGGCCGAACTGCCGCTGGTGAGCATCGTCACCGTGGTGTACAACGGGGAAACCACCCTGCAAAGGACCATCGATAGTGTGCTCGCCCAGGACTATCCGAACATCGAGTACATCATCGTTGACGGGGGCAGCAAGGACGGAACGGTGGACCTCATCAGGCGTTACGGCGATCGGCTCGACTTCTGGGTGAGCGAGCGGGACAAGGGCATCTACGACGCCATGAACAAGGGCGTTTCACTCTGCTCCGGCGAATGGGTCGCGCTCATCAATGCGGACGACTGGTACGAACCCGGTGTGGTGAAACGCATGGTGGAAGCGGTACGCAACAAGCCCCAAGTGAACGTGGTGCACGGCGACATCTGGATCCACTACGAAGGAGGCGGCAAGAAGATGAAGTTCGCCAAGCGGAACGGCTTCCTGCTCAAGTACTGGGAGATGGTGCTCAATCACCCGAGTTTTTTCGTGCGCCGGTCGTTCTACATCGATAGACCTTTCCGCACCGACCTGAAGATCGGCGGGGACCATCACTGGACCTTGCGCGCCTGGATGGAAGACAAGGATGGCTTCCTCTACCTGCCCGGAGCATTGGCCAATTTCAGCGCGGGCGGTGCCAGCATGACGATACCGCTTTCGAAGTCCCTGGACGAGCGGAAGAAGCTGAGCGAGGCCGTCGGCATGGGCACCCTGCCCTCGTTGTTGGCGCAACTGGTCACGGTGGCGCTGCACGTTCCCAAGCAACTGAAGCTCTTCTTCAATCGTTCCGTTTCAACCCCAGCATGATCATGGCCGCCAGCGTTTGGAACATCGCGCAGGACTGGAACGCGAACGCACGCAACCCGAAAGGAAAGCTGGTGATGCTGTGGTTCCGCACGCTGCACCTGTTGCGGCAGAACACGCTCACGTTCATCCTCTTCCTCCCGCTCTTCCTGGCTTACCGGGTCACGGTGGAGTGGTTCCTGTGCATCGAACTGCCTTGGAAGACGCGCATCGGTCCGGGCTTCCGCATCGACCATGGGCAGGCGCTGATCGTGAACGACGGCACCGTTTTCGGTGCCGACTGCACGGTGCGCAACAGCACCACCATCGGCAACCGCAAACTGAAGGACGGTACCTACAGCCGCAGCCCGCGCTTCGGTGATCGGGTGGACATCGGCGCGAACGCGGTGATCATCGGGCCCATCACCATTGGCGATGATGTGGCGATAGGTGCGGGCGCTGTGGTACTGAAGGACGTTCCTGCGCAACACATCGCCGTGGGCAACCCGGCGCGCATCCTGCCGCGGCCGATCAATTCTGCGCAAGGCGCAGCGTGAATTCAGGGCGGAAGGTCTTGAGGTGGTCGAGCAGGGTGTACACGAACAGCGAGAGTCCGATCATTTCCATGATCTCCTCCAGCGCGTTCAACAGCAGGTAGAACATGCTCGTTTCGCCGCCGTTGACAGTGGCCGCGCCTTCCAGCATCTCAACGCCCAATGCACCTCCCACGAATACGCAACCACTGGCCATCATGAGGAAAAGCGTGCGCCTGGGCAATGAGAGCAGGAACTTGCCGAGCACGATGCCCAGTGCCAAGCAAGCCAAGCCGTAAGGGATCACCCAGGCATATAGCAGTGCGGAATGGGGTATGCTGCCCATCAACCGGTGCATGGCTTCTATGCTCTTTTCGTGGATCTGGCTGCCCTCATCGATCGCGAGGAAAACGAAGACAAAGGCGAGCAGCAGCCATTGCCAGCGCTTCCGGCCGTTGGGACGGTCGAGCCGCATCAATGACCACAGCAACAGGCCGTTCACGAGGAACAAGCCCACCATGAACAGCGTGGGCACGTTCGCTTCGTGGTCCAGGTCGAACAGCATGGTGAGGGCCTTGGCCTTGATGCCGTGGCCTTCACGCAAGTAGAGGAGCACAAGGTGCAAGGCGCTGAGGACCGCCGAGACGTTGAGCAGCACGCGCAATGCCCGCTGCGGACTGAATGAGCTTTGAAGGAGCACGGGAGGTGAAGTGGGGGCGGGTTGAACGAAGCGTGTTAAGCGAAAGTTATCGCACGAAGGGCGCGCCCTGACCGGACGCGCCCTTCGCGCTTGGACGGAGAGAACCGCTATTCCACCACCAATCGACCGTGTTGGGCGCCGTTGGCGGTGGTCATCAATACGGTGTAGGCGCCGGGTGCCATGGTGCTGTCGAGGCCGAAGGAACGTGTACCGGGAGCCAGTATAAGCCTACCCATGGTGCGGCCTTGTACGTCAATGAACGCCACGTTGGTGGTCTCACTGACGGGGGTGCCCAACTGAACGGTGCCACCTGCGCTTGTGGGGTTCGGGTAGAGTCCGATCGTGGCGCTGGCGCCCTCTTCTTCAACACCGGTGCTCAGACCGCAGAGAATGTCTTCCTGGCGAACGAGCATCATGCCCTCGAACGGTTGCAGGGTGATGCTGCCGCTGTGCAGCACACCGTCCACATCGGCCCAGCAGCCCGTGAGGGCGATGGTCTGCGCGGTCGTCTGGTTGTTGAAGTGCAGCACGTGGTCCACGTACGGGTCCACCTCCTGCACGGTAACGCGCTCCACCTCAACATTGTCCAACCAGTACACGGGCTCCTGCCAGATGTTCTCGAACCGGGCGTAGCCGCCTTCGCTTTGGCCCACTTGGAAGATCAACTCCACATCGCGGCGCGTGGGACCGAAGGGGATGTACTTGTCGCCGTAGGCATTGGGGCCGGTCTCCTGGCTCACCGTTTTGAAGCCGGCGCGCACCTGGCCCACGGCGGTGCTCTGCACGGCGAACTTCATGCGGTACCACTGACCTGCCGTTACGTTGCTGTTGGTGGTGTGGCGCAAACCGAACGTGGGGTACATGTTGCCGTTGGGGAAATTCACCTTGCAAGCACCGTTGTCCAGGTAGGTATAGTCGTGCGTGAGCTGAGCATTCGTGGGCCAGCCGCCCCAACCGGTCACGTTGCTGTCGAAGTCGCCGTTGGGGGTTAGGTTGTTGCCCAGCACGCTCAGTACCTCGTACTTGTTCAGGTGCTGCGGGCTCACATGGCTGTTCATGTCCTCGCCACGCTCCGTCTTCCAGCGCTCCAGGCTGAAGCGCTTGTACCAGGGGGCGAACACGTTGTGGATCACGATCACCATCTCGTCCCACGGGTTGAAGTAGTAGTTGTTGCTGAAGGTACCGAAGTCCACCGGGTTGCTGCTGTACACGTTGTACATCCATAAGCAGATCTGCTCCTGCTTGGTGCAGTACATCACGTTGCCGCTGTACACGTCGTTGTAGGCCGGCATGTAGTACGGAGGCTGAGCGCCGGGCCCGGTGTTGTTGCTGGCGTCGCTGATGCTCATCTGGATCTCGTTGTCGAAGAGCACGTTGTCCTTCACCTGGTTGTTCAGGCTCACCATCGTATGGTCCACATGGATGCCGCTGCCCGCGCAGTGCGCCACGGTGTTGCGCTGCACGGTGGTGTTCTTGATCGAAGTGTTGCCGAAGTAGATCCCGTGATTGATGGGCACGTAGTTGTCGAAGTTCGGGGCACTGCTCTCCAGGTTGCCGATGAGGTCGGTGATGATGTTGTCCTGGATCGTGAGCCCGTCGCAGTTGTCGAAGGCGATGCCGCCGCCGTCGTTCAGCGTGGCCATGGCGTGGGCGATGTAGTTCTTCTCGATCAGGCCGCTGCCCTCCGGGTTCAACGCGATGTAGCCGATGTTGTCGAAGGTGTTGCCGCTCACCACGTAGTTGTTGCCCGTTACGCGCAGGCCCATGTAGCCCCAGGTGCTTTCGCCAAGACCGGGATGCAAGGCGATGTCCTCGAACGTGTTGTTCGTGGTGGTGCCGTTGTCTTCCAGGATGTGCGCACCGGTGCCGAACGTGCGCTGTATGGTGTTGCCGGTGAACGTGCCGTGGTGGCCGAAGCTGTGGATGCCTTTGTACGTGTCCGCGAACTGGCAGTCCTGCACGGTTACGTTGTAGCCGCCGCTGTTCATCACGCTGGCCTCCGTCTGGTGGCGGAAGTCGAGGTCCTTGACGATGACATGGTGAACGTTCCAGTGCACGAAAACGCCGTGGGGTTTCACGGCCGCCTGAACGGTCAGTGTGTTCGGGTCGGCATTGTTCGGTGCGCGGAAGTACAGCTGGTCGGTGGCTCCATCGTAGTACCACTCACCAGGCTGGTCCAATTCGCTCAGTTTGTTCTGGATGAAGTAGCCCCAATGGAGTTGTGCCAGGTTGCTGAACACCGTGGGGAAGGTGATGGTGGTTCCCGAATGCCCGCTGATGATGGGTGTATCGTAGCTCCAGTTGCTGCTGCGCACCACGAGCTGCGCGCCCACCCAATAGCCATCGGGCTGGGTCAAGGCGGCGTCGGTGATGTGGGTGGCGCTGCCGTTGTCGTTGCGCAGCCAGCCGGTGTTCGGGTAGCGCGCCAAGGTCATCAATTGACCAGCCAAGTAGAGGAACTTCACGTCCTCGCTCACGGTTGTCTTCCAGATGTTGCCGCTGTGCACCGTCCAGTTCGTAGCCAGCACGCTGCCGCTGATGATGGGTGCGTTGCCGGTGCCATAAGCGCCCACGGTGATCGGCTGGCTTGCGTTGCCGCTCAGTGGGATCTCCAGCTTGCCGCGGTAGGTACCTCCCCGTTTGAAGAGGATCTGGTCGCCCGGCTGCAGGCTGAAGATGCCCTGCATCATCCGGCCAATGGTTTTCCACGCCTGGGCTTGGCTGGTGCCCGTGTTGGCATCGCCGCCATCGGGACTGATGTAGTAGGTGGTGGCATTGCTGCTCAACGAGGCGCCCCATGTGAGGCAAGCAACGAGCAACGAACGGGTACGGGTGAAGCGCATTGAGCTTGGTTCTGGGGCCTTCAACCCCATGCGCAAGCACCCGGTTCAACATTCTCGACGAACACCGGATGGGATCCGACGGAGGGTCGGAATGCGCGATAAGCCCTGAAGTCCTGGACGGCTGCTTTCGGCTACTGCCTCACCACCCGCGCCCCTGCCAACCAACGCTTGCCGTCCGTCAGATGCAGGAAGTAGAGCGCGCTAGGCAGGTGGGATAGTGAGACGGTGGTGACCTGAGAGGGTACAAGAGAAGGCAACGCCTGCTCCATCACCTTGCGGCCTTGGGCATCAACGAGGGTTAGCTTGGCATCGTTGCCAGCGACAAGTCCCGGCGGAAGGGTGATGGAGACTTGAACCACATCTGTGGTGGGGTTGGGGCTGACCTGCAAGGCGCCTTGCAGGCTTGTGTATTGCTCCAGCACGGCATCGAACACTTGGCAGCCGGGGACGATGCAGCCGAAGCTGTCGGTCTTGATCAGCCATGCATCTTGGCTCAGGGGTGGCGCGGTATCGAAGGCGGTGCCCGCCATAATGAAGCCACCATCGAGGGTGCGGCGCAGGTCGTAGATGTACTGGTCGATGTTGGGGTTGGTTGAATACGTGCGGTGCCAAAGAAGCACACCCGAGCTATCCGTACGGGAGAGGAACCCTATCGAACTGCTTTGGTCTCCTTCGCCGCCTCCGGAGAGCGCGAAGCCGCCATCGGCCATCTCAATAGGTTTCGAAAAGAACACACCTCTCCCATGCTCCGTGTAGATCTTGCTCCAGAGGGTATCGCCGTTGTCTTGCAATCGGTAAATGGTGGGGAAAAGGCCGCTGGTTTGACCCGTGCGTTGGCCGCCGCACATGATGTATCCACCATCAACAAGGTCTGTAACGAATCCATAGTTGTCGTTCCAGGATCCGCCGTACGCCTTGCGCCACTCTAAGGCACCATTGGCGCTGATCTTCAGAACGAGCATATCGTCGTTCGTGCTCGTGACTTCGCGGTATGCGCCGATTGCGAAACCTCCATCCAAAGAGCTTGTGACGCTCACGGCATTTTCCCAGTATGCTGAAGGATAGGTGCGCGTCCATAACGTATCGCCCCATTCGTCTATTTCTGCCGCCCAGATACGGAGCGTTGTTGAGAGCCGAGAACCCACGGTCAGCAGGTTGCCGCTGCTCGTCAGCGTACTTGCGTTGAAGCCGTCCAGTTCATCTGTGCCATAAACCCTGCGCCACAGCGTGTCGCCATCCGCCTCAAAGCAATAGACAATGCCTCGCCATTCCTGGGTATCGGTTGGTAGGGCCGTACCTGCCCAGAGCCAAGAACCATCAGGCCGGATGTTGATGCTGCCTGCTTTCAAGGTGTGGAATGGTTCCGGATAGCGCTTGGTCCAGAGCGTATCACCTTCAGCGTCGATCGAAAAGGGAGTCAGTTCACCGGCCCCGTTCAGGATACTGGCAATACCTATGTAGTAGCCAGTGTCCGGTACAACGCCAACGCTGCCTATGGTGTTCACCGTGCTTTGGTGATCGTACAGGCGCATCCAGCGCGTGTCCTGCCCGCTCAATGAAAAAACGGCCAACACCAGGAGTCCAAGACATAAAATACGGCGTGCACTCATGGCAACTTCTGGAAAGACCGGTTCACGATGCTGCCGTTTACTAGGGACACCCGAAGCACATAGGGCCCTGGGGACAGGGTGGAGATATCGAGCGATAGCTCCGGAACGGCGTGTGCCTTGGACCGTAAGCACACCCTTCCGTCCGATGCGAAAACTGAGACCTCCGCGATGGGTTGCGCGTTGGACACAAGCTGGACTGTTTGATCGGCTGGATTCGGCCACAGTCGCAATTCCGATTTCCTCTGTTCAGCTCCAGCCGCATTCTTGTATCCAGCACGAGTATCGTTCAACATCCAGGGCACTCGGCTGTACGGTTCACCGAAGGCATTGCGCAACATGGCCTTGGCTCCGGTGGCACCCAGTGGGTTTTGTGCCACCAAGCCTTGGGCCACTGCCTGCTGGGCTGGACTGAGTCTGCCGTTGGCGGCAGCCCAAGCACGGAGTTGGAGGATCACCGTGCCTTCGCTGGGCACATTGTTCTCCTCTGCCGCGATAAGGTCGACGAGCGAATCCGCCTCGCTGAACAACCCCCTGTCCAAGTATGCCAAGGCCAGGTTGTGACGCTGCGTGAGGTTGGTTTCTTCCTGCATCCAAACCTTCAGTAGGCTGTCGCTGGTCTCGAACTCGAGGGCATGCCGGGCCTAGCTGTTCCAGAGCAAACGCAGCTGGGCTTCCCGATGGGCCAGTTCCCGCTGCAACTCGCTCAGCAGCACTGGTTCAGTGGTTTGAGCGATATCTGCTTGGAGCTGCTGGATGGCTGCCTTCAGCTGCGCTTCGCGGACCTCAAGGCATGGCTTGCCGCAACCGTTCATGATCACGCAGTTGCGCACTTGACCGAAGTTGCAGTCTATCAACGCGGGTGCGTTGCTGTATCCGCTCAGTTGGGTTATCCCATCGTTGTGATCCCGGTACTGAAATCCACTATTGTCGGCAATGGTGTTGTCATCAAACCAGAGCCGATCGAACGTGTCTCCATCCGAATCAAGCGCGGAGAAAATATTCGCAGCCTGCGTTTCCGTGGTCAGGCAACTTCCCTGATCGCGCAAGTACCCATCAACGAACGTGGTGCCTGAGATCCAGTTGCTCACGATGGTGATATCGTAATTGTGGATGTCCTCGATCGCGCCACCCAAGCTGAAGTCGTTGCACTCAATGAAGAGCCCGGCATCGTTCCACTGCCCGCCGTCGGCACCACCCCGGTTGTCGCCCTCGCACTGCACGCCCACATTGGTGTCATAAACGGTGTTGCGGTACACTTGTGCCGTGCGCTTGTCTGATGCGCCATAAGGGTCGCTCTGATTGATGACGCATGCGTAGCTCCAGAATTCCTGATCGCCGGGGCCGTCCGGTTCGTTGCCGGTGATCGTGTTGCCCTCGATATGAAAGGCGGTGCTCTGTTGTGTGAAGATCCCCACGGGATGGTCGTAGCCCTTGTTGACATCCCCGTCCGGATAGTCGAACCGGTCGCTTTCGGGCACGGAGATCGTATTGCCCGTTATCTCGTCCAGCAGTGTTTCGTCGGTGGCAATGCCATGTACGCAATCATGAATGTTGTTGTTCCTGATGAACGCCGTTGCGATGGGAGCAGTGCCCCGGCTATGCCAAACGGCCTCGCTGAGTCCGCTGAATTCGTTGCTGTTGACACTGAGCACTGAGTTCATCGCGTTCACCCCGCTGCCGCGCAAATGAGGTAGGAACGGTGCACCCACTGGCGGAACCACGGAGAAGTCGTTGTAGTGCACGAGGACGCCCTTTACGCCATCAAGTAGTACGTGGTCCGGTGCGGCACGCCTCACTCCGAAGCCATCGGTGTATGCCGGATCCACCAAATAGCCCTCAGTGGTGAAGGTATTCTGCATCATATGGCTGCGGTTGCTGTGCTCAACGCCGTTCTGAAGGTTTGCCGTTGGAGCGAGGTGTACATCCCTGCCGTTGTTCCGGAAGTTGCTGTACCATAGTTGCGCCACACCGCCGTTGTAATCGTCTTCTTCCGTAGGGTCGTCGCTGCGAGCAACGAGCACTGCCTCGCGGGCGTTCTCGAACATGCAATAGCCCGCATAGAAGGAGCCTTGGTCCGAAGTGGATCCGACGGGGTCTTGTGAAACATCGCGCGTGCCCCACACCTCTATGCCGTGCCACATGTTGTGGCACGCACTGGTGAAGATGGCATGGTCGGCCACCACACGAGCGCCGCGCTCAATGATCAGGCGGCCATGCGGCCCGAACTCCAGGCGCACATTGTCCTCGATGGTGAGCAGCACACCGGGCTTCACGCGGATGGTGCCACCGATGCGCAGGATGCCATCGGCATTGCCATCGTATGGGATGCTGCTCACGTTCCACGTTTCACTGCTGATTACGTCCCGGCTGCCGATCTCCATCCAACCATCTGAGTAGCACTCGCTCACGCAAGGCAATGCCGGCGGTGCCACCATGAGCGGTTCAACGGTGCTGCCGGGCTGGTCATCCACGGTGAAGTTGCCATCGACGTAAGCGGCATCGTAGCGCAACGTGGCGCCGGCCTCCACAATGAAGACGGCATCCATGATGGTGACGCACGGCTGGATCTCCAGGGTGCTGCCAGACCGGATGCGGTAGATAGAACTGTTGGGTCCCAACGTGCTGGCAACGCTATTTGCGGGGTTGGGGTGCAAGCCCATGGGGTCGTTCGCAACGACATCCGCTTCGCTGGGATGCTGGCCATGAACGGTGCGGAACGTGTAGCCGCTCGGGAAGACGAGGGTCTTATTGGGATAGAGATTGCCGTCTATGTTGATATCGACATCGCTGGGGTTGTAGATGATCTTGTCCGAGGGGTTGATGAGGTGGAGGTCGATGGGTTTGTCGATGACCATGGCCCAGGGGTAGTCCCAAGAATTGTCGTTGAAGAAGATGGGTTGCTGGCCGTTCAGGCCGGGGATGTCGTAACCAGCATAGGCCGTCGCACTATGATTGAGCAAAGGGGCCTCAAGAAGTGAATAGGGCGCGTGACGGACGGGAAGGCCATCGGTGTTCAGAGGGTCGAAGGGGTCGTTGTCATCGTCCGGCCAAAGCTGAACGGTCCAATCAAGTGGGCTGTAGGGTTTAGGGAAGTAGTTGGGGGTACCTGCGGCCAGGCCGAAGCCGGTAACCCATGCACCATTGCTTGATTCCTGGTACGTGTGACCGTACGGGTCGGCAATGGCGTAAGGCCGAAAGCAGACATCGTACGCAGCAGGAAGGGAAGAGCAGTTCCAACAGAACGGATAGTTCCGCATGCGACCGCGAGTATGGTCGTAGAGCCACGAGAGGGAGTCAACGGTCTTTCCGTCGTCGTCAACCCAATAGATGGTGTGCTTGAGGATGGTGTGAGGCAGATAAACGCGCTCGGTCGGGTCGGCACAATCATGTGTTGCGCCAGCGGTGCTTGCCCAGAGGCTCGTGATCAAACCACAATGGTCGGTCATGAAAAGACCAGCACCGCCCGGGGAACTCCCATTGAAGTCGATGCGTGTTTCGCGCATCAGGTCACGCTTGGGGTCCAGTAGGTCGCCATGGTTCGTGCTGTTCCACGCCCAGCCGTGGCAAGGCCCTGGCGCTTCATTGAAGCCGTAACTCGTCAAGTCGGGCATCAGCAGTGTCCTTGCTGTGATGTCTGGTTCCTCCGGTAGTGGCGTGAACGGAAACGATACCGCTTCGATCCTCACGTAGGCGTTCGTTCCTGGGTTCCAGTAGTGGTCATCCAAGAAGATCTGGTACTCGCCTACATAGTTGCTCGGGTTGCCTTGCGTATTGATGGGTGTGGGCAATCCGAAAGGCTGATTGGTATGGTCCTGATAAGGGTTGTTGATGTGCTGGGCATGGCCAGCACACGCGACAGCGAAGGCCAGGATGGTCAGGAGCTTTTTCATGGTGCCGGATCGTGAGCGTGAATGTAGCCGCTGGATCGCTCCGTGCAGTTGGAAGAACCCACAGCATGCCGTTCATCCCGAACTACTGTTCTGCTTCCATACGGCAAACCGCCCGGATAGCTTCGGCCCCGTGCCGACCGCTCCTGTCCGTGTGCTCGTTGTGGGCCAAACGCCGCCGCCCTTCGGTGGCCAGGCGGTAATGATCGAGAAGCTGCTGCAAGGGCACTTCACCCGCGTGCAACTGTTCCATGTGCGCTTGGCCTTCAGCGACGACATGGAGAGCGTGGGCAAGTTCGGATTGAAGAAGGTGTGGGTGCTCTTCACGACTATCCTGCGCATCTGGGTGGCGCGTTTCCGCACCGGGGCTCGTTTGCTCTACTACCCGCCGAGCGGCCCCAACATGGTGCCCGTGCTGCGCGATCTGGTGCTGCTGTGCTCCACGCGCTGGCTGTTCCGTCACACCGTGTTCCACTTTCACGCAGGCGGCGTCAGCACCTTCCGCCCGCGGTTGCCTGCACCGTTCCGGTTGCTCTTCGATGGGGCCTATCGCAGGCACGCGCTAGCCATCCGCACCAGCGCGCTCAACCCCGATGATGGCGCGGCCTTGGGCGCTCGGCACAGCATCGTCGTGCCCAACGGGATCGATAACATGCAAGACAATGTGCAGGAGCGCACCGCACTTCCCGGCGAACCACTGAAAATCCTGTTCACCGGTGTGCTGATCCCGAGCAAGGGGGTGCGCGTGCTGCTGGAAGCCTTCAAGGAACTGGTGGTGCTCGAGCCACAGGTAAAGCTCGAAATCATGGGCAAGTGGGGTGACGCAGCGTTCCGGGATGAGTGCACGGGCTTCGTTCGCCAGCACGACCTTGGCGATAAAGTGGAGTTCCTGGGCGTGCTCAGCGGCGATGCCAAGTGGCAGAAGTTCGCCTCGTGCGACATCTTCTGTTTCCCCAGCTACTTCGAAGCGGAGAGCTTCGGGCTCGTCATAGCCGAGGCCATGCAGTTCGGCAAACCCGTGGTGAGCACCCATTGGCGCGGCATCCCCAGCGTGGTGGAGGACGGCCGTAGCGGACTGTTGGTGCCCGTGCAGGACGCGCACGCTGTTGCGGAAGCACTGCAACGCTTCGTGCGCGACCCGGTGCTGCGGAAGTCGATGGGAGAGGAGGGCCGCCGCATCTTCCTGCGGAAGTTCACGTTAGAGGCGTTTCATCGCAACATGGAAGACGCTCTGGCCAGCGTCGAAGGGAACGAACGGATCACCGACAAGTCGGGGTGAAACATATGAGCATGCGACTTCTCATCACGGGTGGCTCGGGCTTCATCGGCACCAACCTCGTTGAACATTTCCTGCAGCAGGGCATACCACTGCTCAACCTCGATTGGAACAAGCCGCTTGATCCCGCGCACAACCCGCATTGGCAGCTGTGCGACATCATGGACCAGGCCGGGCTCCACAAGTACTTCGCGGAGTTCAAGCCAACGCATGTGGTGCACCTGGCCGCCCGTGCCGACACCGATGAACCCAACGACATCGAGGCCTACCAACAGAACCACGAGGGCACACGCCGGCTCTTGGAAGTGGTGAAGGGAACACCGGGCATCGAGCGCATCATCGTCACCAGTACGCAGTTCGTTTGCGAGGCGGGTTACCAACCCAAGCACGATCTCGATTTCAAGCCCTTCACGCTCTATGGCGAAACGAAGCGGCTCACCGAAATGCACACACGCGAGGCCGGCCTGCAGTGTGCATGGACGATCATCCGTCCCACCACGATCTGGGGGCCGTGGAGCCTGCGCTACCGCGATGTGATGTTCAAGGTGATGCGCAAGGGCCTCTACTTCCACCCGAGCAAGAAGAAGGTGGTGCGCAGCTACGGCTACGTGGGCAACGTGGTGTGGCAGATCGAGCAGATGCTGAAGGCGCCGCTCGACAAGGTGAACGGCCAAGTGTTCTACGTGGGGGATCAACCCATGGACCTGCGTCTTTGGGTGGATGCCATAAGCCGTGCGCTGGTGAAGAAGCCCGTGCGCTACATACCCACATGGCTCGTCAGGAGCATTGCTTTCGGTGGCGATGTGCTCAAGGTCTTCCGCATTCCGTTCCCCATCACCACCGGCCGTTTCCGCAGCATGACCAGCGATTACATCACACCCATGGACAAGACCATTGCAGCGTTCGGCAACGCGCCGTGGACCTTGGAGGCCGGTGTGAAGGAGATGGTGCGGTGGTACGACAACGGCAGCGAACGCATCGTGGCGCATACGCTGAAGGACGTGCGCTTGAAACCCATCGACCACAAGGGCTGAACCATGCGGCCGAAGAAGCAAGCGCTCAACGTGGGGATCACCACGGGCTCTTTCGCGGAGCACGTGGAACAGGTATGCGCTTGGGGCGCCGCGCACCAGAGCACATATGTGTGCTGCGTGAACGCCCACATGACCGTTGAAGCCCGGGACCCGGGCTTCAATGCCGTGGTGAGCGGCGCCGACATGGCCACGGCCGACGGTATGCCCGTGCTGAAAGCACTGCAATGGTTCGGGAAGGTGAAGCAGGAGCGCGTCGCCGGGAACGATCTGATGCCCGCCCTGCTGGACAGCGCAGTGGCCAAGGGGTTGAAGGTCTTCCTCTATGGCGGAAAGGAGGACGTGCTGCAGACCATCCGGGATCGGGCGTCGGCCAAGTATGGCGTGTCACCGATCGTGGGTCACGAGTCGCCGCCGTTCCGGGCGCTATCAGCTCAAGAGATGGAGGAAGCGGCCGCGCGGATCAATGCGTCGGGCGCGCACATCATCATGGTGTCGCTCGGCTGCCCAAAGCAGGAGCGGTGGATGGCGGCCATGAAGGGCAAGGTGAACGGGGTGATGCTTGGTTTGGGCGGGGCCTTCCTCCTCTATGCCGGGGTGGACAGCCGGGCGCCCAAGTGGATGCGCGACTTGTCCTTGGAGTGGTTGTACCGGTTGGCATTGGAGCCCGGAAGGCTCTGGAAGCGCTACTTCGTCACCAATACGATCTTCCTGGGCATGGTCATTGGTAGGCTTTTCCGGGGGGCGGACAGGGACCTCCGAGGGTGACCCGTCAACCATTAGCGCGTCATTACTTCCGCCTTTCGCTTTCGACGAATCAAATAGAATCATCGACGAACCTTGACAGGACCGTTCACCCCATCTACTTTCGCCCACGCTCAACGGGATGCCCCCCGACCAAAGCCCTGATCATCGCACACCACTATGCTATCACCGGACGATAAGATCGGGCCGAACGCTCCAGGGCGGGAGCGGTCACTGCTTCAAACTGCCAGCACAGAGCTGGGCACTGCATTGCGCAATGGCCGCAAGCCACTGCTGCAGGTCCAGAACGGACTGGTGAAGGTCCTTCAACTGGACCCCCTCACCGCGGTCAAAGACCTGGTGATCGTGGGCGAAGGCCCTGCCGCAGAAGAGATCTACCGCTATTGCGAGGACCAGACGGTGCGTGGGTATCGGTTCCGCGGCATCTTCAGCGATGCCCGCTTGGAGGGCGCGTTGAACGGGAAGCGCACCGGCTCCGTGGCCGAGGCCAAGAAGTTCATCCTGCGCAATCGCATCGATATTGTTTACTGCGCCCTGCCCGGCACGCGCAAGGAGGAGATCACTGAGCTGATGGAGTTCTGCGAAGGACACACCATCCGGTTCCGGGTGATCCCCAGCGCCGACAGTTTCATTCCAGTGGTGCAGACCACCGACCTTGAATTCCACGGTGCCGTGCCCACGGGCAAGCTGCGTCGCGAGCCGTTGGACATCGCTCGGAACAGGACCATCAAACGGGCGTTCGACATCGCCTTTTCCTTCTTGGTGATCACACTGGTTTTCAGCTGGTTGTTCCCCATTTTGGCGCTCATGGTGAAGCTGAGCAGCCGTGGACCGGTGTTTTTCAGCCAGCGCCGTCTGGGTCGCGATAACAGGCCGTTCGTCTGCTACAAGTTCCGGAGCATGCGTGTGAATGCCGAAGCGGGCCACAAACAAGCCACCAAGGACGACCCCAGGGTCACCAAGGTGGGCGCCTTCCTGCGCAAGAGCAACTTGGACGAGATGCCCCAGTTCTTCAACGTGCTGCTGGGACAAATGAGCGTTGTGGGCCCGCGCCCGCACCCGGTTCGCCTGAACGACAAGTTCCGCGACCAAGTGGACAAGTACATGGTGCGTCACTTCGTTCGCCCAGGCATCACGGGCTGGGCACAGGTGAACGGTTACCGCGGGGAGACCAATACCCCCGACCTGATGGAGAAGCGCATCCAACTGGATGTCTGGTACCTGGAGAACTGGAGCTTCAACCTCGACCTGAAGTGTGTTTGGAGGACCGTGACCAACATGCTGGGGGGCAAGGAGAAGTTTGCCTACTGAAGAGTTTCGAGCAAAGTGGTTAAGGAGGGTCCTCCGACGTGTCGGGGGGCTTTTCTTTTCCGGGTATACCGGCGATGAACGCCACAGCCTATATTCGCGGCCCATTTCACGAAGAAGGCCATGGCCAATCACAAGTCAGCCCTGAAGCGCGTCCGTCAGACGGAGACCCGCAACGAGCGCAACCGTTACCAGCACAAGACCGCACGCAACGCTGTGCGCGACCTGCGTGCTAGCACGGACAAGAAGGCCGCTACGGACCTTCTTCCCAAGGTGAGCAGCATGCTGGACAAGTTGGCGAAGACCAATGTGATCCACAAGAACAAGGCCGCCAACCTGAAGAGCAGCCTGACCAAGCACGTGGCCGGCTTGAAGTAGGCCCCGAACACAAGATCATCGCAGCAGGTCCCCGGCAACGGGGACCTGTTTCATTTGCAGCCATGCCAGCCGAGGAGGAGAGCTTCAAGCCCACGATACGCGAATGGGCCAAGGACGACCGGCCACGGGAGCGGCTGATGGCCCAAGGTCCTCTGTCACTGAGCGACGCTGAGCTGTTGGCGATCCTGGTGCGCACGGGGACCCAGCGTATGAACGCGTTGGAGATGGCCCGCGAGATCCTGCGTGCCGGTGGGAATGACCTGGGCCGTTTGGGCCGCATGAGCGTGGCCGATCTGATGAAGGTGCACGGCATGGGCGAGGCCAAGGCCATAACCATTGCTGCGGCGCTGGAACTGGGCCGCCGCCGAAGGGATGATCGTGGACCTGAGCGCAGGCAGATAAGTACCAGCATTGATGCCTACGAAGAATTGCGGCCCGTGCTGGCCGATCTGCCGCACGAGCAGTTCTGGTTGTTGATCCTCGACCGGGGCAACAAGGTGACCGACAAGTGCTGCGTAAGCGATGGCGGCATGCACGGCACCGTGGCGGATCCCAAACGAATTTTCAAGGAAGCACTCGACCGCCGTGCCGCGGGGATCATCCTCGCGCACAACCACCCCAGCGGACAGTTGCGGCCGAGCAGTGAGGACATTGCACTGACGCGCAAGCTGGTGGAAGGCGCCAAGCTGCTGGACATCGCGGTCCAGGACCACCTCATCGTCACCGAACAAGGATTCTACAGCTTCGCGGACCAAGGCATGCTGCATTGAAAATGACCTCACCGATCAAGCTTATCACCGTGGTCGGCGCGCGCCCGCAGATCATCAAGGCCGCAGCCATAAGCAGGGCGATCAGCAAGGGGTTCGGCGACCGCATCAGCGAGACGATCCTGCACACCGGCCAGCACTACGATGCGAACATGAGCCGCGTGTTCTTCGATGAACTTGGTGTACCCGATGCCGATGTGCAGCTCAACGTGGGCTCGGGCAGTCACGGCGTACAAACCGCCCGGATGATCGAAGGCATCGAAGCGCAATTGCTGAACGAACGCCCGGACGCCGTGCTCTTGTACGGTGACACCAACAGCACACTGGCCGGAGCGGTGGCCGCCGCCAAGCTGCACATACCTGTGGCGCATGTGGAAGCCGGCCTTCGTTCGTGGAACAAGGCCATGCCCGAGGAGATCAACCGGATCACTTGCGACCATTGCAGCACTTGGCTGTTCTGCCCCACGGATACGGGCGTGCAGAACCTCCTGCGCGAAGGCTTCAGTGGGCAACCCCACAGCAAGCCCACCGCGAACAAACCGGTGGTCCACATGGTGGGCGATGTGATGTTCGACAACAGCTTGCATTTCGCTGACCTCGCCGCTTCGCGCAGTACGGTGCTGAACGACCTGGGCCTCCGCGGAGATGATTTCCTCCTCGTCACAGTGCACCGCGACCACAACACCGATATCGCGCAACAATTGAACGGTATCTTCAGTGCACTCCTTGATGTGGCTGAGCGCCATTCGCTCGCGGTAGTGCTACCCGTACACCCGCGTTTGAAGAAGTGCATCGATACGGTGATGGACGGGACGTTGCAACGGCGTGTCCGATCCTCGAAGTGGATGAAGCTGATGCCACCGGCCGGCTTTCTTGACATGATCATGCTCGAACGGCATGCCCGGCTCGTGCTGACCGATAGCGGCGGAGTTCAGAAGGAGGCCTTCTTCTTCGGCAAACCCTGCGTGATCCTGCGCCCGGAGACCGAATGGGTCGAACTCGTGCAACATGGACAAGCTGTTCTCGCAGGCGCCGACCCGCACCTCATCGTGAGCGGTGCTGATCGTTTCCTGCGCACAGGCCGGCCGGAATGCCCGCCGCTCTTCGGTGATGGCCGAGCGGCCGATCGTGTGTGCGACATCCTTGTCCGCGATCTGGTCTGAGCACGTTCCGGCGGCGGTGCGCGTTAACATTGTCCGTCGCCCATGCAGCCTTTAGCCGTGCACGTTGAGCAGCCCTCGCCAAGGGCTTGGTACACGTTGCACCATGTTCTGGAACGCATGCTTGGCTGGTCGCTCGAATGGCATGACGACATCACCTCGTTCCGGGCATCCGACGCGCCGAAGCTTTTCTATGGTGTTGCCGACGAACCCGCTGCTTTCTGCGTCCGGGCGGAAGGTTTGCTCTCGGAATGGACCTCACGTGTTGGCGATCCCGCGACTGTCCGGCTTCCAGGCCTAGCAGCATTGTTCCCGGTAGGTGCTGGTCACCTGCCCTTCGATGTGTTCGCAGCGTCGTTCTGGATGCTTTCGCGGATGGAGGAGTACGCTTTGGAGCGCACCGACGGGCACGGACGTGTCCTGACCGCTGACCTTCTCGCAACGCGCAAAGGTTTCATGGACACGCCCGCGGTGGACGAGTGGGCGCTGTTGCTCGCGCGCACTTGGCACGAGCATGACGACCGGGTGCCAATGCCAGTGCGGAAGTACAGCCATGTGTTCACCATGGACGTGGACAATGGCTTCGCTTACCTGGGTCGACCGTGGTGGCGCATGATGGGGGCGCATCTACGGGCCGTCGTCGAGAACCGGAAGGACGAAATGGTCGCACGGCGCCAGGTGCTTTCCGGAAGGACGCAGGATCCGTTCGACATCTACACCGATCTGCAGAACTGGACGGACGGCTTTGCCGATCGACGCGTCATATTCTGGCTTACGGCCCCTCGTGGCAAACACGACCACGCTGTGCCGACCTCCTTCCCGCTCCTTGTGCAGCGCATGAAGGAGTGTGTGGCTTGGGCCGAGATCGGTATCCATCCTTCCTACGACAGTTCAACAAGACCTGAGCTGATCGCACAACAGCGGACGGAGTTGGCCACCGCCTCCGGTGCCACGGTCGATGTTTCCCGCCAGCATTTCCTGCGCGTTGGCAAGTACGAGCCGTACGCCGAACTGCTACGGCTCGGCGTGCGAGAGGACCATAGCATGGGCCTGCACGATGAACTCGGCTTTCGCGCTGGCACCTGCACGCCATTCAAGTGGTACGATCTGCGGAACGAAACGGCCACCGAACTCGACATCTGGCCGCATACGGTGATGGACAACACGCTCCACCGCAAGCTCAAGCTAAGTCCGGCAGAGGGTGCCGTGGCGGCCAAACGCATGGTGGACAAGGTGCGCGCCGTGCAAGGCACGTTCATCGGCTTGTGGCACGAGAGCTACCTGAGCGACCATCTGGAAGCCGAGGGCTGGCGCGATGCGATCCTTGACGTAACCCGTTACGCCAAGCCATGATCCGCCACGTTCGCCATCACAGCATCGACAAGGCGCACTGGGACGGTGCAGTGCGTGCTTCAGTAAACGGATCATGGTATGCCAACAGTTATGTGCTCGACAGGATGAGCCCTGGTTGGGAGGCCTTGATGGATGACGCCACTGGTGCCTTGATGCCGCTCACCCAACGGAAGAAATACGGCATCCCGTATCTCTTCCAGCCTTTCGCTCTGCAGCAGCTCGGGATCTTTTCTTCCGGTCCCATCGACGCCGGTATGACCGAAGCGTTCCTCCGCGCTGTCCCCCCCACGTTCCGCTTGGTACAGATCGCTGGCAACCACGCAATGGCCCGTACCGATGTGCCGGGTTGGTCGTACACCACCAGGACGAATTGCACGCTCGACTTGTCAGGAGGAATGGAAAGAGTGCGCTCGGGCTACACGAAGAACACCGCACGCAACCTGGCCAAGAGCAACTCCATACACTGTGAGGCGATGTTGCCCGATGAGTTCTCGGAGTTCTACGCCACCACCACATTGGAGCGGTTCCCCGACCAAGATGTTCGCGGTGCGGCCGCTTTGGGGGCTTTGCTCTCGGACGCGGTTTCGCGTAATGAGGCGGAGATCTTGGGCATGCGCGATGAACAAGGCAATTGGTGCGGCGCTTTGGCCCTGATCCACGGGCAAGGCCGTTCCATCCTTCTGAAGTCCGGCGCCACGGACAAAGGCCGGGAGCTGAACGTCATGTTCCATTTGGTGGACCGCGCGTTGGAGCTGAGCACGGCACGGTCGCACGTCTTCGACTTCGCCGGAAGCGACCACCCCGGCACGGCACGGTTCTACGAAGGCTTCGGAGCCGTGCCCTCGGCGTACTTTCGCCTCGAACGCAACACGCTGCCCTTCTGGGCCAAGCTCTTCAAGCGCTGAACGATGGTGGTGGAACTGACCCGCACGCAAAGCATCGCCAACCACTTCGTGGCCGAGCTGCGCGATATCAACGTCCAGAAGGACAGCATGCGCTTCCGCCGCAACATGGAACGCATCGGCGAGTGCATCGCGTTCGAGTTGAGCAAAACGCTGGCGTACGGAGAACAAGAGGTGACTTCGCCGTTGGGCGTCGCCCGCACAGGGCTGCTCAAGGAGCAACCGGTGATCGCCACCATCCTTCGGGCGGGCCTGCCGCTGCACCAAGGCATGCTCAACTACTTCGACAAGGCCGACAGCGCTTTCGTCAGCGCCTACCGCAAGCACCGCAAGGGTGAGGACGGCTTCGATGTGGAAGTCGAGTACCTCAGCAGTCCGAGCATCGATGGGCGAACGCTCGTCATCACGGACCCCATGCTGGCGACAGGCCGCAGCATGGTGCTCGTGTACCGTGCCTTGCTGCGCATGGGCCAGCCGTCATCAGTGCATATCGTCAGCGCGATCGCCAGCGCGGAAGGAGTGGAACACTTGAAGGCGCATCTGCCCGTTGGTACACGGATCTGGACGGGTGCCATTGACGAAGAGATGACGGCGCAGGCGTACATCGTGCCCGGCTTGGGCGACGCTGGCGATCTGGCTTACGGCACCAAGATCTAGCATGCTTTCCCCGCTTGAGATATTGACCGTAGTGGGCACCGGTATGGTGAAGTTCATGTTCGCTCCGGCGGTCGGCTTGTTGTTGGGCGGCAAGTTCACCGGGGTGATGCTTTGGTCCTTTGTTGGCGGTTGTTTGGGAACACTGCTGTTCTTCAGACTGAGCGCTTGGCTCATGGAATGGGCACGCAAGCGGGCGTTGCGGAAGGCGGAAAGGACCGGCAAACACCCGAGGGTTTTCACCCGGTTCAATCGTTTCGTGGTGAAGGTCAAAGGCATGCACGGTCTATTGGGCATAGCCGCAGTTCTTCCGTTCATCTCCATTCCCGTGGGCAGCATCCTTGCTGCCAAATACTTCAAGCACGACCGCCGAACTGTCCCCGCGCTTCTCGGTTCGGTGGCCGTTTGGAGCGTGCTGCTCAGCGCCTTCTGGAGCCTCGGCAAGTGAAGCGCTACCGGCATCTCTTCTTCGACCTGGACCACACGCTCTGGGATTTCCGCACCAATTCGCGCGACACGCTCACGGAGCTCTTCCACGAGCATGACTTTCCGGGCCGGGGCATTGCTGATGTCCACGAGTTCATCGGCGCCTACGAGGAGATCAATGCGGAGCTGTGGCGTGGCTATTCAGCCGGGAGAATGGACAAGGACGTTTTGCGTGTTCTTCGTTTCAGGAATGCACTGCTGCAGTTCGGGGTGAAGGACGACAAGTTGGCGCGCTCAGTGGGTGACGAGTACATCGAACGCTGCCCCCGCAAGCAAGCGCTGATGCCCGGTGCGCTCGAGGTGCTCGATCAGCTCCGTGGTCGTTTCGCGCTTCACATCGTCACCAATGGTTTCCAGGAAACGCAGCACACCAAACTGCGGTCAAGCGGATTGGAGGAGTACTTCGTGGCGACCATCACGAGCGAACAGGCGCAGGCGCGCAAGCCCGACGGCCGCATCTTCGCTTACGCGCTCCGGAAGGCGAAGGCGGCTGCGGAAGCGAGCATCATGATCGGCGATGACGTGAACGCGGACATCAACGGTGCGCGCAACGCCGGTTGGGACCAAGTGCTCTTCGATCCGCACAGCAACCATGCTGGCGCGGAAGCCACGCACCGCATCAGAGATCTGCGGGAACTGATCGACTTATTGGATCACGACGGATCAGCCTCGAAGACGTAGGCGAGGTTGGCCTTCTTGCCATTGGCCTTGCTCTGCTTGAGCACGTCGAGCTTCCCGTCGGAAATGCGCGAACGGTATTCAATGTCGCCCTTCGGACCGTGCGCCGTCATGTACACACTATCGCCGCGCAATTGCACGGGGATGTTGTAGAGGCCGATGTTGCGCTGGCTGAGGACCGATGCCGTGAGCATGGTGCGCAGTGAGGTCTTGTCATCACGTTCAGGGCCGCCCACCATGGCTACATGCCCCGCAGGGAAAAAGCGCATGTAGTAGTGGATGTCGTCCATGGTCGCGTGGTAAACACCATCGAACTGAAGGCCGCTATCGGTGAGCGGATCGCCCATCACCAGGTCGGCCGGTGGCTTGTTGCTGTCAGCACCGATGGTGGACGGCTGGGCGGTTTGTTTGGTCGGTTTCTCCGGAGCCTTGTTCAGTATCCAGTTCAGTCCGAAGGCGATGCCACCCACGACGAGAATGGTAGCGATGATGGTGAGTACGTTCTTCATGGTGCGATCACTTGAAGCGGGCGATGACGGTAGTGGTGCCGCTCACCTTCTGGCCGAGCGACACGAGCACCTCGGCATCCAGGGGTAGCAGCACGTCCACCCGGCTGCCGAATTTGATGAACCCGAACTCGGAACCGCGCTGGGCGGACGCTCCGGCGCGGGCATAGGTGCAGATGCGGCGTGCGAGGGCACCTGCGATCTGCCGCATCAGCACGGTACCGCCGTTCGGATGCTGCACCACCACGGTACTGCGCTCGTTCTCCGTGCTGCTCTTCGGGTGCCACGCCACCAGGTACTTTCCCGGGTGGTACTTGTAGTAGGTGGTGGTGCCGTTGAAGGGGTACCAGTTCACGTGCACGTTCAACGGGCTCATGAAAATGCTGACCTGTCTGCGCTTTTCGCCCAGCACTTCGGTCTCCATCACTTCCTCGATGGCCACCACTTTGCCGTCAGCAGGAGCATGGATGGCGCGATCGTCGTTGGTGGGCGTGCGCTTGGGAACCCGGAAGAACCACACGATGATGGCGAACACGGCGCACACGGCGATCGTCAGCAGCACGTTCAACGCGTAGGGCAGCACCGGCCAGTTCCAAAGGGCGAACAGCAACAAGCACGAGGCGGCCAACGAAATGAGCAGGGTGGGGGTTCCTTCCCGGTGCAGGTACATGGTGGGTTGAACGGCGGCCGAAGATAACCGGAGCCTCGGCCGGGCTTCAGAGCACCAACTGCAAGTAGGCCCACACGCCGGGCACCACCAGGAGAAGCCCATCGAACCGATCGAGGATGCCTCCATGGCCCGGCAGGATCGTGCCCGCGTCCTTCACTCCGCGCGCCCGCTTCAGCGCGCTCTCGAACAGATCGCCCACGGTGCTCAGGGCAGCAACGATCACTGCGATCACGAGCCACTGCGGCAGCGTTACCACATCCCACGCCATGGACATGAACCACGCGAAGAGCAGCGTGAAGCCGATACCACCTACGAGCCCTTCCCAGGTCTTCTTCGGACTGATGCTCGGGATCATCTTGTGCTTGCCGAAGAATTTGCCCGTCAGGTAGGCGCCCGTCTCGTTTGTCCACAGGAGGATCATGATGCCGATCATCAAGGTGTGGCTGATGTCCACCAAGTGGGCCAGCAGCGCGAACGGTGCGCCTACGAGCAGCAGGAGCAACAGGTCGTTGCCCAACGCCACGCCCGGCGAGGATGCGTTGCGCGCGAGTAGCGTGCACACACTGATGATCACGAGCGCGAGCATGCACACCATCAGCAGGGAGCCGGTCACTTCAAATGGCGTGGCTGCTGGAAGTCCCAAGACAACGTAGCTGCCTACTGCGAGCAACTGCGATCGGACCTGTCCCACGTTGGTTGGATGCAGCAGGTTGTGCAGTTCACCGGCCGCCAACCAGCATACGGGCCCGAACAGGATGAAGGTGGCCAACCCGCCCATCCAGGCCGCAAGCAACGTAAGGCCCACGTACACCGCGCCGGTGGCCGCGCGGATGCCGATCTCTTTCATCGCTGGGAGTGGTCAGGCCGTGGGCCCGGCGGGCGAAGGTGCAGGAGCAACGGGTTCGCTTGCGGCGGCGGGCTTGGTTTTGGGGGCGGGTTCTTCCTTCTCCCAAGCGCGTTTGCCGAAGATGGTCTCCAGGTCTTCCTTGAAGATCACCTCCTTCTCCAACAACTGGTCAGCCAGCGCGGATAGTTTGTCCTTGTTCTCCGAGAGGATCCGCTTGGCGCGGGCGTACTGGCCTTCGATCAACTTGCTCACCTCCTGGTCGATCACCTGCGCGGTCATCTCGCTGTACGGCTTGCCGAAGTTGTACTCGTTCTGACCGCTGCTGTCGTAGTAGCTGATGTTGCCGATGCGATCGTTCAGGCCGTAGATGCTCACCATGGCCATGGCCTGCTTGGTCACTTTCTCCAGATCGCTCAGAGCACCTGTGCTCACCTTGCCGAAGGTGATGTCCTCAGCAGCCCGACCGCCCAGTGCGGCGCACATCTCGTCGAGCATCTGTTCGGTGGTGGTGAGGTGGCGTTCCTCCGGCAGGTACCAGGCGGCACCGAGCGAGTTGCCGCGCGGCACGATGGTCACTTTCACCAATGGCGAAGCGTGCTCAATGAGCCAGCTCACCGTGGCGTGGCCCGCCTCGTGGTACGCGATGGCGCGCTTCTCGTCCTGGGTGATGATCTTGTTCTTCTTCTCCAAGCCGCCGATCACGCGGTCCACGGCATCCAGGAAATCCTGCTTGTCAATGACCTTCTTCTTGCGGCGTGCGGCGATCAGTGCGCCTTCGTTGCAGATGTTGGCGATGTCGGCACCGCTGAACCCAGGTGTCTGTTTGGCCAGGAATTCAACGTCCACGGAGGTATCGAGCTTCAATGGCTTCAAATGCACCTTGAAGATGGCCACGCGCTCGTTGAGGTCGGGCATGTCCACATAGATCTGGCGGTCGAAGCGGCCCGGACGCATCAACGCACGGTCGAGCACGTCGGCGCGGTTGGTGGCGCCGAGCAGGATCACCCCGCTGTTGGTGCCGAAGCCGTCCATCTCCGTGAGCAGCTGGTTCAGCGTGTTCTCGCGCTCGTCGTTGGCGCCCATGCTGGCGCTGCGCCCGCGGGCCCGGCCGATGGCGTCGATCTCGTCGATGAAGATGATGGCCGGGGCTTTCTCCTTGGCTTGCTTGAAGAGGTCGCGCACGCGGCTGGCGCCCACGCCCACGAACATCTCCACGAAGTCCGATCCGCTCAGGGAGAAGAACGGCACCTGCGCTTCGCCGGCAACGGCTTTCGCAAGCAGTGTTTTGCCAGTGCCCGGAGGACCAACAAGCAGCGCGCCCTTCGGGATCTTCGCTCCCAGGTCGGTGTACTTCTTCGGTGCCTTCAGGAAGTCAACGATCTCCTCCAGTTCCTCTTTAGCCTCGTCGAGGCCGGCCACGTCGTTGAAGTTGACGTTGGTGCTCTTGCCCCCCTCGAAGACCTGCGCGCGGCTCTTGCCGATGTTGAAGATCTGTCCGCCGGGCCCGCCACCACCGCCCATGCGGCGCATGATGAAGATCCACAGGATGGCCAGTACGCCGATCGGGATCAGGATGCTCAAGAGATCACGCCCCCAAGTGTCCTGTTGGCGGTAGTTGACGGAAACGTTGTGCGCGTCCATCAGTTTCTCCATCTCCTCCAAGCGGCTGTCCGATCCGCCGATGTTCAGGAAGTACTGCGGTCCCTCGGTGCTGATCTTGCCTTTCGTGAGGTTGTCGGCGTGCACCGGTTCTTTCAGCGCGGCTTCGCTGAGGAAGATCGTGGCCGTGCGGCCGCCTTCGCCATCGATCACCACCACGCGCTTCACATCGTCGCCGCTCACGTAGGTCTTGAAGTCGGTCCACGTGATCTCCGTGCTCTTGCCGCCCATGGAGAAGAGCTGCAGGCTGAGGATGATGACGATCACCACCCCGTAGATCCAGTACAGGTTGAACGACCGCTTGGGCTTGGGCCCCGGGTTGGCGGGATCCTTCCCTTCCGGCTTTCCTTCGTTGTTCTTCACGCTACGTTCGGGTATGTGCGGCGTGCGGCATCGGCCCAAAGGTCTTCAAGGCCGTAGAACGCACGTTTGTTCTTGTGGAAGACGTGGACCACCACGTCCACGTAATCGATGAGCACCCACTCGCCATTGCGTTCGCCCTCGGTGTGCCAGGGCTTCTGGTCGGCCTTCTCACGGGTGAACTTGGCCACGCTCTCGGCAATGGCCTGCACCTGGCGCTCGCTGTCGCCGTGGCAGATGACGAACACGTCAGCCACGCTGTTGGGCACGTTGCGCAGGTCAAGGGTCACGATGTCGCGTCCTTTCACTTCTTGTATGCCTAGCACGATGGCGTCGGCGAGTTGGACGCTCTTGGGCGCGCCCTTGGCTTTCTTCATCCAGGTCTAACTTGGGCCGATCAAAGGTAGGTGTTCGGGTCGCCCGCCCCGGCCGGGCCTTCAGTGCAGTGCAACATGTCTGAGCAAGAGATCGGTAACGAGGTCATCGTGCTGGACACGGTAGGCTCCACCAACAAAGAGGCGGCCGATCGCCTGGCACTGTCACAACTGGCGCACGGCACTGTCATACTGGCCCACGAGCAGACCGAGGGACGGGGGCAGCGCGGGCGCAACTGGATCAGTCGCGCCCACCAGGACCTCACTTTCAGTGTGGCGGTGCTTCCCAAGCACATGAAGGCGGGGGAGGCCTTCGCATTGGCGAAGCTGTCGGCACTGGCAGTAGCGGATGTTGTTGCGCCGAAGGTGCTGGGCGAAACGAGGGTCAAGTGGCCCAACGACGTCTTGGTGGACCGTAGGAAGATCGCGGGCATCCTCATCAAAACGGAGGTGGTGGGGGGAATGGTGCAGAGCGCCATCATCGGCATCGGGCTCAACGTGAACAGCCGCGAGCTGGACGAGGCTTACCTGCCCACCAGCCTCAGCATGGAAACCGGGCAGGAGCATGATCGGATGGTGTTGCTGAAGGAACTGTGCTCCGCCTTGGACCGTCGCTGGAAGCAGCTCACGGCCCAGCCCGTCGCCATCCGGTCCGACTATTCCGACCGCCTCTGGTCCGTGGGTCGCTGGTGCGATTTCGAGCTGGACGGTCAGCCCTTCAGCGGTAGGCCCTTGGATGTGGACCCCGAGGGCCGCCTGCTGGTGGAGTCCCAGACCGGTCAGGTGGTGGCCTACGGGCTGGACCGCCTTCGGTTCGCGGCCCGGTGATCGGGGGTTGCTGGAGATCGGTATCCGTTTACATTTGCGGCCCTTCTCAGAGAAACGGCCATGAAACGTACCTACCAGCCCAGCAAACGCAAGCGCACGAACAAGCACGGTTTCCGCACCCGTATGGCCACGGCAGGTGGTCGTGCCGTGCTTGCCAGCCGTCGTGCACAAGGCCGTCACAAGCTCACGGTGAGCGACGACAAGCACACCAAGTAGTCGGCTTTCTTTTGAACCTTCCGAGCAGGGGCCCCAAGGCCCCTGTTCTCATTTCCAGAGGTGGGGGTGGGCGGCCAAGGTGGCGATGAGCCCGGCCGTGCGCACTTGGTGGCCTGTCTCGAGCACGTTCAGGTGGATGCGCTCTGGCGCCCGCTGCTGGAACCGTTGGCCCCACGGGAGCTTGATCACACTATCGAAACGGCCCATGAAAAGGTAGGCGCGCAGGTCGTGCTGAAGCATGTTGGCCACCACGGTGTTGAGGTCCGGCTCCAGCAGGCGTAGGCTCAGCCACACATCATGCACCAACTGGCGCTTGGCTTGGTCTTCTGTGTGCATCCGCAGGAACTCGCGGCGCTTGTCGGTCACCAGCCCCAGCTTGTGCAGGCTATCCAGAGTGCGGAACCAGCCTTCGGGTTTCTCCTGGAAGCGTCGGTACAGCCCACGGCCCCAACTGAATTTGCTCAGCCAGCGGTACCAAGGGAAGCGCACCAAGCCGTCCGGTGCCAGCAGAAGCAGGCCGCGCGAGCGTTCGGGCAGCTGCTCCATCAGGCTCATGGCCGAGCGCCCGCCCAAGCTGAAGCCCATGAAGAGCGCGCGTTCGATACCGTTCACGTCCATGTATGCCCGCATCAGGTCGCGCCATTCCTGCGGCCGCAGCGGGTCGCTCACCGCACGCCCTTCCGGCCAGCGGCTCTGCCCATTGAACCATGTATCGAAGGCGTGGATGGTGCACAGGTGGCCGAGCGCACCTTCGAAGGGTGAGAAATCAGCCGTGCTACCACCGTAACCATGGAAGCCGAGCACATGCACAGGCCCGTGGCCAAAGGAGCGGTGGGCAATGGTTAGGCCGTTGTGGGAGAAGGACTGGATCGAGGAACTCACCGCAAAGACGCAAAGGACGCCAAGTGTACCGCATCCGCTTTGCGCGCTTTGCGTCTTTGCGGGAAAAGGGCATTTCTCCACGATCCCCCCTCCTTATCCACATTCCACGAGCACCTCAGGGCACGCGGGTACATTCGCGCCCCGAGCCCGCCGTAGTTCTGGCTGTTCGGAACGGAGGCGGGCCGGTTACACACCGGATATGCCAAGAGATACTTCCATCCGCTCCGTCCTCATCATCGGGAGCGGACCGATCGTCATCGGTCAAGCCTGCGAGTTCGATTACTCCGGCTCCCAAGCTTCCCGCTCCCTCCGCAACGAAGGCATCGAGGTCACGCTGATCAACAGCAACCCGGCCACCATCATGACCGACCCGGTCACGGCCGACAACGTCTACCTCAAACCGCTCACTGTCGAGAGCATCGAGGAGATCCTCAAGATGTCTGCATCCCGATCCGTCGGGAAGCACAAGATCGACGCCGTGCTGCCCACCATGGGCGGCCAGACCGCGCTCAACCTCGCCATCGAGTGCGAGAAGCTCGGCATCTGGGAACAGTACGGCGTGCGGATGATCGGCGTGGACACCAAGGCCATCGACATCACCGAGAACCGCGAGCAGTTCCGCCTGCTGATGGAGCGCATCGGCGTGCCCATGGCGCCCAGCAAGACCGTCACCAGCTTCCTCGAGGGCAAGAAGGTAGCGCAGGAGTTCGGCTTCCCGCTGGTGATCCGCGCCAGTTACACGCTCGGTGGTGCCGGCGCCAGCTTCGTGAAGGACCCCGCCGAGTTCGACAAGCTGCTGAAGCACGGCCTGCAGATCAGCCCCATCCACGAGGTGATGATCGACAAGGCCCTGCTCGGCTGGAAGGAGTACGAGCTGGAGCTGCTGCGCGACAAGGATGACAACGTCACCATCATCTGCTCCATCGAGAACTTCGATCCGATGGGCATCCACACCGGCGACAGCATCACCGTTGCGCCGGCCATGACCCTCAGCGACCGCACCTACCAGCGCATGCGCACCGAGGCCATCAAGATGATGCGCGCCATCGGCGACTTCGCGGGCGGTTGCAACGTGCAGTTCGCGGTGAGCCCCGACGAGAAGGAGGAGATCTACGCCATCGAGATCAACCCGCGTGTGAGCCGCAGCAGCGCGCTCGCCAGCAAGGCCACGGGTTACCCCATCGCCAAGATCGCCAGCAAGCTCGCCATCGGTTACCGCTTGGATGAGTTGGAGAACCCCATCACCGGCACCAGCGCCTTCTTCGAGCCCACGCTCGATTACGTGATCGTGAAAGTGCCGCGCTGGAACTTCGACAAGTTCGAGGGCAGCGACCGTCGTCTTGGTGTGCAGATGAAGAGCGTCGGTGAAACCATGGGCATCGGCCGCAGCTTCCAGGAAGCGCTGCAGAAGGCCTGCCAGAGCCTGGAGATCAAGCGCAATGGATTGGGCGCTGACGGCAAGGAGACGCGCGATGCCGCCGTGCTCTTGGACAGTCTCGCCAACCCGAGTTGGAGCCGCCTCTTCCACGTGTACGATGCCATAAAGCTCGGCATTCCCTTCAGCAAGATCCAGGAGCTCACGCGCATCGATATCTGGTTCCTGAAGCAGATCGAGGACATGATCCTCACCGAGAAGGAAGTGGAGAAGTACACGCTCGACACCATCCCGCGCGACCTGCTCTTCGAAGCGAAACAGAAGGGCTACGCCGATCGCCAGGTCGCGCACCTGCTCGGCTGCCTGGAGAGCCAGGTGTACAAGAAGCGCAACGAGCTCGGCATCAAACGCGTGTACAAGCTGGTGGACACCTGCGCCGGCGAGTTCCCCGCGAAGACCCCTTACTACTACAGCACTTTCGAGGAGGAGAACGAAAGCGTGCGCAGCGACAAGAAGAAGATCGTGGTGCTCGGCAGCGGCCCCAACCGCATCGGCCAGGGCATCGAATTCGACTACTGCTGCGTACATGGCGTGCTCGCGGCCAAGGAGCTCGGCTACGAGACCATCATGATCAACTGCAACCCGGAGACGGTGAGCACCGACTTCGACACGGCCGACAAGCTCTACTTCGAGCCCGTGTTCTGGGAGCACATCTACGACATCATCCAGCACGAACAGCCCGAGGGCGTGATCGTGCAGCTCGGCGGGCAGACCGCGCTGAAGCTGGCCGAGAAGCTGGAGAAGTACGGCATCAGGATCATCGGCACCAGCTACGCCGCGCTGGACATGGCCGAGGACCGCGAGCGCTTCAGCTCATTGCTGCGCGACCTGGGCATTCCGTACCCCGCCTTCGGTGCCGTGAACAACGCCGAGGAGGCCGTGCGCCTCAGCCGCGAGCTCGGTTTCCCGCTGCTGGTGCGCCCCAGCTACGTGCTCGGCGGCCAGAAGATGAAGATCGTGATCAACGAGGAGGAGCTCGTGGACCAGGTGCTCGACATCCTGCGCCTGATGCCCGACAACAAGATCCTCATCGACCACTTCCTCGACGGTGCCATCGAAGCGGAGAGCGATTCCATCTGCGACGGCGAAATGGTGCGCATCATCGGCATCATGGAGCACATCGAGCCGGCGGGCATCCACAGCGGCGACAGCAATGCGGTGCTCCCGCCCTTCGACCTCAGCGAGAAGGTGATCCAGCAGATCCGCGAGCACACGCACAAGATCGCGCTGGCCCTGAAGACCGTGGGCCTGGTGAACATCCAGTTCGCCATCAAGGACGAAGTGGTGTACGTGATCGAGGCCAACCCGCGCGCGAGCCGCACCGTGCCCTTCATCGCCAAGGCCTACGGCGAGCCCTACGTCAACTGGGCCACCAAGGTGATGCTCGGCGCCAAGCTCAAGGACTTCCAGTTCAAGCCGCGTTTGGATGGGTATGCGATCAAGGTGCCGGTCTTCAGCTTCGACAAGTTCCCCAACGTGGACAAGAGCCTTGGGCCTGAAATGAAGAGCACGGGCGAGGCGATCTACTTCATCAAGGACCTGAAGGACCCGTTCTTTAGGCAGGTCTACGGAGAAAGGTCGATGTATCTCAGTCGCTAGTCCTCGGCGGGGAATGGAGAAGGGCAAGACCTACCGATCTGCGGACAATGTGCTCTCCGTAGTTGTGATCGCTCTCTTGGCTGTCATGTGGATGCTCTCGTCTTTCACAAGAGAAGTCTTGAGGCAAGAACAGTTGGTCGAGTTCAAAGGAGTGGCGGCCTCAGCACCGCGCATAGAGAAGTATGGCAAAGGCAATAGGACTGTCGCGATCGATGTGCGTGGCGTATCGCATCCGCTTAGTCTGAACACGTATGCCTATAGCGCGCTGGAACGGCGATTCTTGAGCGATGTGGTTGCGGGCGATACAGTGATCCTCGGATTGGAGAGGGATGTATACACCAGGCGCATCCTTCGTCAAGAAGAAGGAGGAATGATGGAGGGCACCAACATTGAAGTTTTCACCGTGGCGACACCGAAGCGCCAGTACGCTAGTGTTGGAGAGTTTAATGCAGCCAAGCAGAAGGATTCACGATTGGGCTGGGTGATCGGTCCATTGGTCCTGTTGTTCCTCGGTGTAACATGGTTCAAGAAGAGAAGAGTTGATCAGACTCCTGTGCTCGTTGCTCTACCACTGCTGGCTGTTGGCATTCTGGTGGTCTTTCTCTGGAACAGGTACTATTGACTCATGAAGAGTACCGGGCAACGAACTACATTCATGGACTTGAAGGAGGGGCCAGCCGCAACGTGCACTATCGCCAAGGCCTACGGCGAGCCCTACGTCAACTGGGCCACCAAGGTGATGCTCGGCGCCAAGCTCAAGGACTTCCAGTTCAAGCCCAGGTTGGATGGGTATGCGATCAAGGTGCCGGTCTTCAGCTTCGACAAGTTCCCGAACGTGGATAAGAGCCTGGGGCCTGAGATGAAGAGCACGGGGGAGGCGATCTACTTCATCAAGGATCTGAAGGATCCGTTCTTCAGGCAGGTGTATGGGGAGCGGTCTATGTACCTGAGCCGATGAAGTCTTGTGGAGCCCTCGCCGTGCTAAGTGGTGCGCTACTGCTCGCATCGTGCGTTCGTGGACCACATGAGGATCCCCGGTCGGACCTCCGTGTTGCCGAACTGGAGGACAGTTTGAAGGCCTACCGTGATTCGCTGAAGGAAGTCCAGATTGCGTGGTCTTTCAATACCCTTGCTAGCCTGGTCAAGATGAAGAGCTACACGGTCGAGCTGGGCGATACATGCATGATGGATGTCTTCCTCGCGGCGGGGAATAGCGAGCACTCGTCTTTCCGGCACCGCGACCCTGTTCTTAACGTGGCCGGTACGGGTGATGGGGCAGGAGCACCGACCATCATTAAGGGTAAGGACATTGGTTGGCGAGTGTGGTTTGTACCGACCAAGGTTGGCAAGGACAGTGTTGTTGGAAGCATCCTTGTTCCAGACCAGCGTGGGTATGCTGATACTACGGAACTCATGTTCAGCGTCTACTATGACGTTGGTTCCGAGTAGTCGCATATGACAGTCTGCATGAGACCTACGATCAAGGACCTGAAGGTTCCGTTTTGTCACTGCGAGGCCCGGCTGCGCGGGCCGTGGCAGAGGCAGGTGTATGGGGAGAGGAGTGTGTACTTGAGCAGGTAGGTTGTTTGGGCGTGCCGGCTCGAAGACTCGCCGTCGCGCTTTCCGCTCGTACTCCTCGCTCGTTCCTCGCTGCGGGGTACCCGGCTTCAAAGGCAGGCCTGCTTCAATCGCTCACGCAAGTCTCACTCGGGTGGACAGGGTGGACACGGTGGTGCGGGCCGCACCGTGTCCACCCTGTCCACCCGAAGGCTACTGCTCTGGAGCGCCGGGGCCTTTGTCCTTGGCTTGCTTCCGGAGCTTGTACAAGCGCTCCCCGAAACCGCCGTTCTCTTTGAACTCCCGGGCCAGCGTGGCCAGCTGCCGATCCAACAGACCGATGGCCACCATGCAATACACATGGCCGATATTCCCCGCGACCTCTTGCACGGAACGCTCGGTTGCACGCTTGCGGACATCAACACCCCATGCGGCCACCTCATCAACTGTCTTGAACCGCCGATCGATCAGTTCCTGGCGGATCGGATCCGGGATAGGCCACAGGGTGAGTTTGCGTTGGCGCAGGAACGCTTCGTAGTCCTTCTTCAGTTCGACCAAGCTGGCGCGCGCCACGTTGGTCAGGTTCATCTCGATCTTCTTCGAGGTCGCACTGAACACACTGCCTTCGGCGATGTTGCGAGAGCCACTGCGCGCGGCTTGTTCCATCTGGTCGCGTGTGCGGCTGCCGGGCTCGATGTGCTTCTGCACGAAGCGCGCGGTGATGTCCAAGAGCAACTCCGCCACCTGATAGCTCAGCAGCTTCTCAAAGCCGCCATGCTTCGGGTAGATGCCCCCTTCGCCGGTCTTCTCGGACATGAGTACAAGGTAGATGGTGTTCGGCCATTGCAGGGTGTCCACCCAAACCTCCGTCGGCCATGTCCGCTGCTCTTGAGCGGCTCTGCCCCGTCCTCTTCTTCGGGCTTTCGTTTGCACCCACCCGTCAACCCCTTACGCAGCGTCCTCGTTCCGCCCTTGCGGGCCTGCCTGCGGTAGGCAGGCCTGCCTGCCGCGTACAGCTTCGGCTCACGCTCGGGTGGACAGGGTGGATACGGTGGTACGGGCCGCACCGGTCTACCCGATGACTGCTGCTTCCAAGCGCCGGTGTGTTCGGGTCTTGGTTCCCTACTTTCGGATCATGCCGAAAACGCCGGAACGCACAACACCCTCCAAGTTGCCGACCGCAAGCATCCCCTCGCCCGAGCAACGGATCGCCGTCATCATTTCCAGGTTCGAGGCGAAGGACCAAGAACTCTTTCAAAGCGCGCGCAAGGCCGTGCGCAAGCGCTTCCCCACGGTGAACGAGCTGATTTACGACTACGCCCGCAACTTCGTCATCGGCTATTCGCCCACGCATGCCGGTGGCGAAGGCATCGCCGCCCTGAGCCTGGAACCCGATGGTGTCCGTTTCTACCTCACCAACGGAGCCAGGCTCCCCGATCCGCACAAGCTCCTTCAAGGCAAGGCAGGTGCGCGTTACCTGGAGCTGGAAACTGCCAAGGACCTCCTGCGCCCCGAGGTGGAAGCGCTGATGAAGGCGGCGGAGAAAGTCGCGAAGGTGCCGCTGAAAGCAACGGGCCACGGAGAGTTGATCATGAAGGACAGTGCTTCAGGAAAGAAGTCCGGCGAACGAGCGAAGCGCTCAACGTAGTCGCGTCACCTTTCTCCCATGCGCGCAATGCTGTTCTCCTTGGTTTTCACCCTCACGGCCTGCGCCACATCGCCGCCGAGTGCGCCAGCCGCGCGCGCGTCCTCAGAGCAAACGCCCGTGGATACCGCCTTCGACTACCGCACCGCCATCCACCATTACATCGAGACGATGGCCAGGACCCAAGCGCCGGTACCTGACACGCTCTTCATCGGCCACCATCCCGACTTTCCTGCCATTGCCTTGCCCGACACCATGGGTCGCACAGTCGTCCGCATCATCGATCCCGCGCAAGCTGAGCACTACGATCGCTCTGAGAGTTTTGCCTACCTCAACGTGTTCGGGCGGTTCGCTCAGGGCGCTGCCGAGTTCACGATCGTCCGTTTCGAACGGGGCATGCGGCACCGCACCGATGGCCGCGACGACCGGCAGTTGCACTACACCACCGGCCCGGGGCCGCGGCAGTTCGTCTTGAAGGACATCCGGTAAAAGCGCCGACCGCAGAGCATGCCAGGTGGGAAGGCTTTGCGCCCGAACTTCGGCGCCCAATGGAACGGGAAGAACGGATGCTGACCGCAGACGCACCCCGCCGCAAAGCGTACGTGCGCACCATTGCGATCTATGGACTTGCACTGGCTGCGCTGGTCTTCGCCCTGAAGTTCTTCCAATACCGCTTTCTCCTCCGCGACTTGTCCGTGGAAGTGTACGTCGGCGTGGTTGCGCTCCTCTTTACGGCCCTCGGCATCTGGGTCGGGTCCAAGCTGCTCTACCGCAAGACCACAGCCACCGCCCAAGAGCCCAAGCAGTTGGATGAGGAGATGCTGCGTCGCACCGGCATCAGTGAGCGGGAGCACGAAGTGCTCGTCCTCATGGCCCAAGGCCTGTCCAACCAGGAGATCGCCGACCGGCTCTTTATCTCCCTGCCCACCGTCAAGTCGCACTCCTCGAACCTCTTCGTCAAGTTGGACGTCCGCCGCCGCACTGAAGCTGTGCACAAGGCCAAGTCCCTGGGCCTCATCACCTGAAAACCTGCTCATCCTTTGGTATGGATCTTCGCCTCAAGGGATGCGATCCCTGCTTTGGTATGATGCGACTTCGCACTCGTTCACCTTGGTTCGCAGCCAAAACCAACACCCCATGAAGAGGACCATCCTCACGTACGGCATCATCGGCGGCATCATCGTGTCGGCCATGATGTGGCTCACCCTCGGCGGCAAGGACCACGACTTCGACAGCGGCCTGTGGATCGGCTACACGACCATGGTCATCGCCCTCAGCACCATCTTTTTCGCCGTGAAGGGCTACCGCGACAAGCACCTCGGCGGTGCCATCACCTTCGGCAGGGCTTTTCTACTGGGCCTGTACATCACGCTCTTCGTCTCCACGGTCTATGTCGCCTCGTGGATGGTGCTCAGTGCCACGTCCGGCAATGACTATATGGCCGAGTACTACGAGTACTACAAGACCGAACTGGAGAGCAGCGACATGCCCGCAGCCGAGGTGGAAGCCGAACTGGCCGACTTCCGCGAAATGGCCGAGCACTACAAGAACCCCGCGGTGAAGATCGGCTTCACCTACATGGAGATCCTGCCCATCGGTCTGGCCATCAGCCTTATTTGCGCCGCGCTGCTGAAGCGACGTGATGGTTCCACGGCGGTGAGGTAAAGCCTCTTGCGCGACGGGTCACAACACCTTTTCGAAGCACAGGCTGCTATCCACGCCAACGTACTGTGCGTAGTTCGGGATGCTGCTGTAGCCATGCTTCTTGTAGAGCGCAATGGCGTCTTCCAGCATGATCCCGGTTTCCAGCACGCACCGTTGGAAGCCGAGTTCGCGCGCCCATTGCTCCAGTTCGTTCAGCACCAGGGAAGCAATGCCGCGTTGGCGGTGATCGGTTGAAGTGAACATGCGCTTCACTTCAACCGCATCGTCACCGAACGGCTTGAAGGCGCCGCAGCCGACCGGCACATCCCCATCATGTACCACGACCACGTGCTGGATGTTGTCCACCTTGTTGAATTGGGCGAAGAAGGCGCCGGCATCGCCGTTGCGCATCGCCAGGTACCGGTCGAGATCGTTCACGAGCACCCGGAAGGCGGGGTCGGATGACGTGGTCCGTACCACCTTCAGGCCATTGGTTCCTGTACTTGCGTTCCGCGCTTCTGGTCCCGCACTGCTCATCATCGGCACGAAGCTATCGGCATTGGCAGGGCCTAAGTCACCACCGGCACCACTTCCTTCTCCAGCGTCCTGAACCGTTTCGGCACCGCGGATCGGATCGCCAGTACCAGTGCATCGACCGCTTTGCGCCGCACGAAAGGTCTGCGCACCACCAACACCACCTCACGCACAGGCTCCGGCGCCATGAACCGCCGTACGTTCTTCTCATCCTCGCTCACGGACAGCTCAGGAACAAGCGTCATTCCGCTGCCGCTGCTCACCATGCGCTTCAATGTCTCAATGCTGCCCGTGCTGTAGAGGATATTATCGTGGCCGGCCGAACTGGGATGCTGGCACACGCTCAACGCTTGGTTGCGCAGACAGTGGCCCTCGCTCAGCACCCATAGCGGTGCTTTCCGCAGGTCCTTGCGCGTGATGCGTTTCTGTTTCAACAGCATGTGGCCACTTGGCAGATATGCCAGGAACGGCTCATGGAACAGCGTGATGGACTCCAGGTCTTCGCCTTCCACCGGACCGGCCAGGATGCCGATGTCGAGCTGGCCCGTGCGCAAGGCTTTCAGGATGCGGCTCGTTCTGCGCTCGTCGATCGCCAGTCGCGTACCAGGATGATCATCCGCGAAGCGCGCGAGGAAGAGCGGAAGGAGGTAGGGTGCCAACGTGGGGATGATGCCGATGCGGAACATGCCGGTGGTACCCGTGCGGAGTTCCTTCACCAGGTCCTTCAACTGCCCCGCTTCGCGCAGCACCACACGCGCTTGGTCGATAAGCGCCGCACCTTCGGTAGTGGGCCTCGCAGGCTGCGACTTCCGCTGGAAGATGGTGACGCCGAGCTCGTCCTCCAGCTTGCGCACCATCATGGTGAGCGTGGGTTGCGTTACGTGGCATTGCCGTGCCGCCCTGCTGAACTGGCCCGTGTCCGCTACCGACACGATGTACTGGAGCTGTTGTAATGTCATTCGATGTTGTCGATACAGGCATCGAAACTATCGAAAGCGTCGATGAGGATCGTCAGGGTAGTTTCGGCCTCGCTCCGTCATTTTTGCCTCGGCTCCCGAAGCGATGGCGAGGAGAGCACGACCAGCAAGTCCCAACCACACCGCCCTGTGGCGGTACCGAAACAGAGCAAGAGAATGGCGAACGAGAACCCCCACGGCGCGGCACTGGAAGGTGTAAGCCGCCCTAAGAACGGCAACGGCAAATGCCCTGTCATGCACGGTGCGTTGCACCAACCGGTGGCAGGCCGCGGCCTGCGCAACCGCGACTGGTGGCCCGAGCAATTGAACCTTTCCATCCTGCACCAGCACCAGGCTGTCAGCAACCCGATGGACCCCGGCTTCAGCTATGCCGAAGCGTTCAAGAAGCTGGACTACAAAGCGTTGAAGGTGGACCTGACGAAGTTGATGACCGACTCGCAGGAGTGGTGGCCGGCCGACTGGGGGCACTACGGTGGCCTCATGATCCGCATGGCCTGGCATGCGGCAGGCACCTATCGCACGGCGGACGGCCGCGGGGGGGCCAGCACGGGCAACCAGCGTTTCGCACCGTTGAACAGCTGGCCCGATAACGGCAACCTCGACAAGGCGCGCCGCTTGTTATGGCCCATCAAACAGAAATACGGCAACAGCATCAGCTGGGCCGACCTCTTCATCCTTGCGGGGAACGTGGCACTGGAGTCGATGGGCTTCAAGACCTTCGGGTTCGGTGGTGGTCGCGAAGACATCTACGCGCCGGAGGAAGATGTGTATTGGGGTGCCGAAGCCGAGTGGCTCGCCACCAGCGACAAGCCGAACAGCCGCTACACCGGCAATCGGGAGTTGGAAGCACCGCTTGCTGCTGTGCAGATGGGTTTGATCTACGTGAACCCGCAGGGCCCGGACGGAAATCCTGATCCCGTCGCCAGCGGCCGCGATGTGCGTGAGACGTTCAAGCGGATGGCCATGAACGATGAGGAGACCGTCGCGCTCACAGCTGGCGGCCACACCTTCGGTAAGATGCACGGCGCAGGTCCGGAGTCGGCCGTAGGCGCAGCTCCTGAAGGCGCGCCGATCGAGGCGCAAGGGTTCGGGTGGCTGAGCAAGCATGGCAGCGGCAAGGCGGGCGATACCATCACGAGCGGGCTCGAAGGCGCTTGGAAGCCGAACCCTACGAAGTGGGACAATGGCTACTTCGACATGCTCTTCGGGTACGAATGGGAATTGGTGAAGAGCCCGGCCGGTGGTCATCAATGGCGTGCGAAGGATTGCAAACCGGAACACATGATCCCCGATGCGCACGATCCCAGCAAGAAGCACGCGCCGGCAATGACGACCGCCGACCTGTCGCTCCGCTTCGATCCGATCTACGAACCCATCTCACGCCGCTTCCACAAGGATCCCAAGGCTTTTGCTGATGCTTTCGCGCGGGCTTGGTTCAAGCTCACGCACCGCGACATGGGACCGAAGAGCCAATACCTCGGCCCCGAGGTTCCCGGTGAGGAGTTGATCTGGCAGGACCCGATCCCCGCTGTCGAGCATAAACTCATCGACACCAACGACATCGCGGCGCTGAAGAGCAAGATCCTCGGTTCGGGCCTCAGCACTGGTGAACTCGTGTCCACGGCATGGGCCTCCGCTTCAACTTTCCGCGGCAGCGACAAGCGCGGTGGCGCGAACGGTGCACGTATCCGTCTGGCACCGCAGAAGTTCTGGGCAGTGAACGATCCCGCTCAACTCGGTAAGGTGCTAAAGGAACTTGAGGTCATCCAGATCACGTTCAACGCTTCATCGGGCGATGGCAAGAAGGTATCGTTGGCGGATCTGATCGTGCTCGGCGGATGTGCGGCAGTGGAGAAGGCCGCGAAGGATGCCGGTCACAGCATCGCCGTGCCGTTCACCCCGGGCCGCATGGATGCCAGCCAGGAGCAGACCGATGTGGAGAGCTTCTCGGTGATGGAACCGCAGGCCGATGGTTTCCGCAACTACCAGCGGAGGACCTACAGCGTGCCAGCCGAAGAGATGCTGCTCGATCGAGCGCAACTTCTAACGCTGACCGCACCCGAGATGACGGTGCTCGTGGGCGGCTTGCGCGTGCTGGGTGCGAACTCAGGCGACAGCAAGCATGGTGTCCTCACGGAGCGGGTTGGCCAGCTCACGAACGATTTCTTCGTGAACCTGCTGGACATGAAGCACGCATGGGCACCGAAGAGCGGTGAAGAAGGCATCTACGGGAGTCACGACCGCAAGACCGGTGAGCGCAAATGGACCGGTACGCGCGTTGACCTGGTCTTCGGCAGCAACTCGCAGCTGCGCGCCATCGCCGAAGTGTACGCACAGGCCGATGCGAAGGAGAAGTTCGTGAAGGACTTCGTGAAGGCTTGGGTGAAGGTGATGGAGCTGGATCGTTTCGACCTGAAGAAGTAGTTCAAGCGATGGACGCATGAACCAAGGGCGGCCCACAAGCCGCCCTTGGTTTTTCGACCGGCCGTCGCCGGTCAAGAGAGCCGGGCCCCGATCTTTCGCGCATGCCTTCCGACAACCATTACGATGCCCGTTTCCACGGTGAGAACTGGTCGGGCCGCGCCATGCAGGGTGCGATGTTCGAGCAATGCACCTTCGAGCGTTGCGACCTGGCACGGGCCGACCTGGCCAAATGCAGGTTCATCGACTGTGCCTTCACTGCGTGCGACCTCACCATGGTGAAGTTGCGCGGCGCCGGTCTTCAGGATGTGCGTTTCGAAGAGTGCAAAGTGCTCGGCGTTGACTTCAGCGCGTGCAACCCGATGCTCTTGCAGGTGACGTTCGACCGGTGCAAACTGGATCACTCCGTCATGGTGGGCATGAAGCTCAAAGGCACCCGCTACGATCGTTGCACGATGCATGGGGTTGACTTCTCGACCGCAGAACTGGAAGAGGCCGTCTTTCCCGGATGCGATCTGCTGAACGCCGTCTTCGAACGCACGTCGTTGCGCAAAGCGGACCTCACCACTGCGACGAACTTCCGCATCAACCCCACTAGCAATGACCTGCGCGGTGCGCGCTTCTCAGTGCATGGCGCCATCGCGCTGCTCGAGCCGTTCGGCGTAGAGGTCGAATAGGCATCGCAGCCCTGGGCCTGTGCCGGATCCTAATGCCGACCATCAGGCTGCCACGCTGCGCTCTACCTGCTCTTTCAAGCGGATCAACGCTTCCACCCAGCGGTTGCCGATCTGTTTGGCGTGACGCGGCCCTTGAGGGTGCTCCGCGAAATCACCGTGCTCCACGGTCACCGATGTTCGGCCGTCCTCCTCGGTCTTCAGCGTCATGTCCACCAGCGTGTAGTTCTCAGGCACGTCTTCCATGCCCAGGCCGGGCAGGAAAGCCATGAAGACAATGCGCCTCGGTGGCGAAATGATGGTGATGCGTCCCTTCCACAAGGGTGTATTGCGCGCGTCCTCCGGGTCGCTCCAGTTCATCACACGCCCCTCCACGAGCGGTGTGTCGCGCTTGTCCTCCAACAGGTGAAGGCGGCTCAATCCGGTTTCCTCGATCGCCTTCCACACGGTTTCCTGCGGCGCCGCTATGATCACCGTCCGTGTGACGGTGGTTTCCGTTCTGCTCATGCCCGCGTTGCAGCCGATCCGGTGCCAAACTGCCATAGGCGCCTCCCAAATCATGTGAACTACCTGGGTTTCGCGCGAGGGCCGGTAACCGCATGCCCTTTTGTCCGCCCAAGGCAAATGTGTGTTCACCCTGCAAGCACTGGTGTGTCATCTTGACCACAGGACTGGGGCAAGTTATTCCTGGCCGGACAGGCGGGACACGTCGTACGGAGCCATTGCGGCCATGCCATGCAGCCGCACGGGCTTCTGGTCTTACGAGGTAAGCACCCGGTAGCCGTTGGACGGTCTACTGCCGGGTGAGGCGCGTCGTCCAGACAGCTTCACCGCCATACGCCTGCACCACATAAGTGCCCGGGGTAAGATCCGCGAGGTCGAGCACCGAAGAACCCGTTGCACTGGCCAGCATGAGATCCTTTACGAGCCTGCCGTCCGCACCCAGGATCACAATGCGCTCCATGAGATGGTCTCCGGGGACGGTAACTCTCACGAGGTCCGTGCAGGGGTTAGGGACCAGGCGAAGTCCCGCGTGCGGATCGTTGGTCGGTTCTGCGACACCCGTTCCGCTGACGATCACGGTAAAGTCATCGAAGTTGCCGTACTGGTAGCTGCCACAAGGGCCATAGCCGTTCACGTTCGTGTCCAGGAACCCGTCCGAGCCCCAAGGTGCCACAACGCGCATCCGGTAGGACCCTGCCGGTGTGCCCATCGGCAGGGTGATGCTGAAGCTGTATGTGTAGCTCGGGTCGCCGCCCACGTAGCTGTAGTAGAGGTTCTCGCTATCCTCGAAGGCCGCGTTGTTGTTGAGGTCCACCCACACGGCACATCCTGTCCAGTTACCGCTCACCACGGTCATGGGTACGGCCACGCCCGGGGTTACCACGGTGCTTTGTATTGTGTAGTCGGAAAGCATGCAATCCGACGCGCCGAGCGTCCAGTTGATGGTGCCGATACTGACCTCTTGGTTGCGCCAGAGCGCACAACTGTTCGTGAACGTCGGTGAGCAGTACTGGGCGGTCAATGGCGAAGCTGCGGCAAGGACCATCGAAAAGGCTGCGGAACGAAGTTTCATGAGTGTGGATTTGAAGGTCGAATGTACTGGCCGGTCAAAGACGCCTGTCGAGCCAGTGCATGATGTTCAGAAGCAACTGCGGGTTCTGTTCTGCACCGGACTGGTTCATGCCCATGGGCAGGCGGTCCGGGCCTTGCCGCTGCGCACTGAACATCGCCGCCTCGCCGAAGCAGACCACGCGTCCCTTGCCATGTTCCAGTGCCGCAGCATTGGCGAAGTAGCGGCCATCGATCCATGCGGTCGTGTCGCTGAACTGGCCTGCGCTCTCGGGCAGCAGGATGAAGTAGTCGTCTTGCAGGTCGGTGATGCGCGTGGCTTGCGGTGGGGGCAGGAATGCGCTTCCAGTGAAGACGGCGATTCTGTCGACGCGCTCCTGTGTTGACGCGCCGCTCGTGATCGGATGCTCGGCCAAGGTGCCCTGGTCGCGCGAAAAACGCTCGGCCGCGCCATCGTCGCGCATGGCGTAGCCGTTCACCCAATTGAATCCGAATGCTCGAGCGAGCCGTGCTGCGGCACCGCCGAACGGCATGTGGTCCGCGATCAGGAAAAGGCTTCCCCCCCCACGCACCCATTTCTCCACCGCAACCACTTCTTCCTTGGTGAAGGCCGGTGCGGTCGGTAGGACCCAGGGGCCGTCATTCCCCAGTGCGTTGGCGATCACCAGGATGCGCATGCCGCTCAGGATTTCGGCGGTGAACGGCGCTTCGTTGGCCTTCATGGTGTAGCCATCGGCTTCCAACACCCTGGCAAAGGCCATGTAGCGACCATCGATGCGGTGGAAGTTGTGATGGGCGTGGTCCAGTGCCACTACAGGACCGGCTCCAAGTGCATAAGCGGGTGTGGCTGCGCGGTAGATGAACGCGCTATCGGCTACTTGTTGCGAACGGACAACGATCGCAAACAGAAGGCACGAGATGATGGTGAAGCATCGCATGCCGAAAGATGACGCAGCCCTTGGCCCGAAGCCCGGCTACGTGATGGAACGTGCGGTCCACTTCACGGCGTTTCCGGCGCACCATCGTTGGGTGCACCAGGTGTCGGTGGCGACATTCGACCCCATGCGGCAGCACCGTCCACCACGCGACCGTACGATACATCGGGTCCGGGCGAAGCTTCGATGGGGGCTTCATCAATGACCTTCAGGCCTTTGGGTTCCGCGTGGATGATGGCAACGCTGCCATCGTCGGTCGAGAGCTTGAAGCTCGCGTGGATGTCGCGCCCGCCTTTCCGTTCGTCGCACCAGATGACGATGAGGCCGCCTTCTGGCAAGGTGATCTCCGGCAGTTCGAACTCGCGCAGTTCACTGTCCGTGTTGTCGCTCACGAACCATTCACCCGCCTTCAGGGTGATCGCAGGACCCGGGTTGTGGATCTCGAACCAATCCGCCTCTTCGCCGAACTCGTTCAAGACCGCTGAAGCCGTCGCCTGGAGCTCGTTCACCACAATACGTCCCTTGACGATATGGGCGGCTTCCCCGGTCGGAACGGCTTCCTTGCCGCAACCGATGAGAAGTACCGGTAATAAAAGCAGGAACGCGTGTTTCATGCGGCAAAGGGACGGTGCCCACATGCCGTTAGGATGTTGCTCGCGTGAAGTTCGTGTGAAGTTGCCCGATAGTAGCCGCCTACTTCGCCTTCCTGACCAGTTCCACCACCTGATCAGGTGTCATGCGCTTGGCTGCAATGCGGCGCTCCTTGTCGATGAGATAGAACATCGGGGTGCTGCGTGCCGCCCAAGCATCCTGGTAGTTGAGGCTCTCGTTGTTCGTGAGCTGCGGCACGAAGGCACTCCGGTCCTTGCGCACGGCTTGGTACACCTCATTGTGGATGCCGACGTTCACCCAGGTGAGCTTGTGCTCGCGCACGAACTTCTTCCAGTCGGCAGTGAGCGTGCTGTCATGCGCCTCGGCCACGGCGTACACTTCCACGCCCAGCCCCTTCAGCTCGTTCACATAGCGCTCGTGCAATTGCGGCAAGGTCGAACGGCAATGACCGCAATGCGGGCTCCAGAACACGAGCATCACCCAATCGCTCTTCAGCGCCGAGAGCTTCACCCAGTTCTTGCCGGTCGTGTCGGGGAGGATCAGCTCGTTCGCTTTGTTGCCGATCACCAACGGCGCTGCTTTGTCAGCTCGGCCGCAGATGTTCCGCAAGTCCTGCGGTGCCATCCACTTTGCCCGTGTGGGTGTTCCGTTCTTCGGGCAGTGGTACGTGTGCACCAAATGGACGAACACGGCGTCGTTGCCGGGTTTCTCCGGGTCGTTCACACGATCGAGGAGCCGGGAGATGGTGAGCCGGAACAGGTCGGGTGACTTGTCCAATTTGCCCAGTAGTTCATCGGCCGCCGCAATGATGGCGCCTGGTTCGCTGCCCACGTAACGGCCGAAATACTCATCAAGGTTGTTCTGGAAGCCGGGTGTGCGTGCCAGGTTATCGTTCGTAAGATCTATGCGGTCCCAGAAATGCGTGCGCTGATGCAGGGCTCCACCTGCACTGTCCAGCCCGGTGGGCGGAGCCGAAGGAGGCATCTCCATCGCTACGATCGCAGCGGCCATGGTGCCCGGATGTTGCGTTAGGAGTTGATGCTGGTGGTCACCTATGCTTTTGTCGATGTGGTCGAGCTGGGCACGTGCGTTCACATCGCTGGTTGCTTTACCTTCCAGGCTGCCACGCATGTTGTTCTGGATATTGACGAAGCGTATGTGCTCCAGATAGGGCCGGTTTTCCTCCGAACGCTGCACCGTCAACCTGTTCTTCATGTCGGCCGTCGCGGTGGAGAGTTCGATGTCCGTTTCGTTCAGGATGAACGGCGCGTAGTTGCTGCCGTGCAGCACCGCGTACATGCCCGCCTTGTAGCCTTCCTTGCGGCTGAAGACCGCCGTTCCCTCTGTATCGGTGAACGCGGAATCGGTGTAGAAGAGCTTGTTGCCCCAGTAGTTCGCCAAGAAGAGCCATTGGTTGGGGGCGCCTTCCACATGGAAGGTGATGCGGCGCTGCTCTTGGGCCAAAGCGTGCGCGTGGATCCATAAGGTAAGTAGGAGAACGATGCAAGGGCGCATGGTGCGAAAAGTAGGAGCAGCCATGGTGGTGGTGTGCCGTTTCACGATCCGTTAACGAGCTTCGTCCCATGCGCAGAACTCTCTTCGCCATCGGGGTGGTTTGCTTGTTGGTGGCCGCGGTTTGGCCATGGCTCATCCGTGGGAACTGGTGGCGGCACATCGGTCGGTTGCCGGGCGATATCCACATCGAGCGCGAGGGCTTCAGCTTCCACTTCCCGATCGTTACCTGCATCCTGGCCTCCGTGGTCATATCCGGACTGGTCTGGTTGGTGCGACGCTTCTGACCCTTCTGTTTCCAAGAATGACCGGTCAAGGACCGGCCTTGGACTGGACATCCGTTGACCCGTGGCCCGATCTTCGCCGCCCTCTTACCATGTCAATGACCCTCGTCAATCCTGGAGCGTTACGGAAGTCGCTCAGCGCCTGGGCACTCATGCTTGCGCTTAGCGCATGCGGACAAAGTCCCGCAACCAAGGCGTCAGTGCGCCTGTCTGCGGTGGTCAACCCGACGGATACCACTATCACGCTGGTATGGGAAGCGTTCACGGGCACTACCGGCTTTACTGTTTACCGCCGACCTGCTGGTGCTACCACCTGGGGGCCGGCCTCGGTGAACCTTCCGGGCACCGCGGCCCAATGGACGGACGAGGACGTTGAGATGGCGACGGCCTATGAGTACAAGGTGGTACGCACTGGCAACGGTACCGGATACGGCTATGTGCGTTCGGGAATAACAGTGCCGGAAGTTGACTACCGGGGGAAAGTGGTGCTGCTCGTGGAAGCGGGTATCGCCGCTCAGGTGGCACTTCAACTGGAGCAATTGGAGGATGACCTGAACGGCGATGGCTGGCTCGTCCTACGGCACGATGTGCAAGCGACCGATGCGCCGCAGAGCGTGCGTGCACTTGTGGCTGCGGACCACGCCGCTGATCCGGCGTACGTTAAGCTCGTTTACATCATCGGGCATGTGCCCGTGCCGTACAGCGGGAACACGAACCCCGATGGGCACACCGAGCACAAAGGTGCGTGGGCATGCGATGCGTACTACGGCGAACTGGACGGCATATGGACAGACAATACCGTGAACGCGGTGGGTGGTTTCCCTTGGAACATCAACGTGCCCGGTGATGGCAAGTTCGATCAGAACGATATCCCAGGAGCGCTGGAACTGGCGGTCGGGCGCGTTGATCTGTCGGCGCTTCCATCATTCGGCGCGAGTGAAGGGGCTTTGTTGAGCGCGTACCTCGCCAGGGCCCACGGTTACAAAACGAAGGCTTACACGGTGCCCATGACGGCGGTGGTGCACGATGATCTCCAATGGGTCTCCAACCCGCTGGCGTGCACCGGCTACATGAGCGCTGGGCCCTGCGTCGGTCCGGGCAACATCACTGATCTGTTGCCTTCCATGGCGCCCTTCATCGATCACTACAGCACGAACGATCATCTCTTTACCTACCACTGCGGCGCAGGACTGCAGGCGGTGGATGGCCAGGGGAACACGCAGTTCATCGGCACCACCAATGGCATCACCACGCAGCAGTTGGCGTTCAATACGCGCGGCGGGATCTTCGATCTTTCGTTCGGGAGCTACTTCGGCGATTGGGACAACACCGACAACATGCTGCGCGCCATGATCGCCAGTGGCAACGGCCTCGCACATGTTTGGTCCGGTATCCCGAACTGGTTCCTGCATCCCATGGCCATGGGCGAGCCGATCGGCTATTGCGCGCTGCGGTCCATCAACAACGGCAACACGGATTACAGCTTGCAGAACGGTGGCTGGCAAGGTCAGTCGATGGCGCAGGCCCACATGGCGCTCATGGGCGATCCGACGTTGCGCATGCAATACATAGCCCCGCCGAGCGGTTTGATCGCCACGAACACGAATTGGTACGCGTCCTTCTCTTGGTCGCCCTCGACTGATCCGGTTGACGGTTACCTGATCTACGCGATAGATGACACCGCAGGTACCCTTGTTCGGGTCACACCGACTATCGTGACGGACACGTTCCACGTGAGCAACCTGCAGTTCTTGCAGGGCCGCAAGTACATGGTGCGGGCTATGAAGCTGGTGACCACACCATCGGGGTCGTTCCGCGACATGTCTTTGGGCGCGATCGCCTCGGCATCGGGTGTTCCCGTGCCGGATTGCTTCGGTGTGATCGGGGGCTCATCGATACCGGGTGCCGCTTGCGATGATGGTAACGCAGGCACAGGCAACGATGTGTTGGACGCGCAGTGCGTCTGCGCCGGTCTTCCGCTGGATTGCGAGGGAACGCCAGGCGGTATGGCCGTGCCGGGAACGCCTTGTGACGATGGTTCGTCCAACACTGGCAACGATCTCTATGATGCTGCCTGCGTTTGTGCGGGTCAATTGATCGACTGTGCAGGTGTGCCTGGCGGTGCGGATCTGCCGGGATCAACTTGCGACGACGGGAACGCTATGACGATCAACGACGCTTACGATGCCAATTGCATTTGCGTCGGGATCGTTGATGGCATCGAGGATGCAACCGGTCACACGTTCAGCATCGCACCCAATCCGGCCAATGATCTGTTGCGCATTACAACGGACCAGGACCTTGATGGTCGCTTCAGGGTGATATCGGCTTCCGGACAAGAGATGCTGAACACGTCCGCAAAGGGCCGCAGGATGCAGCTTGACGTTTCCGCGTTGCCCTCAGGGAGCTATTCGCTGTTGTACGTGCCTTCAGAACGAAGCAGTAGCACGTCGAAGGTCCCTTTTGCCGTGGTCCGGCGCTAGTGCCCTGCGTGGCGCTTTTCAGCGCACCGCTCAGTATTTCTTCTTGCCCGCGAACTTCTTCTTGAACGGAGGCCGGTCATCGCGGCGTGGACCGCTATTGTCGCTGCGTTCACGGCGTGGTGGTGCGCCGCCGCTGTTGCCACCGCCCTGCACATCAACGCGTACGCTGCGTCCTTTGTAGTTCGCGTTCTGGAACGCGGCCATGGCCTTGTTCAGGTGGCTCGCTTCGATGTCCACGAACGAGTACACGTCCTTCAACGTGATGCGCCCGATGTTGTCGCCCTGCAGGCCCGTGATGCCGCAAACGTAGCCGAGCATACGGCCCTTGTCGAAGCCGTCCACGGTGCCAAGGTTGATGAACATGCTGGCTCCCATGGAGAAGCGCTCGCGGGGTTCGCCGAGTGGTGCACCGGGATGTGCTCGGCGCGTGTGGTCCTTCTGGCTCAGGTCCACGTTCAGGTCCATGCTCTTCCGGTAGACCTCCAGGAAGCGGTTGAACTCGATGCTCACAACACGCTTGATCAGCTCCTCCTTGCTCAGTGGTTCAAGGTCCAATCGCACGGCTTCCATGAAACCGGCAATGCCCTCTTCATCGATCTCCACATCCTTGATGCGCTGGATGAGCAGCAGCAATTGCCGCTCGCAGATCTCAGCACCACCCGGCACGCGCATGTAGGTGAAGTGGGTCTTCAGTGCGCGTTCCAGTTGTCGGATCTTGCCGATGTCCCTCACACCGATCACGCTCAGCGAAATGCCGCTGCGCCCGGCGCGAGCGGTGCGACCGCTACGGTGCGTATAGCTCTCGGCCTCGCCGGGCAGGTCGAAGTGTATCACGTGCGTCACGTCGTTCACGTCGATGCCTCGCGCCGCGACGTCGGTGGCGATGAGCAATTGCAACTGGCGTGAGCGGTAGCGCTGCATCACTCGATCGCGTTGCTGCTGGCTAAGGTCACCATGGATGGCGTCGGCGTTATAACCGTCCTTCATCAGGTGTTCGGCCAGTTCCTGCGTTTCGTGCTTCGTACGGCAGAACACGATCGCGAAAAGGTCGGGAGTGGCATCAACGATGCGAGTGAGCGCAGCATAGCGGTCCCGTGCCTGCACCACGCAATAGCGATGGTCGATGGCCTCGGCGGTGGTGTTCGTTCGGCCCGCGTTGATCTCCTGTGCTTCCCGCATGTAGCGCTTGGCGATGCGCCGCACCTCGCTGCCCATCGTGGCGCTGAAGAGCCAAGTGTTCTTGTCCTTGCGCGTCGTTTCAAGGATCGCCGTGAGGTCTTCCTGGAAGCCCATGTTGAGCATCTCATCGGCCTCGTCGAGCACCACGATGTCCACGAGCGACAGGTCGATGGCTTCCCGCCCAAGCAGGTCGAGCAGGCGGCCGGGCGTGGCCACCACGATCTGGGCTCCTTTGCGGATGTCGCGGATCTGGTCGCGTATGCTGGCGCCACCGTATACGGCCACGCTCTTGATGCCTTTGAGGTACTTGCCGAAGCGGTCGAGGTCCTTGGTGATCTGTACGCACAGTTCGCGCGTGGGCGAGAGCACCAGGGCTTGCACTCCGTTGGATGCCGGATCGATCCGTTGAAGCAGCGGCAGTCCATACGCCGCGGTTTTTCCGGTGCCCGTCTGGGCCAGCACCACGCTATCGTGCTCGCTGGTTAGCAATGTGGGGATGGCTTGCTCCTGCACGGCAGTGGGAGCGGAGAACCCGCTCTCGGCGAGCGATTTCAGCAGGGGTTCGTTCAGGCCGAGGTCGGCGAAAGAAGGAGTAGGCATGTGTTCAAGGTTCAAGTCGCAAGTCCCAAGACCCAAGTCTCAAGGACACGCGCACCAGTGTTGTTTGAAAGAATAGGCCGGATCGAATACCGGCGGGCCGAAGGGTGGGTAGTTGTTGTTGAAGGTTGAAGCGAGAGGGTGGAAATGAGGGAGGTGCTACAACCTGTTCTCCTTTCCTGACTCAGCTTTCAGCCTTCACCCTACCATGCCAATAGCAGCGGCAACCTGGGAGCGATGGCGGAAAGCCCGTACCGCCGTGTTTTCGTGTCCGTTCCTCGGAACGGGCCGCGAATGTAGGCTTTTGTGGTGGATGGACGACCGATGGCCACGATCCTCAGCGCCAAGGAAGGCCCAACGCCGCCAGTACGATGAAGGCCAGGACCAGTACCAGTGCGGCTTTCCGCGTGCGCGGCACGGGAACGGCCAATACGAGCGATACGAGCACCGCGGCAAGTGAAGTCCAGGAGATGGTCCGCAGCCAGGTCAGTTGTGGTAGCCGATAGCGCAATTCCAAGTGCGATGCGCCACGCTGGAAGGGCACGCCAATGGCGCAACCGTTCACCGTGGTGATCGCAACCTCAGTGTCATCCAGCCACGCACGCCAGCCCGGTAGGTGTTGCTGCTGAACGATGAGCATACCTGGACCGCAGGACGCATCGATATCGACGCTAACCTGCCCTGGGCCGAGACGCGCTGCACGGACCGAACGAGCGCAGCCGTCATCCTCGGCGACGTAGGCCAATGGCTTGGATTTCATATGGGCGAAGAGCTCCGGCGTGTCACGCTCCAACGCGTTGTGCTCTTTTGTCCAGAAGCTGTTGAAGCCGTCGTGCGAGGGTTGCTTGCGGTACACATTGGTATTGCGCCACAGCGGTGCGATATCGCCACCACCATCGTGGTGTTCGGCCATCGGCTTCATGTCCGGCGGGGGAAACCCATCAGGGCGCGCTGCAACGATCCCGGCAATATGGCTGATTGAGTGCTCGCTGATCCCGGTTTGCCAGCTGCACAACATCACCGCTATCATGCATTCGAGAGCGACCATGGTTCCGAGGCGAACGAGCGTGAGCCGACGTTTCCACAGAAGGACCATCAACCCGACTATCAGTGACAGTTGTACCGTTCCGTGGATCAGCGTGCGCTCGGCAGTGCTCGCAGCGTTCATCCGAACGTATAGGCCGGAATGCTCATCGTCCATTGCGAAACCCAGCGGCACCTGCACCAAGGCGGCACGCACAACAATTAGTAGCAGCACAACTCCGATCACCGCGCTGCCGACTTTCATCGCCCGGTGCGAACGGGCCGGCAGTGCATCCCATGCGGCAAGCGTTTTGGCCACCGGCAATAGCCAGCACAACAACGTGAAGAAGGTGTAGTAGCTCGGGAAGCGGAAGACGTTCAACCCGGGCAGCGCACTGTGCAGCCAACGATGCACGGGCAACGCATCACCGAAGGATGCCAACAGGCTGACGAGGCCGAACGCGAGCAGGACGTTCTCGGTTGCGCTGCGTTGGCGCAGCAATGCGAGTGGTAGTGCTACGAGCATCAGCAGGCCCATGTGCGCATTGGCCATCGTGATGTCGGTACCCAATGCTTCAGCACCACTGCTGGTGCCCCATGGGACGAGGAACGACAGCGCGGCCTTCCACGTGAGGGGGTTCTTAGCCGCTTGCGCGTATTCCATGCCGCCGATGCGCTCGAGGAACGGTGCAGAGTACCACCACGCGTGCAGAACACCGCAGGCGAGGAGGAGCGTCGTTGCACCGAACAGGAGCAGGGTCGCGAACAGGCGCAGCACACCGCGCAGACCGTCTTGCCGTGCGAGTTGCACCGCGCGCACTAACGCGAGCGCCAGCAGCAGATAGGAGCCGATGAGCGTGAACGTGTGATTGCCACCGGTGAGCAGCAGGAACTGGAACACGGCTGCTTCCAGTGCAGGGCGCCAGTTCGGCTTTTCCAGCAGGCGCAAGAACGCTGCGAACATCCACGGCCACCATGCACCGCTGATGAACGAGTATTGGTGCATGACGTGCGCGGTGAAGAAGCCGCTCAGCATATAGGCCAGGGCCACGGCAAGAGCCGCTGTGTGGTTTCCACAGAACTGTTTCGCCAGCCGGTACATGCCCATGCCTGCCACCAACAGGTACACGATCACGAGCGCCTGCAACACGTAGATGCTCTGCCCCATGGTGGCACCGAGCAGCAACGTCTCGGGGTACCACGCCGGGCCTTGCAGATCGGCGTGCACGGGGTAACCCATCTGCTGGTATGGGTTCCAAACCGGCCACGCACCGTTCTGCAAACAGTCGGCGATGAACGTGCGCCACGGCAGCCAGCAATCGAGCATGTCGCCGTGCACAACGCAGTGAGTGAACGTTGCCAGCGGCCACCACGCCAACAGCACACAACCCAGCAGTACCGCTAACGCGCGCAGGTCCTCAGGCCAGCGGCTGGTCCACGCGACAAGTCCAGGACGGGTGCTGCTCATCGGTGCGGAAGGTAGGCGGGGCGGTTGCCACGGCCCGATCGGTACTTTCGCCCGCCTCGGATGACGAACGAAGCCAGCTTCACCGGTTTCCTGCGCACGCTGCTCACCATTCTGGTGGTGTGGTGGGTGGTGCGCTTTCTCATCCGCCTCTACATGGCCCAACGCGCCGTGGACCGAATGCGCAAGCACACGCAGCAGGGTCCACCCGACGGCCGTGCCAAAGGCGAAGTGCGCATTGAGCGTACCGATGACCCGCGCAGTACGGGCAGCCGGGGCCGGGTGGAAGACGCCGATTTCGAAGAGATCAAGTAACAGCATCAGCATGAGCATCGACTGGAAGAAACTGCTGCCCGTGGGGGTGGCCATTGCAGTTTTCGGGGCCCTCAGCCTCGCCTATTTCAGTCCGGTGCTCGATGGCAAGCGCCTCGCCCAGCACGACATCCAGCAGCACGTTGGCATGAGCCGCGAGATCGTGGAGCATCGCGATGCCACCGGCCAGGAGCCCTTGTGGACGGGGAGCATGTTCAGCGGCATGCCAGCCTATCAGATCAGTGTGCTGTGGAAAGGCAATGTGCTGCAGTTCGTCGATGATGCCTTCCACCTGTGGCTGCCCCGGCCCGCGAGCTTTCTCTTCCTGTACCTGCTGGGCATGTACATCCTGCTGATCTGCCTTGGCGTAGAGAAGTGGACAGCACTGATCGGTGCGTTCGCGTTCGCGTTCAGCAGCTACTTCATCGTCATACTCGATGCGGGCCACAACAGCAAGGCCAACGCCATCGGGTGGATGCCACCGGTGCTGGGTGCTTTTGTTCTGCTCTACCGTGGCCGCGAGTGGTTGGGCGGCACGTTGCTCGCGCTTTTCCTCGCGTTGCAGGTGATGCAGAACCACGTGCAGATCACCTATTATCTCGGTATCGTGCTCGTGTTCTTCGCGCTTGCGGAAGGCGTGAAGGCCGTGCGGGAGAAGAGCATCCTGCCGTTCATCCGCCGGAGCGTGATCGCAGGTGTGGCCGCTGCGCTCGCGTTGCTGTGCAATGCTGGTCTTCTGTGGAGCACGTACGAATACGGCAAGTACACCACGCGTGGCAAGAGCGAGCTCACCATCGAGCCCGATGGTTCACCGGCCGTGGCGAACCAGACAGCGGGCCTGGACCGTGATTACGTGACGGCCTGGAGCTACGGCAAGCAGGAGAGCTTCACGTTGGTGGTCCCGAACGCGAAGGGCGGTGCAAGCGCAAGCATCATCAATGACCGCAAGGACTTCGATGCCATCAAGGACCAGGAGTGGAAACGGATGGTGAGCGAGAAGTACCAGAACGGCTACATCAACGCGTATTGGGGTGATCAGGGCGGAACAAGCGGCCCCGTTTACCTCGGGGCCATCGTGGTCTTGCTGATGCTTTTGGCGCTCGTCAACGCCGAGGGCATGGCGCGTTGGTGGGCCTTGGGCAGCCTTGGCATTGTGGCCTTGCTCATCTATTTGGTGAACAACGGCATCGGTGGCCCGGTGCTGGTCGGTGGGATCCTGCTGGCCTATTTGCTCGCGGGCCTTTTCTTCTGGAAAGACACGCTTGCGTATGCGCTTTTCAGTGCGTTCCTGCTCACCCTTATGCTCTCTTGGGGCAAGAACTTCATGCCGCTCACCGACTTCTTCCTGGATCATGTGCCGGGCTACGACAAGTTCCGCGCGGTGACGATCATCCTTGTGATCGTTGAACTGGCTGCGCCGGTGCTCGGCATCGTTTACCTGGACCGCTTGCTGAAGTCGGGCGCTTGGGACAAGTCCCAGCAGAAGCGGTTCCTCATCGCTTCCGGCGCGGTAGCGGTCGTTGTGGCCGTGCTCGCCATTTCCCCGGGCACCTTCTTCAACCTCATGAGCGATCGTGAAGTTGCCGAGATGCAGATGCAGGCGGACGCAGGAGGCGAAGAAGGTGCCAACGCATTCGCTTATGCCGACAAGTTGGAGGAATACCGGGCGGGCGTGTTCAGCGCCGATGCATGGCGCAGCTTCGCGTTCATCGTTGCCGCAGGCGTATTGCTCTTCGTGTTCGGCTTGGGGAAGGCGAACAAATGGGTGGTGGTTTCCGGGCTCGGTTTGTTGTTCCTGCTCGACCAGTGGACCATTGACCGGCGTTTCATCAACTCGGACACGAAGAAGAAGAACGGCAAGGTGCAGTGGGAGAGCGCCGAAGAGAACGTTGTGCCGTTCGAACCGATGCCTGCCGATATGGCCATTCTCCAGGAGGGGTCGCAGGGCCCTGCCTTCAAGGCAGAGTACGATGCCATCATAGGGCGCCTGAAAGCCGCGGGCAAAGGACGCGGGCGCAACGCGAAGGACGAGGAGCTCATGGCGCGTTTTGCCGCGTTGCGCCGCGCTGATCACTACCGCGTGGCCCGTTTGGGCGATCCGTTCAACGATGCCAGCGTGAGCTTCCTGCACAAGAGCATCGGTGGCTACCATGGCGCCAAGCTCAAGCGCTACCAGGAGACCATTGAGTTCCATTTGATGCCGGAGCTCAACGACTTCGTGTCGTCACTGCAAGGAAGCGCCACAGTGCAAGCGGTCAATGATGCACTGGCACCCCAGTCGATGTTGAACATGCTCAATGTGCGCTACCTGATCTACGACCCCAAACGCCCACCCATCCGCAATCTCAACGCCATGGGCCCCGGGTGGTTCGTGAAGAACGTGAAATGGGTGAAGAACGCGGACGAGGAGATCATGGCCGTGCGTGGGTTGGATGCCGACAGCGTGGTGGTGGTGGATGAACGCTACCGGGCCGAACTGCCGCAACCGGCGGTGTACGATCCTTCGGCGACCGTGCAACTGAAGTCCTATGCGACCGATCGCCTTGAATACACCGTGCGGAGCGCTCAAGGCGGCGTGGTGGTGTTCAGCGAAGTTTGGTATGGTCCCGACTGGGTGGCCACCATTGATGGTCAGCCCGCGGGCTATGCGCGCGCCAACTACATCTTGCGCGCCATGAACGTGCCTGCTGGCGAGCATTCGGTCGTCTTCCAAGTGAAGAGCCGCACGTATGAGGCAGGGGGCATGGCCAGCACCATCGGGTCACTCTTGGTGTTGCTGCTGGTGGGCGGTGCGGTGTTCATGGAGGCGAAGCGGAAGCGGGTTTGACAATGGACCTCACGCGGAGGCGCGGGGAGAGCGGCGACGGGGGGATGCTCCGCTTGTCGCGATATGTGCATGGTCGTCGGTATCTCTCCGCGAACTCCGCGGCTCTGCGTGAGGTTTCAATATGAAGCGCGTCCTCATCATCACCTACTACTGGCCGCCGAACGGGGGTGCAGGTGTGCAGCGATGGCTGAAGATGGCCAAGTACCTGCCGCAGTTCGGCTGGCAGCCTGTGGTGTACACGCCCAGCAACCCCGAGATCATCACGGCCGATCCCACCTTGGGGAAGGAGGTGCCGTCGCTTGTGGAAGTCGTGAAGCGGCCGATCACCGAGCCATACACCTTCTACAAACGCCTCACAGGCCGAAATGCCGATGACAAGGTCCATCTGGGTTTCCTCAAGGAAGAGAAGAAGAAGAGCTGGCGCGAAGACCTGGCCGTGTGGATCCGGGGCAACGCCTTCATCCCTGACGCACGCGTATGGTGGGTGGGAGCGTCGGTCAAGTTCTTGATGAGCTATTTGGAAGAACACCCCGTGGACGCTATCGTCAGCACCGGACCTCCGCACAGCATGCACCTCATCGCGCTCGGGTTGAAGAAGAAGTTCCCTTCGTTGCGATGGGTGGCCGACTGGCGCGACCCATGGACCAACATCGACTTCTACGATCAGTTGAAGTTGACGGGATGGGCTGATCGCAAGCACCACCGGCTGGAACGGGAAGTTGTGCGGACGGCCGATGCAAACGTGGCCGTCGGTTGGACGATGGCCGAAGAGCTACGTGCCCTTGGTTCACGGAGCACGCATGTCATCACCAACGGATATGACCCGGCCGATGTGCCCAGTCCTCCCGAACCGGTCGATGATGAGTTCAGCTTGGTGCACGTGGGTAGTATGACCGCCACGCGCGATGTGCCGCAGGTGTGGCAGGCGCTGAAGGAGCTTTGCGCCAGTGATGCAGTGTTCGCATCGAAGTTGCGCATCCGCTTCATCGGTGCCGTGGACCATGGCGTGCTGGCCTCACTGGAGAAGCAAGGCCTCAGTGGGATGGTTGAGCGCACGGGCAGCGTGGATCACGCCGAGGCCATGCGAGCCATGCAGCGTGCGCGCGTGCTGCTGCTCAGCGTGAACGATACCGCCAATGCCAAGGGTGTGCTCACGAGCAAGGTGTTCGAGTACCTGAGCGTAGGGCGGCCGATCCTTGGCGTGGGGCCCAATGACGGTGACATTGCCCGCGTGCTTGCGCCACCGCACCTGCTGGTCGATCGCCAGAGCGGATCGATTGACCTAGCAGCGGTGCGGGCCTTGTTCGATCAGCGCGGCCCCGTGACCGGTCAGGCCGCCTCGCGAGTGGACGGGGCGAGAATGATGGGGGAGGTGCTGGGGTGATTAGTTTGCCCAGCAAAACCCATAATCATGCTCAGGATCGGCTCACTGTTGATGGCGCTCTTCGGTGCAATGGCTCCTGTGCTAGCCCAGTACTACTGGGAGCAGCGAGCAGATCTCCCTACATCGGGTTTGTGGGGACCAACCTCCTTCGTCATTGATGGACATGGATACGTTGTGGCTGGGATGACGAATGGAACGGATGTAACGAACACATGGATGTATGACCCTATTCTGGATGCATGGGTGCCGAAAGCCCCAATTCCGATCCCACGCCGGTACGCTGCTGGATTTGCGATAAATGGGAAGGGATATGTGGCATGTGGCATTCTGGGTGGTCAGCATAGGGATGACCTGTGGGAGTACGACCCTATCTCGGATACATGGAGCAGCAAGGCAGACTTTCCCGGAGTGCCGCGCTATGGAACGCACCACTTTGCATTAGGTGGGCATGGTTACGTGGGGAGCGGGAATTCCGGGAGCGCACTGGGACCGTACGTCAGCGACATGTATGCATACGACCCCGTCTCCAATACATGGGTGTCCAAATCGGCTTTACCCGGGCTTGCCCGATATGGCACGTCCACCATCACTGCCATGGGTCATGCTTTTGTGTTTGGAGGGCTTATGTCCAACCAACAACATACTGGAGACATCTATGAGTATGATGCTTTGAGTGATAGCTGGACGCTACGCGCTCCATTACCGGGTTCAACACGTACATATGCCATGGCGTTCAGTTACTCCTCTGAGGGGGCGATCGTTGCAGGGAAAAGCGGTGCTGGTCAGAACATCTATGACGGCTTCCGCTATTGGCCTTCGAATAACTCTTGGGCTGCGATTCCTGATTATCCCGGGGAGTCGGGGTGGGTTGGGGCTACCATGGCCATTAATGGCAGGTCCTTTGGGGGGCTTGGCTACACTCTTGCCGATGGGAATGACTACAACGACTGGTGGGAGCTTATTAAGGGCTCAGTTGAGAGTACGGATGAGGTGTTGGCCGACAATTCGCTGTTCCAGGTGTTTCCCAATCCTTGCATGGCAGGCGGGGAAGTGGTCTTTACTTTCGGGTTGAGCGTTCCACCGCAGACGGTAGTGAGTGTCGATGTTGTGTCGCATTCGGGTCAGATGGTGCGATCAACACCACATCGAGTCGGCGATTTTTTCCCCGTGCCCGACGTAGCCCCAGGAATCTACGGAGTGCTGGTGCGCCTTCGGTCAGGTGAGAGCTTGTTCAGTCGAATGAGCATACTTCCGCATTGATGCGGCACCGGCGCAGATAGGTTAGTGGCGTACCATTGTGGTATCGCTAGTTGTGCTTTGATGCTGCGCCGACTTTTTCGCCATGTCGTTGCCCCGACCGTCTTGACTGCTGGAGGAGGGCGCCTGTTAAGGATCCTTTCCGGCCGTTCAGCCTTGAACGTCATGTACCATGGCGTTGTGTCTTCGGATTCGACCTGGTTCTCACCGAGGCACCTAACGAAGGTTGAGTTCGACAAGCAGCTATCTTATTTGACGCAACGGTTCGATGTGATCTCCAGTGAGGAGATGTTCAGGCAGCGAAAGGGGAAGGAGAGGTTGAATAGGCCGACCATTTCATTGTCTTTCGACGACGGCTACCTGAACAATCTTGAGGTCGCGCTGCCGATCATCGAGAAGTACCGGGTCCCCGTTACCTTCTTCGTCCTCGGTACCTGTGCGGTGGACGGAGAGCCTAGGGTAGCATGGCCTGATCTTATCGCCGTGCTCGGTCGCATGGATGTTGGGCAATTCCGCCTAGGTAGCGAGCAGTATGCCGGGACCAAGAACATACGAACCGGGACTTCGCTCTCGGACGACTTGAAAAGAATGTCGGCTGCTGGAAGGGATGAAGCGCTCGCGGAATTGGATGCACGATTCTCCTTGTCGCGGGAGTTGGAGCACGTGCCTTCTGAGATATGGAAGTTAATGGACCCCGGTGAACTGAAAAGGTTGAGCGAATCCCGGTACGTCGAGATAGGTTCGCATGCGTACGGCCACTATAACCTGGGGCTTATTTCTCCCGCGGATGCATTGGCGGATATGAAACGATCCAAGGAAGTGTTGGAGGCCTTGTTGGATCGACCAGTGCAAAGCATCGCCTTTCCGGACGGGAGCTATTCGCAAGTGGTCAAGGACCTGGCAATGTCGCTTGGGTTCAAACGTCAGCTGGCCGTTACGTTTTCAGGGGTCGACGATCCCACCGACCAAAGGATACAGGCACGGTTCGGCGTTTCCTGTACGACCACTACGGCATCAGCAATGCTCCATTTGAACCGTGCGTTCGCCGTGACCGGCATGTTGTGAGCAGCGCTCATGGAAGATCAGTATACAACTGTCCGTCTCTCCGAAAAGCACTACCCCAAGCTGGTGGAGCTCTACGCCCGGTGTTTTGGTGTTCGCCTTTCACTTTCTGAGATCAAGAACAAGTACGACACTTCCAGCTTCGGTGCAAGAGACCTGGGTTATTTGGCGTTGAGCGCGGATGGATCTGCTGCTGCGTACTATGGGGTCTTCGCGACCAAAGTGCAGTACCAAGGCGTTGTCCGTACAGTTGCTCAAAGCGGAGACACGATGACTGCCCCGGACCATCAGCGCAAAGGTCTTTTCGTACGGTTGGCCAGAGCCACCTATGAACTGGCACAAAGGGAACAGGTGGATTTCGTTTTCGGTTTCCCGAACGAGAACTCATTGCCGGGATTCAGGGATAAGCTCGGATGGACATTTGACGATTACTTGTACGACTACCGCTTCCGAACAGGAGCACCTCCTTTTTGTGAAATTGCGAGCAAGGCAAGATGGTTGCGTCACGCCTATGAACTCTACGCGAAGTCGCTGCGAGAGGTGGTTCCACTTCAGGAGGTTCGGAACCTACCAGAGGGTGCTCCCCATCAGGTGCGCGACCAATACTTCTATTCGTACAAGACCTTGAACGGTGGTCAGTGGGCCCGGATAGGTCGATTGAAAGCCTTTGTTCATGCAAGAGTGCACGTGTATGTCGGCGAATTGGATTTCCCCGAGGACTACAGCATTGCGGAACTGGGTCGGGATCTTCGGCGTTTGGGCCGTCGGTTCCTTGCCCGGCAGGTCGTTGTAACTCTCTCAGGGAATCATCCACGATCAGGCTTGCTCAGGGCTGTGGCTGATCCGGTCAAGAGCCTGCCCATCGGCTATTTAGCCTTGAACACAAGGGCACCTGTTGGCGGTATTGTGTTCTCCAGAGTAGACCTTGATACCTTCTAAAGGGTGAAGGCTTCAGCTCAACTGGCCCGGCAGACCGTGTTGAACACGGGACTTACCTATGCCGGACTGGTCTTGGGCTTCGTCAATGTGGCCGTCTTGTACCCGAGGTTCCTTCCTGATGATGAGTTCGGGTTGACACGGCTTTTGGTGAGCGTGGCCACTATTGGAGGGGCTATGGCGCAATTCGGCCTCGACAATACGATTGTCCGCTACTTCCCGTACTTCAGGGATCCGTCTTCACGGAACAAGGGCCTGCTTTCGGTCATTTTGTTGGTTGCCTCCCTGGGTGCTTGTGTAGCAATGTTGTGCATCGGTCTCTTGCATCCTTGGTTCACGGAGGTGTTCAGTGATCGGAACGGTCTGTACAAGGAGCAAGGGTTGTTCGCCATGCCTCTGCTCGTGGCAGAGGTTTTCTTTCTTGCAATGAGGAGCTACAGCCGGTCGCTTCGTCGGACTGTTGTACCGATGTTCCTGCGCGAGTTCCTCCTTCGGGTACTCCAAACGGCCCTGATCTGTGTCCACATCGTTGTTGGGCTGCCGTTCACGGCCTTCATGTTGTTGTTCGCGTTGACCTTTTTACTGTGTACCGGTTTTCTCGCATTCGATCTCTGGCGGAGTGGTGAGCGATTGGTGCCGCTTCGTGATATCCGTCTTCCATCCAGGTTGAAGCGGAGCATGGTCGTGTTCAGTTTCTGGACCGTGGCGGCGAGCGTTGCAAGCGTGGTATTGGGCAGTTTGGATCAAATGATGATCGGCGCGCTGCTTGGGGCCGAGGCACTCCGATACGTTGGCTATTACGCGGTGGCGTTCAATTTCGGAGCGGTGGTCTCGGCCCCGATGCGTGCACTTTCCCAACTCGCGATCCCCATCCTCGCCGATGCATGGAAGAAAAAGGATCACGATGCCATCCAGGTCATCTATGTGCGATCCGCTGCCGCGCAATTCACGGTAGGAGGGTTCTTGTTTCTGGTCATTTGGGTCGACTTGTCCGGTCTGTTCACGTTATTAAGGCCGGAGTTCATGGCGGGATATGGCGCGGCCTTGGTGATCTCGGCCACCAGTCTCATGAACATGGCCGTCGGGCTGAACGCAGGGATAATTACTATGAGCCGCCACTACCGCGTGGACAGCATCACCAGCGCCTTGCTGCTCGTGCTCAACGTGGTGCTCAACTGGTTCTTCATCCGCCGATGGGGCATCGAAGGGGCGGCGTGGAGTTCCTTCGTTTCGCTGGCCGTAGTGCTCATCATCCGCGTTGCGTACTTGAAGAAGAAGTTCGACCTGTGGCCGTTCACATGGCGAACGTTGCTGGTGCCGGTCCTCATCGTGGGGGTCGGGACGCCATTGCACATGCTGCCTTCCACGGGTTCTGCCTTGATCGATATGGTGCTCATCACCACGATCGCTACGGTTGTGTTCTGGCCTTTGGTCCATTGGGCGCGCCTTGCGCCCGACATCACCGATCGCGGGGTCCGATTCGCGCGCCGCTGGACAGGTCGCGCCTAGTTGCCCAAAACCACTTCCACCAGTTGCCGGGTGCGTGCTTCAAGTGGATATCCGGTGATGATGCGTTGCCGTGCAGCCTTGGACCTTTCCGTCCGCTGTTCCAACGAAAGCGCATCGAGCCCTTGCAGCGCAGCTATCACACTTCCTGCATCCCTCTTCATGACCACACCGCCGACGGTTCCACAGATGCGCGGCATGGCACCCACGTTGCTCACGATCGGAATGCACCCGCACAGCATCGCTTCGCACAATGCGTTGCCGAACCCCTCGCTCATGGAGAGCTGCGCGTAGTACCGCGCGGAGGACAGGCGCTTCCTCAGTTCATCCGGAGTGGACCACGCGACGAATTCCACGTTGGCCGGCGCGCCACCATAGGCTGCCGGGTCGCGTACGCCGATGATGATGAACGTCCATTCAGGCATTTCCCGTGCTGCGGCCAGAAGCAGGTCCACACCCTTCAGCTGGTGCACGGCATTCCCGGGTGCGGCCGGTCCCGTTATGCTCACTACACACCGCTCGAGGCGCGGAGAGGGAGATGCCTCCGGCCAATGCGTTGGGTCGAAGCCGTAGGGCACCTCGGTATGTGGCGTTGTAAGACCGGGGACGTGCGTTGCGATCCCTTGCCGGGCCGGTGATGACGGGTCGTAGGTCTGCACGCTTTCGATCAGGTGTTCACTGATGGGTAACAGGCGGTAGGCGTGGCGTGCTGCAAAACCAGTGGCCCAACCGAGGAGCGTTCTGTTGAAATTCCCATATCCGATCGCTGGTATCGAAGTGCAATCCGCCCCGGCCAGGATGATGGAACAGCGCTTGGCGAGCAGCGACGGCAGAACGGCATGGTAACCGCTGAAGTGGCAGATGCAGGGTGTTCGCATCGCTCCATTGCGCAAGAGCCATGCGAACTGCAACAACAGGCGCCATGGTAGCAGCCATTTCGGCCCCCGGAGAAGTTCGTGGGTGCGGACATCGAACTGCGCCCCGAGCTCCCGCACGTCGCGCGCGATGAACGTGGAGTTCTTCGGGTACAGATACAGTAGGACAGGCTTCAGTGCGGCCATGCTATTCCCTCACCCACGTCTGCGTCCTGAAGAAAAAGGCCACGTAGCCCCGCAATTGGAGCTTTCCATCCTCCAGCCAGATCTTGCAGTCGTATACACTCCCGTTCTTCGGGTCCAGGATGGTGCCGTCGCTCCATTCTTCTCCATCCCGCACGAGACCTCGTATGATCTCCATGCCGATCACCTTCTTGTTGTAGCGGTCGTCCTTCTTGTCGCATTCCTTGCATACCGGGTCCTGCTCCTCGTTCGGTTCGCGGAACAGCTTCACCACAGTGCCGTAGAGCTTGCCATCGCGCTCGGTGATCTCCACCACGCTGCGCTTCTTGCCTGTTTCGTCGTCAATGGTCACCCAGCGGCCGGTGACTTGTCCGAGCAACGCGGAAGAAATGCAGAGCAGGAAGGTCAGGAAGGTTGCGCGCATGGTCATTGGTTCAGAAGGTGCGGCCTATGCCCACAACGTAACGGAAGCCGAAGTGGTCCTCTTCCGCGGCAGGAACGGCGCTGAGGAAGAGTGGCATGTCGAAGCGGAGCGTGAGCGGTTTCAGGTCGGTGAAGCGCCACCAGCGTTTGATGCTGAGGCAAACACCTGCACCTGCATCGGCGCGTGGATCAGCGAGCACTTGGTTGTTGCTTGTGTTGAGGTAGGTGATGCTCCCGATGTCGCCGAAGAGATAGGCGTCGATGTGCAGCCAGCGTCGCGTGAACGAAGGCCGCAATGGGAACAGGCCGTCGATGTCCAATTCGCCGTTGAGCGCGTAGCCGCTGTTGCCGAAGTAGCTGTACACGATGGACGGCGCCTCACCCAGCCGCTCCGGTGCCAGGTAGCCGGCATAACCGCGCAGGTTCAACCCGCCGCCGTGCTGGAAGTGGTTCGTTCCAGCACCGTAGCCCAGCCAGTCGTACGGCACGAAGCCGATGCTGCGCACGTACTTGTCCTCCATCATCTCTTCGGGCGATGCACCGGCCAGATACAACGCGCTCTCACGTGGCACATCCCCTTCGCCGTACTGCCCGTGAACGCGGAGGCGGAGCTGCAATGGACCGAGTTGTTTGACCTCCACGGCAGTGGCGCTGATGGAACCGAAGTAACTCGCCGAGCCGATGGCGCTGCTGCGCGCACGCAACAGCACCGTCAGGTCACCACCGCGGTGCGTGAACCGGTCCCATAGTTGCGCGGTGGCAATACCGTTCCAAGCGTTCGGTTCCCACTGATCGGGGTATTGCAGGTAGGTGAGATCGCTGCTGTCGGCGCGCAGCATGTACTTGGCATCGAGTGAAACCGTGGTCGCCCGGCCGGGCAGGTTCCAGCGCAACCCACCGCCGTACAATTGGAGCCCGTCCAGCACACGCGCTCTCAAGTGGTAGCCGCTGCCGCGCAGCACGAAGTCGGTCGCATTGTCATAGCGCACGTTGAAGCTCAACGCGTCGTGCCGCGTGTCCACGCCACCGTCCGGGAGCGCTTGCCCGAAGCCTGTGTTGATCCATGCGCTGGCGTGGATGCGGTGCTTGTGCCGCATGTAAGAGCCGTTGAAGTGCGCGCCCACCTTCACGCCGTCGTAACCGTTGAACCAGGCGTCGGGCCGCACGAAGCCTTCATAGTTGTGGCGGTCCGTACGATTGCGGATGTGGTGGTCGAAGCCGATGTCGATCGGCTTGCGCAGGGCATTGTTCAGCATGTTGCGGTCGGCCATCATCCCGCTGGTGTCGATGCGCACATCGGCTATCCCGCTCGGTATGTCCACGTGCGCCACGTAGCGCTCTTGCAGTTTGTCCCAGCCGATCCAGCGTGGTAGCACAGTGGCCGTGGTGGCCTTCGTGTGCCATGTGTTCGGTATGTGGAAGTCGTACGTCTTCCCATCGCGCGCTAGCACTTGGAGATCAATGGGCATTTGCATGCCCTTGCGTTCCAGCACGATCCGTTGTTTGCCCTTGCGCCGGTTGTGTTGCACGCCGCGAACGGCATGGTCGATGGTCTTGTCCGTGCCGATCCATGCATCGAAGAACCAGGTTAGATCGACGTGCGTGGCTTGTGTGAAGCTGTTGCGCATGTCCTCCGGGTAGGGGTGGCAGAATTTCCATTGGTTGAAATAGTGCCGCATACCGTGCCAGAATAGACTGTCGCCGAGCACGTACTTCAGGTTGTAGAGCATGGTGGCGGTCTTGAAGTAGTTGTGCCCGCCGCCGCCCATGTGCTGGTCCTCGTAATACTGGTACTCGTCGCTGTGCGTATCGATGGGCGGCACTCCATTGCGCACGGCATCGCGCATGTAGCCGCTGTACACTTCGCTCTCGTGGGCGATCTCCGGCTTCGTCCAACGGCGCTCGTAGGCGGTCTTCGGCGTGTCGGCCACCAGGGTGTCTCCGTCGATCACGCTCAACCCCCATCCCGTGAGGAACTGCGTGAAGCCCTCATCGAGCATGGCCCTGTACGTCTCATTGTTCCCGATCATGCCGTAGAACCAGTTGTGGCCGATCTCATGAACGAAGAGGCCCCGATAATCCGGGTCGCTACCGCCGTCGAGCGTCAGCATCGGGTATTCCATGCCGTCCTGCGCATCGGCGACCACCATTTTAGGGTAGCCGTACATGCCGAACCACTCGCTGTGCGCTTTGATGACCTTGGCCGTGTACTCAGCAGCATTCTGCCAGCCGCTGCAATGGGGTTCTTGGGCCAAAGCCACGCAGCGCACCCCGTTCCATTGCGCCTCTCCGATCCGGTAGGTCGGGTCGGCCGTGAAGGCAAAGTCGTGCACGTTCTCGGCGTGGTAGCGCCACACCTTCCGCACCAGGGTATCGTGCGGTGTGATCTCGCTTGGTGCACTGTCCCATTCCTTGTCCTTGAAGTTGCCGATGTCGAGTTTCCGCCGGAGATCATCAGGCAACACCTGCTCGGGGTTCTGCAGCCAGCCCGTGGCTTCGATCACATAGTCCGCAGGGAAGTCGAGCGATACGTCGAAGCAGCCGAAGTCGCCGTACAGTTCATTGCCCAAGTGCTGTTGCGTGTCCCATCCCATTGCGCGGTCGTGCACGGCAATGCGCGGGTACCAGTGCGTGCCGTCGAAATGCTTGTGCCCCCATGCATCCACGAGCTTCATCCTGCGCGGCACACCGAAAGCCCAGAACGTGCTGAAGCGGATGTCGAACGCCACCTTGCCACCGGGAGGTAGCGGCTCGTTCAACCACACCTTCACCACGGTGTTGTCCTGCTCGGTCTTCAGGTCGGTGCCATTGCTCTTCCACTCGTGCACTCGTGTGCCTGCATAGGGCAACCTGTCGGCGCCGCGCAGGTCCCAGCCTTCAGCCTGCCGTTGCTGGAACGCATAGCTGCCCTTGTTGTAGGCCTCTTGGTACAGGTGGAAGAACACGAAGTGCAGCGTATCCGGGCTGTTGTTGAAGTACACCAGCCGTTCGGTGGCGTTCAACACGTTGCGCGAATCGTCCATGCGCGCCTCAATGGTGTAGTGCACATCCTGCTGCCAATACCCCTCGAAGGGCGGCCGGTTCCGCCAGTAGTGTGGATTGTCGGCGTTGCGGAAGGTGTTGGGCGGCCGCAACGGGTCGAAGCGCTGCGCGCAAGCGAAGGATGACCAACAAGCGAGGATAACCGGAAGGAGGTAGCTCGGGCGCATCAGGGGTCGGCACCGAATATATCGCGGCATCGGCAGGCACCTCGTTACTTGGTGGCGTGGTAAGGAACATCTACGAGGAGTGTTTGTCCTGGCGCCATCCGTGGGAGTGGTTCGATCGTGGCCGGTATGTGTTCTGTTTCCATGATGTAAGCCCCGACGGAGCGAGGCACCACTCTTCGCGCTATTCCACCACGCCCGCCCGCTTCGCCTCCCAACTGGCATACCTGGCCGCGCGTTTCCGGATACTGCCCCTCGACGATCTGCTGGCGGGAAGCGGCCCGACCGGTCGGGCTTCGGCGGCCATCACCTTCGACGACGGTTTCCGCAGCGTGCTCTCCGATGCACTGCCGGTCCTGGAGCACCATCGCATGCCGTTCACGGTGTTCGTCAATGGCGATGCGGTGCTGCACGACCGGAATTGGGTGACCGATCTGGTGCTGCACTCCGGTGGCACGGCCTTCGTGCGGGAGACGGTCATGGCCGCCGAGTGCGACCCGGCCATGGCCACGGATGCGATCGCGCTCATCATGGCCTCGGGGCGGTTCGGCCAACGCTGGGCGATGCGCCCGCACCCGCGGAACACGGAACGTGTTTTCCTGAACAGCGACGAACTGCTTGCATTGCACCGGCGAGGCGTGCCGATCGAAGACCATGGTTGGTCGCACACCGTGCTTTCGCGATCTGACGAGGCCACACTGACGGAGGAGATCACGGCCACCCGAGTGCTCATCGAGGACATCACGGGCCGCCCGCCCCGGCATTTCGCGATCCCTTTCGGCAAGAAGGAGCACTATGACAGAAGCATCATCGGCAGGCTCATGGGTCCCGGTGGATGTACCGTGCATTCATCGAACCCGGACCGCGTGCGGAGTTCGGCACCGGGCATGCTCGTACCAAGGATCATCGTGCAGAACGAAACCGTGCCTCAATTGGCGTTCCTGATCAACCGTACCCTGGTGCGCCGCATCGATCTCTAGTCGGTCGGCCTTTGCTGTTCAGGTGGTGTGCTGCGTTCAGGCACCACGCGCAACTTGTCCGTTCGCTCACGCCGTGCCTTGGCAATGCTCGTGTTCAGCTCGAAGCCGACCAGCAGCGCGATCATGTTGAGGTAGATCCACAGCTGCACGGCCAGGATCGCGCCGATGGACCCGTACAGCGCGTTGTAGTCCGTGAACTTCCCGAAGACCAACGCGAGCACTTTCGCGACCACGATCACCAGCAATGTGGCCAGCACCGATCCCGGGCTGATCAAGCGGAAACGCGTGCGCGTAGGGTCACCGGCGCTGTACAGCATGGCGATGCCCGAGAGCAGCAGCAGCAAGGGAAGGGCCCATTTCACCACGACCAAAGCCCCGGTCTGCAACCACCCCGTGACAATGCCCTTGGCGTTCAACCACTGGATCCCACCGGAGCTGAGCGTGAGCACGGCCATGGCCACCACCATCAAGAGCACGAACAACAACAACAGCACCAAACTGAGGATGCGCTGTTTCATGGGGCTGTGCCATGTGCTGAGGTTGCTGCTCCCGCTGAAGCCCGCCAGGATGGCGTCCATGCTGTTGCTCGCGAAATACAGCCCGGAGAGGAAACTGATGGACAGCAACGTGGCGTGCTTCTTCACCACAAGGTCGGTGAGCTGCGCTTCGATGAAGGTGTACACTTCCCACGGCAGAAGGTCCATGAAGGTGAGCATCAACTTCTCCTGGAAGTTCTCGACCGGGATGAACGGGATCAGCGTGAGCAGCATGATCAGCGCCGGGAAGAAGGCCAGGAACAGCTTGAAACTGATCGCGCTTGCTCGCGTGATCAAGTGACCTTCGCTCAACGCGGCGAAGAAGAACTTGCTCACCGAGTAGAGGCTGAACCCGTCGAAGCCCCAGAGGATGCGGCGCTGTGACCAGTCGATCACGCGCCGGTTGGCCCGCGAATAGAGCAATCGTCGCCGCAGTTTGGGCCACATCGTCACATGGCTTTCAGGCTGAGGTCGAGGCTGGGGACGGAGTGCGTGAGGGCACCCACGGAAATGAAGTCCACCCCGCATTCGGCGTACTGGCGTGCGTTGGCAAGGGTGATACCGCCGCTGGCTTCCGTTTCGTACCGCTTGGCGATCAGCTGCACGGCTGCCCGCAACGTGGGGAAGTCGTAGTTGTCGAGCATGATGCGCTGCACACCGCCGGCATCGATCACCTGCTGCACCTCCTTCAGGTTGCGCGTTTCCACTTCGATGGGCAAGGCCAAGGAACGCTGTGCCATGTATTCCTTGACGCTCGCAATGGCCTGTGCGATCCCTCCCGCCATATCGACGTGGTTGTCCTTGATCATCACCATGTCGTACAGACCGGTGCGGTGGTTCATGCCGCCGCCCAACCGCACGGCCCACTTCTCGATGTGCCTGAGGCCGGGTGTGGTCTTGCGGGTATCGAGGACATTGCAGCCGGTGCCCTCCACGGCCTCCACGAACTTGCGTGTGAGGGTGGCGATGCCGCTCATGCGCTGCATGAAATTGAGCACTGTGCGTTCGGCTATCACAATGCTCCGTGCCGGTCCGCTCAATGTGAAGGCCACATCGCCGGGTGTGACCAGGGCCCCGTCGGTAATGAGGGTGCGCATGTGCAGGTCCGAATCCACGTGCCCGATGATGTGTTGGGCGAGTTCAACCCCGGCAAGCACGCCGGATCCTTTCACCAGAAGGCGTGCGCTACCACGGGCCGAAGCAGGAATGGTGCCCAGCGAAGTGTGGTCACCCTCGCCGATGTCCTCGGCCAGTGCGCGCTCCACGAGCTCTTCGGTCCCCGGTGGCAGCACGTCAGAAGCCGTCATTCCCGGTTTCGATGCGCAATTGCTTCACCTGTAGCACCTCGCCGGTCTTCTTCAGGAAGAACGTCACACGGAAGTAGCCTTTGGCCGTGCGCAAGATGCCGATGTGGTACTTGTCCCCTTGCTTGCTTTCGCCGCTGTGCTCGATCACCATGTCCACGGGTTGCTGCTCGTCGAAGAACTTCCGCAGGATCTGCTCCGCCTGGGTCTTGCTGTAGATCTCGCTGCCACTGGGCGTAGTGAGGTCGATGTTGGCGATGAAGTGCTGTGCGAGCAGCTTGCTGTTGCCGGTCTTGAGGGCTTGCACCACTTGGTCTTTCACCGTGGCCTGCCCGAAGGAGACCAGCGGAAAAAGGGTGATGAGGATCGTACAAAGCACGTTGCGGAGCATCGCGCGGTAGGTTTGGCGCCAAGTTCGGCAAAGACCGGGCCACCCGGTGGGTGGTGCAGGGCCGAAGTTGTCAACACGCAAGAGCATGCAGATCCGCTTGGTCATGGTAGGCAGAACCGAGCGCGGCTTCGTGGCGGACGGACTGGCGCACTATGCCCGGCGCATTGCTCATTCGGTGCAGTTCAGCATGGTGCACCTGCCGGAGGCCGGTAAGGGCGATGCCGCGTTCAAGAGCCGGTGGGAAGGAGAGCGTATACTGGCCGAGTTGCAACCGGGTGAGGTTGTGGTGGCATTGGACGAACGCGGCAAGCTGCTTTCGTCGCCTGCCTTCGCGTCGCACTTGGGCAGGTGGCGCGATGCAGGCAGGCACCGCATAGCGTTCATCATTGGTGGTGCGTACGGATTGACCGACGAAGTGCGGTCCAGGGCCGATCTCGTGCTCGCGGTGTCAACGATGACGTTTCCGCATCAACTCGTCCGTGTGCTCTTCGCGGAGCAACTCTACAGGGGACTTGCCATCCTAAAAGGCAGCCCCTACCATCACTGAACCGGTTTCACGTAGAGCGCTTTCAGGGAATCGCCAGTTCCGGTCAGATCGAGCAGTCCGTCCGCGGCCTTCTTCGCAACGCGCAACCACGGCTTGCCTTCTATGGTCCGCCGCAGTTGTTCATCACTGCTGAGGCCGCTGGCGGCTTGGCCCGTGCCGCCGTGCGACCTTTTCAACCGGGTAATGCTCAGCCCCGTGGTGCGGAGGGACACCCGGCGCAGCCCCAACCCCGCCAACGCCCGGTGCAGGGTGGCCGGAGTGAAGAACGAAATGTGCTCGGGGTAGTTGACCACGTTCCAAGTCCCGCGGTTCAGCCATTTGCTGATGGAATTGAAATTGGGCGTGGTCAGGTACAGTGCTCCGCCAGGACGCAACAGGTCCACCATGGCACGCAGGTCCTGCTGGGGCCATCGCAGGTGCTCGATCACTTCGATGGACACCACCACGTCAACGGACCCCTTTGGCCAAGTATGATCAAGGAGCGGCCCGCAATGCATATCGATCCCGCGCGCACGGCATTCTTCCACAATGGCCTGATCGAACTCCGTTCCGCGGCATTGCCAACCGGCCGCTTTGGCCTGGTCGAGGAACAGCCCACCACCAGCGCCGACGTCGCACAACACACCGGTGGACCGATACGCTTCGAACCGGTCCAACAGTTCAACGTACCGTATTCGGGTCACCGGTGACAGGTCCCGGATCATGGTGTAGTTGCCGTAGAAAGCCAAGAGCTCCGCGTCGGTAGGTACTCGATGACTGAACCAGAAGCCGCAGGCCCTGCACTGCACGAGGTGGTGGGCAGCGTACAGTTGCGATCGTTCGAAGTGGCCGGCGTTGCACAGAGGACACGCCGAGTGGTGGTCGGGCATTCGGCCAAGATAGGCGCGGGGCAACGGGCCGGGTTTTCAGCGCACGATCACTTCGTCGATGCCCCCGATGTGGGCAGCCGTGTGCGAGAAGGAACTCCAATACGATCCGAGCACCTTTCGAGTGCGTGCCAATGCATAGAGCTGCACCACGGCTTCCTCCATGCCGGCCAGCGTGCCGCGCTCCGTAGGCCTCATGTCCGTGACCACGCGGTCGCCGAACCGGTCCAGCATCGAACGCTTTGACGCGTGGCTGTCGCTCGCCAGGTAGAAGGTGGTGGCCGGATCGGCCTCCACGGCCGCTAGCATATGCGCCACGAAGCGCTCATCGGTGCTTACCGCGATGGACTCCACATTGTCCGTGCGCCTGATGTGAACCCCGATGGTGGTGTTGGTGAACCGGTCCGCCACCTCCTCGATCCGCTGACGCAGCCGCGCCACAGGCAAGAACTGTGCGTAGCGCGGTGCCGTTCCGAAGAACCGGCTCACATTGGCAATGCGCACCGGGCCGTGGGCCAGTCCTGCACCGTCCATCCCGATGTCCTTCACCAATTCCTCGTGCATATCGAAGTGGTAGTAGGCCCCACCGGTAAGCCTGCGCCACGCCGAGCGCAGCATCGGATGCCGGCCCCAACGCAGCAGGGCAGAGGCGGCGATACCGAGGTGGTCGGACATGCGCACTCCGGGGACCGGTTCGAAAAGATCATGGAAGCGCGCGGCCAGGCCCGGTTCGGGCGCCCATAGCACCTGTACTGGCCGGTGCAGCATTTTGCCCAGGACCATGGCCGAGTCCATTGCCCGCATACGATTGCACAGGCCGCTTCGCGGAACGACGATAATGGGTGCGGCTACGGCCATTACAGGGCACAAGCGTAAGCGATCAGGGCGTGCGTTCGCCGCGATCGCCGTTCCTTCGCCATTGCTGGAACGCTTGAACGCGCCAGGCCCAGAATCCGCGCGACACGCATGATCCGTACCGATTACCAAGGATTCATTGCGATCCAAGCGTGGGAGTATGTGCTCATTCCGGTCTACCTGTTGGTCCTGTACATGATCGCAAGTAGCCGCAAGAACCGGCACATCAAGCGGCAGCCGGAGTACGCGTATTACCTGTTCGGCATGTATGCCAAGGTCGTCGGAGGTCTCATGTTCGGGATCATCTACCTCTACTACTACGGTTACGGTGATACGGTGAGCTACTTTGAGAGTGCCCGTGCGCTTGTCAACGTTTTCTATGACGATCCCATCGCCTATTTCAAGCTCGTGCTGGGCCCCATGGATTGGGATCTCTACAATGAGACCTTCGGTTACAGCACCGGGTGGGTCGTGGGCTGGTTCTACGAGGACCCGCGTTCCTACATGGTGGTGCGCTTGATCAGCCCGTTGATGATCATCGCGTTCCGGAGCTACTTCCTCACAACCATACTCGTGGCCTATGTTTCCTACGAAGGGGTGTGGCGGCTGTACTTGATGTTCGTACGGTACTATCCGGCCTTGATGAGGCCACTGGCCATCGGTGTACTGTTCATTCCCAGTACCGTTTTCTGGGGCAGCGGCATCATGAAGGATCCCTTCACACTTGCCGCCACCGGTTGGTACGTTTCGTACGTTGATATCGTGCTCGTTCGGCGCAACTTCAAGCTGCGGGCCGTGGCAGGGGCTCTGATCGCAGTGTGGTTGTTGCTTTCGCTCAAGCCGTACATCTTCATGTTGCTGTTCCCAGGCACCATGTATTGGGTGTTCAACGACCGCATCCGGCGGATCCGCAACCTGCTCGTCAAATTCGTCGTGCTGCCCGGGGCTACGGTGGGCTTCATCACGGGCAGCCTTTACGTGCTGAACCGTCTGGGCGGCACCTTGGGTAAGTTCTCCTTGGACGAAGCGCTCCAAACGGCGGCCACCACCTCGACCTATTTGCGCAGCGATATGGTCGGCGGCAACAGCTTCAACATCGGCGAATTCGACCCAACGTGGCAGGGTGCCCTGAGCAAAGTGGTACCGGCAACGCTTGCCGGCCTGTTCAGGCCCTACTTGTGGGACGTGAACAACATCGTTATGCTTTTCAGTGCATTGGAGAACACGTTCCTCATGGTGTTGGTGCTGCAGTTGTTGTGGCGCACCAAGCTCATACGCTTGGGCTATGCCATCTTCCGCGACCCCCTCGTTGCATTCTGCATTCTTTTCTCGCTGTGCTTCGGCTTCATGATCGGCTTCACCACGTCCAACTTTGGTTCCCTGGTACGGTTCAAGATCCCCATGCTGCCGTTCTTCCTGTCGGGGCTTTACATAGCCATCAAGCTCTACGCGGTGCCGAAGGCCCAGCGGGCAAAGGCCGAGCGGCAGCGTGGTGCCGTGCGGGTCCTTATGGGAGGGAGACGATCGGCCTGATGGCCAGGTGCCGGAGCGGCGCGACCGTACGGCACTTCAGAAGAGCGTCCAGTAGACTTCGCGGGCCAGGTCCAACGATTTGTACTGCCGGGCCAGTTCGGCCATTTTCGTGCGGTATGCGGGGTCCATCACAATGCGATCGAGCACCTGCAACGCCTCGTCCAAACGCTCCAAGGCCGGACCATGAACGCTGCCGCCGATGCCTTGCCGCAGAAGGCGGTGGTCGTCGGCCACGAGGTCGGTCATCAGGATCGGAAGCCCGTTCGCCCAGTACTCGCCGTTCTTCACCGGGCATTGGTAGAGTTTGATGGGTGCCGGTTTAATGGGGCTGAAGGCGATATCGCCGGCCGACAGGTAAGAGGGGACATCCTGGTGCTGCACGCTCAGGACATGGAACCGCGATAAGTCGATGCCTGCGGCGCGCGCCCGCCCATTGATCCACTCCCTGGCCATCGGCGAGAGCACGATGATGTGCGTTCCGTTCAGCCGCTCCATGGCCCGCTTGAAGATGACGAAAGCCTCTTGATCGAAATAGAGCCCGCCGAACTTGCCCACATAGATGCCCACGCACGCATGCTCGGGTATGCCCAGTTCGGCACGGCGCCGCGCTCGATCGGTCGCGTTGAACCGGAACCGTTCCAAGTCGGTAATGCTGGGAATGACGGAGACGCGCTGCGCGTCCACCCCGGATGCAATGAGGTCGTTGCGATGGTTGTGGGTTACGGTGATGACGCGCTGTGCGTGTTGTACTTGCAGCCTCTCATAATGCCCGAAATAGCGGTACCGCAGACCGCCTTTGGGCCATACACCGCATTCGGCCATGTATTCGCTGTGCGGTTCGAAGGATTCGACCACGTAGGGAAGCCCGGTGGCCGTATGGACCATGTGCGCGAAAGCCCCGGCCATGGAGCCTTTTGCGAACACCAGATCGTAGCCGCCGTTGCGTGCTTCCCGGATCAGTTCCCTCCGGCCACGCACGATCAGTTCCACTTTGGCCAGGGTGTTGTTGAGCCACTGCCGCGGATGGAGCGGCCTGTGCTCCACCCCCGGCATGCTGAACGGTCGCTCTTCCAACCGGTCTCTTGAGGTCTCGAAGGTGTAGAGCACCACTTCCGCTCCTTTTTCCTGCACCATGATGGGCAGGTACGGATAGATGGCGGCAGCGGTGAGCGGATCGCTCAGGCTCCAGTAACTGATGTAGAGGATCCTCATGCGAACGGCGCAGGTCGATGCTCCAACCGGACCTTCAAAGCGTTCAGTGGTTGCGCCCTCTTCAGGTAAGAACGCCACATGATGCGCTTGATCTTCTGCCACATGGCATCCACAACGCGTTGTTCTGGCGGGTCGGGGAGGTTGGGCACAGCACTCACCAGTCCTCGATAGCCGCGGTGCAGCCCTCCAAGGTCGTTCATGGCCGAGGTGTGGCCTTTGCGGTATTTCAGGACCGGGTTGTCCGTGTACGTGTAGCGGCCGTCGCGCGCAATGCTGATCAGGAAGAGCAGGTCCTCGGCATGGGTGAGGCGCTCATCGAAATGGTATTCCCGGCCGGGCACCCGGCGTATGAGCCATGTGGTGGCGAAGAAGCAGGATGAGCTCAGTTGGAGCAATGGCGCATAGGGGACACCACGGTAGGTGGGCCGCCACTCGGCGACAATGGTGCTCATATGGGCGTCGGTCACTTGCACCGTCCCGTCCACGAAGCTGATCCCCGGATCGGCCAATAGCTCATGGAAGCGCGCCGAAATGCTGCCCGCAGGCATGGCATCGTCAGCATCCATGAAGCAGAAGAACTGGCCGCGCATCTGCTCCAAGGCCTTGTTGCGAGCCGCGCTAACGCCCTGCCGCGGCTGGTGCAGCAACCGGACGCGATCATCGTTGAACGACCGGACCACCGCCGAAGTGCCGTCGGTGCTGTTGTTGTCCACCACGAGCAGTTCCAGGTCGCGATGGTCCTGCGCCAGCACGGAAGCGATGGCGTTGCCGATGTAGCGCTCGGCATTGAAGGCGGGCATGATAACGCTGATCATGCCGGTGTTGATGGGTTGCGGAGCCTGCCCCATCCCCGCAACATATCCGGTATCAGGTGCATTTGGCAAGGACCAATGACGGTCCGTGCGGTGACAACGGCCAGCGCTCGTGCACTGGAATGGTCGGCCGGTTGACTGTTCATCGGCCTTGCATTGGCCTTGCCGGATTGCCCGCCACGACAGTCCCATCGGCCACATCCTTCACCACCACGGCTCCCAGGCCCACCGTGGCGTTGTCGCCCACGTTCACCTTGTTGCGGATGGCGGCGTTGGGTGCGATCCATGCGTTGCGGCCAACCTTGCAACTGCCCGCCACCATGGCATGGGCGATCACCAGGGAGTTTTCCCCGATGACGGCATTGTGCGCGATGTGCACCAGGTTGTCCACCTTCACGTTGCGCTCCAGCACGGTGTTGCCCAAGCCTCCGCGGTCAATGCAGGTGTTGTTCCCGATCTCCACATCATCGCCGAGCACAACGCTGCCCATGTGCGGCATCAGCACCTGGTCCCCGTTCGCATCGGGCTGGTAGCCGAACCCGGTGCCGCCGATGGTGCAGTTGCACCCGATCACCACCCGTTTGCCGACCTGCACCGCGTTCAGCAGAACGGAATTGTGCCCGATGATGGATCCATCGCCGATCGCACAGCCTTCATCCACCACCACGTTGTGCCCTATGTGCACGTCGCGGCCGATGGTGGCGGAAGGATGAACGATGGCACTGGGCGATCTGAACGCCACGCGCGGCCGTGGTGGATGCAGCAGGTTGAACACGTCACGGAAGGCCCCCCGCGGATCCTTGCAACGGATGAAGTGCACAAGGTCTCCACTCGGCAAAGGCGCAGCGTCCGCAGGAACGATGACCGCCCCTGCCTTCAATGAGGCCAACTTCGGAACGTTCGCCATGTTGCACCAACTGATCACGTCAGGGCGCGTATTGCCGGGATCCAGGGGAACCGCAGCATTGATGACCGCATCGGGATCACCGATCAGCTCCTCGTGCACCAGCTTGCCCAGCAGTTCGCGGATGGTCATGGTACTTCAGATCAGCCAACGCACCACGTCGAAGCACTCCGCGTATTGCGCGCCGATCTGTACGCCGCGGGTGCGTGCCAACGCCCGGATGAACTCCTCGTTCGCATAGGGCCTGTGGGCCTGGCTCTTGTACTCGGCCAGGGCGCGCACCTTGCGTTCCACATGCTCTTCGTTCAACAGGCAGAAAGACGAGCTGTTGAACGTGAGGTTGTTCCATGGCACTTCGTAGGCCAGGATGCTGCAGTGCTTGAACGCGCGGATGCCTTCTTGGGCGATCGTGTGGTGGTCCTGGTGGATGTCGTTCAAGGATGGCATCAGTACGATGTCCGGTTTGATGTCCGCCCGCAACGCAATGAGCTTCTCCAGGATGTCCTGGCGGTGGTAGTTGAACGTGCGTACCTGATAATCGAAGAGGATCAACCGATCAGCTGCCAAGCCCAGCACCTTCGATGCCGCCTTCACTTCGGTGATGAGGATGTCCGACGGGAGCGTTGGCAGAACGCTCTGTTGGCAGGCCGAGAAAGCGGCGCAATGCACGTCGTTGCCTTGCTCGATGAGCTTGGCCATGGTGCCACCGCACCCGAACTCCCCATCATCGGTATGCGGGGCCAGTACCAGCACGCGTTTGTTGGCGATCATCGGATGCGAATATGGCGCTTCGAACGCGCGGTGGGTCACTTGGTATTGAACTCCGCGTGCCAGGCCCTCAGTTGGGCCGCCATGGCTTTCATGTTGCGGCCGTAGTCGAAGCGCTGCAGTTCGGTAGGGTTGGGCTCGATGGTCCACATAAGGCCTTGCTGCCATTGCGTTGCGCGGTGGTGCAGGATGTCGGCCAGGGCTTCAACGTTGTTCGCGATCGCGCCGGTGCGTGTCGTGGCAACAGCTTCCGATTCCAGGTCGGCCTTCTTGATGAACAACAGGATCGGTCTTCCGCAACCGAGGTACTCCAGGAACTTCACGGGCAGGCCGCCTTGGTGGTCGTCCGGTGAGATGTGCAGCACGGCGTCGGCGGTTTGCTGTGCCAGCATGGTTTCATCGCGGCCCAAGCGCGGCAGCAAGCGGATCATGCCGGTCCGCTCACCGAAGGTCTTAAGGTCCCCGAGCAGCGCGTCGCTCTCGCTCACCGCCCCGTACAATGAAATGCACAGGTGCTTTGCCAGCGATGGATCGCGCTCGCGGACAAGGTCCAATGCCCGCATCACTCCGTACCAATCCTGCTGGGCGTACACACGCCCTGTGTAAACGATGTTGAACTGCTCCCGCCGTAGATAAGGCTGCGGGCGCAACAACGGGTCGAATCCGCCATGGAAAACCGCCCCTCGTTGCACGCCGGTGGTGAGCCTTGCGTTGTCGAGCAGCGGGGCACTGATGGCCGTAAGTGCGAAGGCCCGTCCCGGCCAGCGACGCTCGGCGCGTTCCATCTTCCGCTTGCGCAGCCACCCGCTCAGTCCGGTGCCGAACTGCGTGAAGCCTTGCAGGTGCAACGTGGGTATGCGCAGCGTCCAGGGGTCGCGGTAGTCGGCGACGAAGAGGGCGCTCCAGCGATCGACCAGCTTGGCCGCCAACCTGAACGGATACCAGCTGGGGCAAGTGGCCAATACGATGTCGTAACGCCCCAGATGCTGCTCCACTTCCTCCGGCAGGATGTCCCACCGGTCGATATGGCCCTCGGGCAACAGTAGATCGGCGGCGATGCGCACCAGACCGTGCCCCGGCTTGCCTTGGTGGCTCCAGTAGAGCTTGGCCAACCAGCGTTGCCATGCGGACAAGTCGCGCTGCACGGTGGTTTTGGGCGTGCGATAGACCTCTATGCCGCTTGTGTCGGGCAGCCATGGCTGCGCTTCGCCGATGTCGGTGGTAAGGACGCCTACGCGGTGGCCATCATCGGCCAACGCCCGCGCCAAGTAGTAGGGCCTTCGGGCGCCCGTGCCGTTCACCGGCGGGAACTGGTAGCAGAGGATGAGGATGCTGGGCGGCGCCACGGGCTGCAAGTAATCATGCTACCGACGGTCCGCCGAACACGGGCAACGGTCTTTTTCGACCGGCATCTACCGATGGAATCCTTGCGTCCACAACGCGCCGATGTGCCAGCGGTCAATGGTTGCATCCGGGATATCGGTCTTCAGAACGAACGCCATTCCCGGGTTGACGGTGACCTTGGAAGCGAAACGATCGCTCAATGCCGCCCACAGACGTTCGAAGAGTGGATCCTGCTTGTTCGCGAAGGCGCGAAGCACACGCCCCGGCGCCTTGTGCTCCAAAGCGATCTTGTCCAGCAGCGCCTTCAACGATCCGGTGTCAGAAGCAATTGCTTCCGCCAAGTGAACAGTGCTCGGGTCACGATGGTCCTTGCCGATCACCGCGAATCCCAATAGGTCTCCGGACCCACCACGCATCGCTATGTAGCCGTATCCGATGTTCGGGTTCGTGTCCATGCGCCAGGCCCGGAACTGGACCGAGAGGTGCAAGTGGATACATCGGGGGCCTGCGACATGCCGAAAGAGCTGTGTGATCTCGGCATCCGACGGCAAGCTGTTCTCCCACTTGATGTCCTTCCGGGTTTCGTGCCGCTTGAAAGCGAACGGCAAGTAGGCCAGGTAGGACCGCAGAAATCGCGCGGCGGAGCGCAGCGAACGTACGCTCTGCACCGAGGGCCGGTACAGCATCGAGGTGGTTTCAACCATATCGTCCTCGAAGACCTGGAAGCCGAGCCGGTTGCGCCAGACTTTCACGCAGGGGTGAATCCCCAGCAAGTATGTGTCCCAGCCTTCGCGCATAGGTCCAGGCCAAGCGCATAGGAGTCCGTGAAAACGCTCGTGCCCCGTTTGGCAGGAACCAGGAAACTGTGCTCGCTCTTGACCGTGGGCACTATTGCTCCGTTCACCATCAAACCATGCGGCAAGAAGCTCTGGGTGCAGACTATTTCCTCCAGTTCTTGGCCGGTTATGAAGATCGCAGGTTGGGGTATGCCCTCGAATTGCCAACGGTAGCCGTCAGGGTTCATCCTGTCGTTCACGTTCGCGATCAGGAACGGCAGGAGGCTGTCCTGGTCTTTGAGCGGATCGATCCGCGCGATGGCAACGCTCATGACCGTTCTGCCAAAAGTTCATCCAGGAGTCCTTCCATCTGGCCGAAGTAACCTGCCGAGATCCAATGCTCCAACAACTGGGTGCCTGTGGCGAACCATGCCCCTCTGTCCTTGAGTTTCCTGACGAGTTCGGCGTAGGTGGAGTACGGAACAAGCGGAAACCCGTTGTGCCAGAGCAACGTGAGAACACCCTGGCAGCTTTCCACTTCATCCACCAACCGCCAAAAGGTTGATAGCGCCTGCTCATAAGGCAAGCGCATGTACTCGAACAAGGACCTCTCCATTACAGCCAGGGGAAGTTCGGCGATGCCGGTCCGTTTTCCCGTTGTTTGGTTGAACGGGTGGTAGGGGTAGCACAAGCCGCTCCTGAATCCAATGGATTCGGACCAACCGAGCCTAGTGTCATAGGTGAACCCTGCTTGCTCAAGAAGATGCCACGTATCCGGCACCCTGAAGCGCAAGTAGTGGCCTCGATATCCGGCAACGGCCTTGCCTCCCAGCGCGGTCTTCAATCGGCCCATTTCTTCAGAAAGCACGGCAGCGCTCGCATAGGCCTTGTGTCCACCATGCAGGCCAACCTCACACCCCGCGCGGAGAACCGCACCAATTTCACCGGCTGCGTAGGACAAGTCGAAGTTGAAGTCTTCGTCACCGGGCTTCAAGGCAAGGAAGTAGAACGTTGAGGTCACGTCCATACGCGACTCGATCTCCAGCAGTGGGTTCAGCGCATGGACGGGATCCACTCCTCCGCTCAGTAGAGCCCTGAGGTTCTTTCCGTCCATTGGTCGATGGCCACGCCGCATGGTGCCGAACAATTCGCGCCTGGTGGTGTGCAATAGGTCCACATCGTGGCTTAGGCACACGGCGAACTTGCCGCCGTTCGGGTACGAAGGCCGGAAGCCGCGTTCGAACAGTAGTTTGGAGATGTGGGGACTTGCGTATCCGGTCCGTCCCATGCACCTAGTGGCGTTCGGTCCCATGCATCGCGTTGGCCAACAAGTCTTTCCCAAGCTCCAGAGTACAAGTCCAGCAATGCCGCTGCGGAAGTCATGGTGGAAAGATGGTGCTGAATAGGGACACTTTATCCAAGCTGTGCCGCGATTGTTCGGTTGTGCGGTCACTGGACCATGGACCAGCGCAGTGACGATCGATCGATCGCCGAGTTGCTCGATCACTACTTAGGGCCGATACCCTGAGAGCGCGTCCGTGCGCATCGTTTATTTGCCCGCCCGTCGCGCAACCCACACCGGGCATCGCCGTCGTGATGGTCGTATCCGGTACTGTGCAGCACAATTGGCGTTTCCACACCCTTGGCCTTTTGGCCACGTTGCTCATCAAGGGCCTCATCTTCATCTATTTCATCATCGACTTCGGTGGCTTGATGCCTGACGGGCACTTCGCCCAGTGGATGGACGATAGCCCGGGGTACGTGGGACCGGTGGATGAACTCCTGGAGCACGGCCAAGTGTTCGACGATCACCGCATGCCGGGCTATGCACCGCCGTTGCTTGTGTTCCGAGCGGTGCTGCCGCGCTTGGCCGCGCACGATGCCATGGTGCTGCTCCAACTCGTCTTCGGGTGCCTGGCAGCTTGGGCCTGTACAGTGATCGTGCTGTGGCTCACGCGATCCAAGCTGTGGACGGCACTGGCCTTCGTCATCTCGTGCACGGCCATGTTCCATTCGCGCTATGAGCTGCAACTGATGACGGACAGCTTTTGCGCTTCCGCCACCACGCTGGCGGTGTTCAGTTTGTTGGCGCACTTGCGCTCCGGTCGCAGAGCATGGTTGTGGGTTGCGGGCCTCATGCTCACATGGGCCATCTTCCTGCGGCCCATCTACGCTCTTCTCTTCCCTTGCTTGGGCTTGTTGTTGTTGTTGCGCAAAGGCCATACCTGGCGCCTGAGGTTAGGCCATGTGCTGCTGTTCGTCCTACCATGGCTGGTCATCGATGGTGCCTGGGTGGTGCGCAATTACAAGGTGTACGGCGAGGTTCGGCCGCTGACGAACGGGTTGTACAATCCGACGTTCCTGAAAGGTTCCTATTACGCCATGCTGCAGTTCGTGACGGCGTACGGCGGCAACAACAACTACTGGGATCCGCAGAGCGACCTACGCTTCTACGGTTTGTACGAACAGCGCCCGCCCGGCATGGCACCGTTGCCGCGGGTGGACAAGGAGCCGCCGGAATACATCTACACCTCGGAGTACAACCGCGACAGCCTGCTGTTGTTCCGTCCGCTGTTCGAGCACCGTTACGACACTGCTTATCCCCAGGTGAAGCAGGACAGCCTGCGGGCCTTGGTGTGGGAGCGGGCCATGCGATACCGGGCGGCCTTCGTGGAAGAGCATCCTTTCCGGTACCACGTCTGGTCGCGGGTCGTTCTCGTGGGCCACTTGCTCAACCACTCAGGCAGTTCGCTCATCTTCCAGAAGGCCTGGCCCGAGATGGCTTGGTGGGAACGCGGTATCAAGCTTTACCAGAGCGGGTTGTACGTGTTCGCGGTTGCGCTGGGCATGATCGGCGGGCTCGTACTGTTGTGGTTCAACCGCCGCGATACGGCCTACCTGATGCTGGTGGGCACGGTGGTGTACGGTGTCCTGATCCACTCCATCGCCATGCGCCTGTGCGAGATGCGTTACTTGGTGCCCACGTTCCCGCTCACGCTAACGGTGGCCGTGCTGGCGGCTCATGCGTTGTGGGCGAGGTTCAGCAATAGATCACGCAAGGCAACGCACTCCGTACGAGCAGGGAAATAGCATGGGATTCAATCACACTGGCACCAAGCTGCTGATCCATGCGAAGGCGAAGGGACTGTCCTTCGGCAGGACGGTGATGATCGGAAGGCAGGGATTGCACCTGAGCGCGGAGGTGCTTCAACGCAACCTCGATGACTTCGGCTTGGGCCATCTGAATGCTGAGGAGATCATCACGGGCGAGAAAGGATACGCCGAGCCGTTCCTGAAAGCCTTGGGCGCAACCGCGGTGGACTCGTTGGATGCTTCACCCTACGAGCAGGCAAGTATCATCCATGACATGAACCTGCCGATGGACGGCGAGCACAAGGGTGCGTTCGATACGGTCATAGATGGCGGCTCACTGGAGCACATTTTCAATTTCCCGGTCGCCATCCGGAACTGCATGGAACTGCTGAAGGTCGGTGGCCACTACCTCGGCATAACACCCGCCAACAACTTCTTCGGGCACGGGTTCTACCAGTTCAGCCCCGAGCTTTACTACAGGGTGTTCTCCAAGGAGAACGGGTTCGAAATGACCAGGCTGCTTTTCTTCATCGATAGGCCCGGGGCCGATTGGTACGAAGTGAAGGACGCGGACGAGGTGCGGGAGCGCGTTACGTTGGTCAACGGACATCCATCCTATCTGTTCGTCATGGCCCGGCGAACGGCGGCGAAGCAGATCTTCGCTGTAGCGCCACAACAGAGCGATTACCAGAACATGCTTTGGAAGGACGGACATGCGACCATTGGCCCCGACAGCCGCGGTTTGTTGGTGCGTGTGATGGATCGCTTGGCCAGGTTATGGCCCGATGCGAAGGTCTCCGGCACCAAGCCGATCGGCGTTTCCAATGCGCAGCACTTCAGGAAGGTCACGTTCAAGTAGAGGGCGGTCCAGTCTCAGGCGCCGATAGCCCAGGCCTATTGCGCACCTGACTTCCACGATGCGTAGTTCCTGAGGAGCCGGATGTCATCGGCCTTCGGCAGGAAGAGATCGTGCACAGGAATGCTGAGCCGGAAGCGGATCACCAGCAGCACGACCACGAGTATGGAAGCATAGGAAACGGTGCTGGCCAGAGCGGCTCCCGCGATGCCCCAACGGGGAATGAGCAGGAGATCGAAGGTGATGGTGAGCACCGCGCCCACGATCGTGGCGTAAAGGCTGAAGCGTTGCAAGCCACCATGCACCACCAAAGTGCTGAGCAATTTGGCGGAAGCGCTGCACACAATGCCGGGGAGCAGCAGCTGCAAGGCCAACACGGATCCTCGGAACACTTCGCCGAACAGCAGCGGAACGACCCAATAGGCCGTCGCGCACAGCAGGAGGGAAAGCAGCAGCACCGCAGTGAAGTTGAGCCTGGCGATGGCCTTGTACCGCGATAGCATTTCGTCTTTCACCTGTCCGAACAGGAAGGGCTGCACCACGCGCGTGAGCGGCTCGGGGATGTAGAAGAGCAACTGGGCCACGCCCACGGCCACGGCGTACAAGCCGAGCTCAGCGGCGCCGTGGTAGTTGTCCACTACCCATACATCGAAGCGGTAGTTGATCAGGTTCACCAAATGGCTCAGGTGGGCCACCAACGAAAATGCGAGGATGGGCCGGAGCGTGGTCCAGGACCGCACTGGCCATGGAGCGATCCGTACGTGATGAACGTAGAGCCCAATGGAGACGCATGACTGCAACACCAGCGCGGCGCTGGTCACGAACAGCACGGTGGGCAGCATATCCGTCGGCGCCACCTTGTGGCGGAACCAGTAGAGCAGCGCGAAGCCCGTCGCACTGAGGCCAGCGTTCAACAGGCTCAATCCGTTCAGTGCCTTGAACTTCTTCAGTCCGAGCAGGACGGAGGAAATGGCGATGTTCACCAAGCCCAGCATCACGGTGAGGTAGATGTACCCCAAATAGCCCCAGTGCGTGCGACCGTCGGGCAGGAGGAACGGGCTCAGTTCCGAAGATCCTGAAACGATCAGTAGCACGATGGGTACCAGGCCCATGTTCAAAAGCAGAAGGCTCGCTGCCGTGCCGATGCTGGCGCGCGCCTCCGTGTCGGACCTGGAGGTGTAGTAGATGATCGCGAAGCCCAGATTGAGGCCGAACAGCATGGTGAGCAGCGCTGCATTGTTGGTGAGCAACGCGTATTCGCCGCGGCCGACATCGCCCAACAGGCGTGTCATGGCCAAGCTGGCACCGAAAAAGAGCACGAGGGTGGGGGCCTGCGTAAGGAAGGTGTAGAAGATCCCCCGTTTCAACGACATGGCAGTGCTCGATCATGCGCCGAGCGGCGCAGGTGCAATGCTATCATACACGGCGATGATCCGCTGCGCCACACTGGGACCGCTGAACCGCTCTTCGGCACGCGCGGCGATGCTTGCCCTGTCGAAACGCCCGGGATGCTCCATGATGTTCAGCAGCGCTTCCGCAAAGGCCTTCGGATCGCTTGGCGGGCAAAGCACGCCGTTGCTGTCATCGACCAGTTCGGGAACGCCGTTCACAGCATGGCTCAGCACAGGAGTGCCGCAGCACAGGCTTTCAAGTATGATGCACGGCAGGTTCTCCGCTTTGGTGGGGTGAACGAGCAAGTGCGCCTGCGCAAGGAATTCCGCAAGCCCGGGTTTCGGAAGACGCCCATGGAAGTGCATGATCCCCTGTGCAACGAACCGCGCAGCGGCGTTCCGCACCGGTTCGATCAGGTCACCATCCCCGATCCAATCGATGCGCAACCGTGCTTTCACATCGTCCGGCAAGAGATGAAGGGCGGCAAGGAACAGCCCCGGGTCTTTGTTGCCCGACCAGTAGGCTGCCAGAACAATGCGGAACGGCGGCGACGTTGCCACCGCGCGTGGTCGGAAGCAGGGAGCCGAGATATTGGGCACAACGCTGATATCGCCCGGTGGCACGCCATAACCTTCAACAAGGGTCTTCGCAAGATCGCGCGATACGGGCAGGACCGCCTTGATGGAAGGATCGGCGAACCAGCGGCGCATGCGGTGCCGGAACTTCGTTTGTTCCGCCTCGCCCCAGAAAGCCGCACCGTTGTGGTAGAACGTGCTGTGCTCCGTGACCACCACAGGCCACTTGTTCTCGCGTGCGACCGGTAGCAGGTTCCCCGTCATGGGCGTGTGTACATGGATGTGCGCCACGCTGAACGTGAACCGGTCGCTCAACCGCGTGATGGCCCTGCGGTAGGCCATGCGCACCAGCCTGTCGTGAACGCCGAAACGTCGCACGGGAGCCGTGATATGACCGGTGAGCACGACGATGCCATCCTGCACCGACTCGTCGAAACGGATGCTGAACGGCGCGATGCGGCGTGTGAAGGTCAGATGCACCACGGCGCTGGGCCGCAACTTGCCTACTGCCACCGCGTGCTCCCGAACGAAGATGCCATCGGATGGGTGGTGGATCCCCGGCCACCAGCCCGCAGCAACGAACACTGCATTCTGCGCTGGGCCACGCCTCATGCCCGATCGGTCGGTGACCGGCGTTACGCTCATGCTGCGCCCGGGTCAACAACGCGCCCACGGAGCTTCGCTATGCGGCGTCGAAGCCTCAATGCCCAGCCTGCCGGGGCATGCACGGGGGTGAAGGGCAGATCGTTGCGGTAGTGCTTGGCCACCAGCACTGCGGCATCGGGTCCGTTGGTCCAAAGGCTGTAGTGCTGCACATGATGCAAATAGAGCCCGGCGTTCCCGACATGTTGGGCCACAGCGGCCAAGTGCAAGGGTTGATCGATCACCTGGAGCAGGTCGGGACGATGGCGATGGTTCCATTCCAGGTATTGCGCCGAGGGTATGTTGATCACCACGCAACCGTCCGGCGCCAGCAACTGCGCGATCTTCCCGAACAGCACCCCATGGCTTTCCATGGGGATGTGCTCCAGCACATCGGGCAGTACGATCACATCGAACACGCCGGCAACGGGCAGGCTGATGATGTCGCCCAACAGGAATTCCACGTTGGGGGCATTGGCCAAGCGCTTTTTGGCCAGGTCCACGCTCCGCGGACTGATGTCGTTCGCCACGATGCGGCCCCTCTGTACGGCAGCAGCGATGAGTTCGGTCTGCGTACCCACGCCGCATCCGATCTCCAGCACCTGCGAGGTGTTGCCCATCCCGAACTGCAGCAACCAGTCCATGATACGCATGTGACGATGGTTGATGCCATGCCGCACCTGGCGCTCGGCATATTCATCGTAGAAATCGCGGACACTTTCGCTCATCGATCGAACCGTTCAGGACGCCCGGCAGGCAACATCAAAATAGTGGACGATCCGGGGAGCAAAGGTTGCCGAATGCCGGGCTTCCGGTTCCGAGGCAAGTATAGTCACCGTGCTGCTCAACGGAGGGGCCACGTACTCGCCGATTAGCTTGCCCACCCAAATGGAACTCATTGTTTGCACGAACAATGCCGGGAAGCTGGCCGAACTGCGCGCCCTACTGCCAGGGACCTTCACGCTTTTGACCCTCCCCGAAGCGGGCATCATGGAGGAAGTGCCGGAAACCGGGCTCACCTTGGAGGCGAACGCGTTGCAAAAAGCGAGGTACGTGCACGAGCGCACCGGTGTGGCCTGCGTCGCTGACGATACCGGTCTTGAGGTGGATGCGCTGGACGGTGCGCCCGGTGTGTTCAGCGCACGGTACGCCGGTCCAGCGCGCGATGCCATCGCGAACATGCACAAACTGCTCAAGGAGCTTGGCGAAAGGACCGATCGAGGTGCACGGTTCCGCACGTGCATCGCCTACATAGGTATCGGCGGTGCCGAACGCACGTTCGAAGGAGAAGTCCGCGGAACCATCACAACTGAACCGCGGGGCACCGGTGGCTTCGGTTACGACCCTGTGTTCCTGCCCCATATGAGCGACCTCACCTTCGCCGAGCTGCCCATCGAAAAGAAGAACGCGATCAGCCATCGGGCCCAAGCGGTTTGGAGATTGGCCCAGGCGCTCTCGGAAAGCCCCTGACACGGGCCGAATGACTTCCTTTGGCCGAAGTCCTGTACTCATGATCGAGTTCGATGTGACCCTCAGTAGGTGGCGGCAAGCGATGGAGCGCTCAGTGAGCGGTGAGCGTTGGCGGTTGAAGTGGACTTTCATCCTCTTCGGGCTGGCCTTGTTCTGCCACTTTCCGCACTACAACTACCTGGCGGGGCACCTTTCGGGCACGGAGATCAACCCAAGGTGGGATGCGATCATGGAGCAGGCCACGGCGCCGCTCACCTTCCACCGGTTCGAGGACGATCCGACCTCGCACTTGGAGAAGATCGCATTCCGCTTGACGGTGCCGGCGCTGTCATACTTCACCGGCCTGGGGCCATTGGGTTTGTTCGTGCTGCAGAACATCCTTGGCCTGGTCCTGGTCTGGGCCACGATGGGCCTTGTTGCCCGCCGGACCGGCGATCGGCTTTCAGCGCTGATGTTCAGTGGGCTGCTGGTGTTCAGCTATGCGGGTGCGGCGTTCTTTTTCGACCTGTGGGGCATGCTGGATTGTTACGGCTATTTCCTGCTGTTCTGGGTGCTCTTCGCCGAACGTGCGTGGCTGATCGCAGTGTGTGCTTTCCTGGCGGCGTTCACCGACGAACGCGCGTGCCTGGCGTTGTTGGTCGGTGCCATGTACCATGCTACGGTCCCCTCGGCCTCCGGAGGGTTCCGCTTGAACCCCGGCATGAGATCTTTGGCGTGCATTGCCGGCATGGTGGCCTACGTCGGCGCAAGGCTCGCGCTGGTGCGGTGGGGTGGTTTTGTCACCGGCCAAAAGCACTTGGGCCTTTTGCCTTTCCTGAGCCAATTGGACCAAGTGGCCTGGGGCGTCTGGTCAGGGTTCGAGGGAGCGTGGTTGCTCATCGCGGCCTTCTTCGTCGCGCTGTGGGCCACGGGTCACCGTATGCTCTCGATCGGCTACTCGGCGACCTTCGGACTGGTTGCAGCGGCGGCCATCGCCGTGTGGGATGTCACGCGGAGCATGGCCTTCGGCTTCATCCTGTTGTATCCCGCGGTCTTCACGCTGGCCACATTGATCGGTATACGCCGCACGCGCGTGATCCTGTTCTTCGCGTTGGCTGTTTGCCTGATCCATCCGATGTACTTCACGTTCGGCGATGCCATCGTCATTCCTGTGGACCCTGTGCCCATCCGGGCGCTCCATGTACTGGAGATGATGCTCAAGTGAACATTCAGGGCCGACCGGTCGAGGCCGCGCTGTTCCGACGAGCAAACCATTTCACCAGTGCCAAGGCGATCAGTGCCATCATCAGCATGCGAACGGGTATGGTGTAGCGCGATTGGATGTGCGCAGGGATGTGGATGAGCCCGAAATAGACGCACAGCAACAAGGGGGTGAGCCACTTCTTCCAAAGGCCCTTGTCACGGAGCAATGCCCAAGGCACCAGTAACACGGCCATTAGGAACATGACCAGCGTGAGCAGGAACGGATACAGCTGCGCCACCTTGCCTACCATCGATGCCCCTTGGAACTTGTCCATTTGCACTCCCGTCACCCACATGCGCACAGCGGTGTACGCTGAGTGCAGGAACGTGTATCCGGGTTTCTCCTTCACGTTGCGCAGAGTGGCTTCCTTCAGCAAGCGCTCGCGCTCAAGCGTATAGCGCGAGTTGAACGACTTGAAGAGGTTGCGGTTCTCCTCCCGCGCAGCCAGCATGAGCGTGTCGGTGGAGTTCATCAGCGGGGCTACCGCACTGTCGATGGTGCGCCATTCCGCATCAAACGCCTCGACTTCCGCAGGTACCTGCTCCGGTGGAACGAAGTCCACCATTTCCACGCTGGCGAAGTTGCCCCAGTACCAGTTCTCCGTGTGTCCAGGGATGCGCCCTGTCCACCATCCGAAGTGCAGCACACCCGCGCCGCCTTCGATGGGCGTAACGCTGTAGACACCGTGGTTCCGCAGGCTCCAAAGACCATAGGGTACCGTGGTCGCAACAAAGGTGACAAGGAACACGGCCAATGGTGCCAGCACCGCACGGCGCCGATCGGACCACCAAACCACCGCGGCCCAGACGAAGGGCAGGTAGAGCAAGGGGCTACGGCATTGGAACGCAGCGCCCAACAGCAGGCCCATGAGCACCGCGCGGCCCGGCCCAAGCTGCCCTGCTGTGGCCACATGCATGAACGCAGTGACGAAGAAGAGGGTGAGCGTCTCCGCGAACAAACTGGTGTTGTAGAACGCGATGTTGATGCTCGGCAACAGCAGCAGCAGGAACACCGTCACTGCCGCACGGCTACCACCAAGGCGTTGGATCAGTTTCACCGTCCAGAACACGGACAAACAATAGAGCAGCGTTTGAACGATCTGAACAGGCACCAAGCTCTTGGAGAAGATCCGGAACAAGGCCAGGAAGACCGGATAGCCTGGGTTGCGCAACGTGTCGGGCACATCCACGGGCAGTTGCCACCACATGGAGTACTCGCCGTGCAGCAGCCCATCGGCCAAGGCCTGGTAGGTGTACAGGTCGCCGCCGTGCGGTTCGCGATAGGCGATGAACATGCCCACGACGGCCAGGATGTTCAGGACGACCAACGCTGGGATCAGCAGCGGATGTCGACCCAAAGCGATGAACCCCGCTTTCATGGCTTCTTGCGGAAGTCGCCCCTCGAAAAGTGCTTTTCGATGAGGCAGTAAAGCAGGATGAAAAAGTACCGGCTGCCCATTTCCTTGATCTTCAACTTGCTTTCGCCCGCTTTCCGGTTGTGCCAGCTATTGGGCAGCACCGTGTACGTGTAGCCACGCACGATGGCCTTCAGCGGCAGTTCGAGCGTGAGGTTGAAATGCGGCGACATGAGCGGTTGCAGACCCTCGATGGTTTCGCGCTTGTACAGTTTGAAGGCATTGGTGCAATCGTTGTACTTCAGTCCGAAGGTGATGCGCACCAAGTTGTTCGCCATACGGTTGATCCACCGCTTGACCAAGGGATAGTCGTACACCTTGCCGCCCATGCTCCAGCGGGTGCCGAACACACAGTCGAACCCCTCGTCCATCTTCCGGTTGAACCTCACCAGATCGTCCGGCGAGTCGCTCAGGTCGGCCATCACCACGGCCACACGATCGCCTTTGAAGTTGGCCAGGCCGCACCGCACCGCGTACCCGTATCCGCCGGGCCCGTGGTTCTCCACCACGCGCAGGGTGGTGATGGTGCGTTGCAGTTCCGTGAGCACTTCGGCCGTTCGGTCGCGGCTATGGTCGTTCACCACGAGCAGTTCGTGCGCGATCCCTTCGGCGCTGAGCTTGGTGTAAAGCGCTTCGAGGGTGGGCGAAATGCTGCCCTCCTCGTTGTGCGCGGGGATCACTACACTGAGCATCACTTGCGCGCTATGAGGAGGAATTGCTTGCCCAGGAACCGCCATGCCAGCGGTGTGCGCAGGAAGGTGCGCACCAACCAACGGGAAACAGGTAAGCGTCCTTTGAACGAGAACGGCAGGAACCGTGGGTGCACATGCTCCACGGTGAACCCAGCACCAATAAGGTGTTCCACAACTGCTTCTTCCGTCAGCACCACGGTATGGTCAGCGAAGTCGAAGTAGTTCTTGAAAACGTACTTGAAGTTGGGGCCCATGATGGCGATGCGTCCTCCGGGCTTCATGTGGCCGTGCATCTTGCCCAGGAAGTCGGCCACCTCGTACTGGGAGTTCAGGTGCTCGAGGAAGTTGCTCACGAAGACCCCGTCGAAGTGCGTGGCGGGAAGTTCCGCTTTCAGTGCATCGCCCACCACGAGCTGAATACCCTTTCCGGCGTGTTTCTCCAAGAATGCCCGGTTCATGTCCTGGGCCCAACGCTCGGGACTTGGCGCGTGGTTGATGTACTCGCACAACCCGGCCGCGGGATCCAGTAACACCTGGGGTTGGCCCAGCCGCTCATGCATGTACTGCGCGATCTCGTTCCACACCACCTGCCGCGACTCCGGCGTGACATTGCGGAAGCGGTGCTCGTAGATCCGGTCGAGGTTCATGAGCGTGCGCGGCTGATCATTTCGTCGTGGATCTGCACCAACGTGGTCCGCAGGTCGTACCGGTGGTCCCAGCCGGGGTAGTGCTCCTTGAAGCGGCGCAGGTCGCTGACGTACCAGATGTGGTCGCCGCTGCGGGCTAGGTCACTGTACGTGACGTTCATCTTGTTGCCGGTGATCTCCTCGCACAGGGCCATGGCCTCCATCATGCTGCAGTTGGCGAAGCGGCCACCGCCCGCGTTGTACACCTCGCCCGAGCGGGGCGCGCGGTGGAAGTGGTCGAACATCATCACCAGGTCGTCGCAGTGGATGTTGTCGCGCACCTGTTTCCCCTTGTAGCCGAAGATGGTGTAGTGCTGCTTGGTGATCGCGCACTTCATCAGGTAGCTCAGGAAGCCGTGCAGCTGCGCGCCGCTGTGCCGGGGTCCCGTCAAGCAGCCGCCGCGGAAAGTCCCGGTGCGCATGCCGAAGTAGCGCCCGTATTCCTGCACCATCACATCGGCGGCCACCTTGCTGGCCCCGAAGAGCGAGTGCTTGGTGTGGTCGATGCTCATGCGCTCGTCGATGCCTTCGGCGGCATAGGGGTGCGGCTCCTGCAGTTCCCATCGCGTTTCCAGCTCCACCAGCGGCAGTAGGTTGGGGTTGTCGCCGTACACCTTGTTGGTGCTGGTGAAGATGAAGGTGGCCTCGGGACAGTGTTGCCTTGTAAGCTCCAACAGGTTCAACGTGCCGTTGGCGTTCACCTCGAAGTCCAAGAAGGGTATCTGGGCGGCCTTGTCATGGCTGGGTTGGGCCGCCGTGTGCACGATGAGGCTAATGGACGTACCGTGCTCCTTGAACACCTTTTCCAACGCGGCGTGATCGCGGATGTCGATGTTGAGCTGCACCAGGTTGGGCGTGCGCTCCATCAGTTGCTGCGTGTTCCACTTGGTGCTCGCTTCGGCACCGAAGAACACGCTGCGCATGTCGTTGTCGATGCCGATGATCTTCTGGAAACCCGGTGCGAAGTGGTCCACTGCGGCGCTCCCGATCAGGCCACCGCTCCCGGTTATCAATGCAACGCTCATGCTCTATTGCTCAGCCGATGATGACGCGCAGTTGCTCTTCGTGTTGCCTCAGCCAGGCATAAGAATCCTCGAGGAGCGTTTGCACACTGCGGCGCGGGGCCCAGCCGGTGGCCGCTGTTACGCGCGTGTTGTCCGTGATGTAAAGCTTGATATCGCCCGGCCGGTCCTGCGCATCGCTGCCCATGGTGATGCGTTTGCCGGTGATCGCTGTGCAGAGGTCGGTGCACTCCTTCAACGTGATGGCGTTCGATGCACCACCACCTGCATTGAGCACTCGGTTGCTCACCGCCCTCATATCGCGCAGGCTCAGGCATACCAGGTCGCACAGGTCGTCGATGTGCAGCACATCGCGCACCTGCTTGCCCGCGCCACCGAAGCCGATGTAGCCGAGCGGCTGTTGCCAGTGGTGCCGTGCCAACCACAACAGCACGAAGCCTTGGTCTGTTTTCCCCATTTGCCAAGGTCCTGCGATCACACCGCAGCGGAAGATCGCGCTGTCGAACCCGTGCATGGCCGCATGCTCCTCCACCATGAGTTCGCTCGCCAGCTTGGTGGCGCCGTAGAGCGTGCGCACGCCTTGGAGCGGGAAGTCCTCGGCAATACCCTTTGCACTTGCGCCCTGTGGCGCCAGCGCTATGTCCACGGCAAAACGGTCCGTGGTTTCAGCGCACATGGCGTTGATGGGCGCCACCGGATAGACCCGGCTTGTGCTCAGGAAGATGAGCTTGGCCTTGTCGCGGGCCACCAAGGCCAGACAGTTGAGCGTGCCGACAAGATTAGTGTCCTGCACGTACTGCGCACCACCTTGATAGCCTGCCAGAACGCTGGGTTCGGCACTGCATTCCATCAAGGCGTCAATCCGCGGGAGGCCCAGCAGATCGCTCTGCACGCGTACGTCGCCGTGCACGAATTCAACACCGGCAGCCCGCAGGCGAGGCAGGTTCAGTTCGCTGCCTCTTCGCTTGAGGTTGTCCAGCGCGATCACGCGTGCCTTGGGCTCCTCGGTCTTGAGGCGCAGCGCTATGCTGCTGCCCACGAAGCCCGCACCGCCGGTGACGAGATAGCAGGGGGTGGTGGACATGGCGCGCGAATGTACCCTAGCGGCCCAACCCACAATGGGCCACAACGCTCCCGCATGCAACACCTTCGCGCCGTCATGCTCATCGCCGCACCGCTGATCGAACGCCTGGGCCATCCGCCAACGTCAGGCCAGCGCAAGGCCATTGAGGCGCTGGAGCGGCTCCTCAACAGCACACGGCCGCGCAGCACCTTGGTCCTGAAGGGCTACGCCGGAACAGGGAAGACCACCTTGGTGGGTGCGCTTGTGAAGGTGTTGCGGGAACGAGGCCATCCCGCCGTGCTGCTGGCCCCGACCGGTCGAGCTGCCAACGTACTGAGCAGCTACGCGCAGGCTCCCGCGAGCACCATCCACCGGCGTGTGTACAAGACCGAAGGCGAGGACGATGGCTATCTGGCCTTGGCCGTTGCCCGCAATAAGGACACCGACACGCTGTTCGTGGTGGATGAGGCCAGTATGATCGGCACCACAGGTGGTGGCGATCGGCTTTTCGGCGACCGCAACCTTTTGCAGGACCTGGCCGATCATGTGTTCGTGGGGCGCGGCAATAAGCTGCTTCTCATCGGCGACCCGGCGCAGTTGCCCCCCGTGGGCGACGAGCGCAGCCCGGCGCTGGACGTGGAGTTGCTCCATGAAGTGCACGACCTCACGGCAGGCAGTGTCGAGCTCACGGAAGTAGTACGCCAAGCCGATGCGAGTGGGATCCTGGTGAATGCAACGGCACTGCGCGGTGTGCTAGCCCGGTACAACGAAGGGGAGGAGAAGGTGGTGCCGGTGTTCCAGTTGAACGAAGCTCCAAGTGACAAGGCTCAAACTTCAAGCTTCAATCGGGCGGTGCTCTTCGAGGATGTAGTGCGGGTTGAGGGGCATGATCTCCAGGACGCGTTGGAGAGCGCATACGGTCGTGGTGGTGTTGACAGCGTGTGCCTCATCTGCCGTAGCAACAAGCGGGCTTACCTGTTCAATCAGCAGGTGCGTGCGCGTATCCAAGGGTACGAGGAAGAACTCTGCGCAGGCGACCGCCTCATGGTGGTGAAGAACAACTACTACTGGGCCACACCGGCCAACGGCAAAGGCAAGCCCGAGCTCATTGCCAACGGGGAAACCGTGGAAGTGCTTGCGGTGAAGGGGCTCGAAGAGAAACACGGCTTCCGCTTCGCGCGATTGGACATCGCGTGGCAGAACGGGCAAGAGCGCCGCGAACTGGAAGTGATGGTGCTGCTTGACGTGCTCACTGCGGAAACGCCGGCATTGCCTTCACCTCGCATGAAGGAACTGGCCAATGCCGTGCTGATGAACATCGTGTCGCGCAACCGTCGTGAGCGTTTCAAGGCCTTGCAGGATGATCCTTACGTGAACGCACTACAGGTGAAGTACGCCTATGCAGTGACCTGTCACAAAGCGCAGGGAGGCCAGTGGCCAACCGTCTTCGTGGACCAGGGCTACGTGACCGAGGAGATGATCAATGCGGAGTACGTGCGTTGGTTGTACACCGCAGTCACCCGAGCCAGCGAAAAGCTCTACCTGCTCAATTTCCATCCCCGGTTCTTCGGGGAGGAATGAGGGCAAGCGGTCGTTCGATGGAAGAAGCCACACTGATCACATGCGATGTGCCTAGTGCGAACGTGCTGATGTGGTATTGCGCCGCCGCCATCCGGATGAACTCTTCGTGGGCAATGTGGATCTCGTGCATGCCGTCCTGCACGCGCAGCACTTTCAAGTCGTCCATGATGCCCACGCCGCTGGCCTTAAGAACGGCCTCTTTCCTCGTCCAGAACTCCAGAAAGCGCCGTTTCCCGGCATCTTCTCCCTTAGCCGCGCGTTCCGCCCTTTGAAGCTTGAAGTTTGAAGCTTGGGCCTTGAAGCTTGGTTCTTGAACCTTGGCACTTGACACTTGGGCCTTGTCACTTGCCCTCTCCATCTCCCGCACTTCCTCCGGCGTGAAGTAATGCTCCGCAACGCGCTCATGGTCCACCCGGCGCTCCATGGTTTCCAGGTCCACGCCCAGTTCCTCCGGTCCGATGCCGATCAGCACGGCGTCTTTCGTGTCGCTGAAGTTGAAGTGGAAGTCCGCGCCGTTCATGGAAGGTTTGCCGAACGGTCCACGTGTGAAGTCAATGCTGGTGGCAGGAACCCCGGAAGCAGCTGACAATACCTCACGCATGAACCCGTGCCCGAGCACATAGCGCAGCCGGTCCTTGTCGTGCACGAAACGGGCGGCTCGGTCGCGTTCGTGCCGGTCGAGCAGGGCTTCCAGTTCATGTTGCCTCTGTGACAAGTCCTCCAGCGTCGCGAAGTGGAGCGTGATGCCGTTGCTTGGGGAACCGCTCGGGGGCGCATCAATACCGCGGCAATGGAGCACCAGCTTGCGCGCCATCCTACACGGCCTCCACGGCCCGCTTGCTCACCACCAGATCGATGGCACTGCCGAGCTCCGCGCTCAATGCCCGCACGTCGGGTTCCTTGATCATGCTGTAGTGGTCGCCCGGCACGTTGCGGATGTCCACGTGCTTGCTCCACTGCTTCCACCCCATGTCCTGCGCACCGATGCTGTCCTTGGCCTTGAAGATGGTGATGGTGCCATCGTAGGGCTGCGCACGATAGTCGCGGATGGCTTCGTCGTACGTATCGATGATGTAGAAGTGGCGGAGCTTCGGCGGCAGCAGTTTGCCCTGGCGCTGGTAGAAGCGCACGGCGCGGCGCATGAAGGCCTTGCGGATACCGTCCCATGGTTTGGCCTCCTGCTGCATCACCTTCATGAACTCCATCGGGTCGTACGTGTCGAACAGTGCAAGCAGAGCTACTTCCTCCCCGGACTTCCGCAGCTGTTGCGCCATCTCGTACGCCACGATGCCCCCGAAGCTGTAACCGCCCAGCAAATAGGGGCCATTGGGCCGCACCGTGCGCAGTTCATTGATGAAGTGCGACGCGATGTCCGGCACTTTGGTGAAGCGGATCGGTTTGCCGTCCTCGCCCTGGTGGAAGAACGCGTAGAACGGTTGGTCGTTCCCGAGATAGCGCGGCAGAAAGTGGTTCGCCTCGTCCCCGTGCACACAGAAGAACGGGATCGCATTGCCGTTGGGCTGTATAGCGCTGAGGTTGGTCCAAGGAACGGTGGTCCCACCATCCTGCAGCAGCTTGGCCATGCCCGCGATGGTGGGCGCCTGGAAGAGCGCCTTCAGCGACATGCCCTTGCCGTGCTGCTGTTCCACTTTGGCCAGGAGTTGGATGCCGATGAGCGAGTGGCCGCCGAGGTCGAAGAAGTTGTCGTGAACGCCGATGTTCTCCACGCCTAGCAATTCGTTCCACACGTCCGCCAGCATGCGCTCTACATGGTCGCGGGGTGCCACGTGCTGTGCGCGCATGGTCTGCGTGCGGAAGGTGGGTGCAGGAAGCGCCTTCTTGTCCACTTTGCCGTTCGGGTTCAAGGGTAACTCAGGCATCACAACGAACGCGCTGGGCAGCATGTGCTCGGGCAAACGGTCGTGCAGTTGTTCGCGGAGCTCGGCCAATAGCTTCTCCTGCGCCATGTTGTCCGAGAGGAGATCGGGTCCGCCCTGCGGAACGATGTATGCGACCAGCTGCTTCTCGCCAGGCATGTCGGTGCGGCAGATCACCACACGGTCCTTCACTTGCGCATGGCCGTCCATGGCTGCTTCGATCTCGCCTAGTTCGATGCGGAAGCCGCGCACTTTCACTTGTCCGTCGGCGCGCCCAATGAACTCGATGGTGCCGTCCGGCAGCCAACGCACGATGTCGCCCGTGCGATAGAGCTTGGCGTTATTGCCGTCGCCGAACGGGTCGTGCACGAATTTCTCGACCGTCAGTTCGGGCTTGTTCCAGTAGCCCAGCGCCACGCCTTCGCCACCGGCGTACAACTCCCCCTTCTGGCCGATGGCCACAGGCTGCATGGCGTCGTTAAGGACGTGGACCCGCGTTTCGTTGATCGGTTTCCCGATGGGTACGCTGTTACCGATCGCCTTCTCGTCGTCAATGGCATGGCAACAGGTGAAGGTGGTGTTCTCCGTCGGTCCATACCCGTTGATGAGCACGCCGGGGCCGAGCACCTTCAACGCACGCTTTACGTGAGGCACACTGAGCACGTCCCCGCCCGTGAGGATGTGCTTCAGCCCACGCAGTCCGTCCAGATGGTCGTCCACGAGCAGGTTGAAGAGCCCAGCCGTGAACCAAACGGCCGTGATATTGTGCTCTTTGATGCACTCCGTGACTTCCGTGAGCGTTGGCTTCTGCTGTGGTTGCAACACGAGTTTGCCGCCGTTCAGCAAAGCGCCCCAGATCTCCAACGTACTGGCGTCAAAGCTGATGTTGCTGAGCTGCAGGAACACCTGGTGCGGACCGAACGGAAGGAAATTCTGGTCGCGCACCAAGCGCGAAACCGCCCGGTGCGGAACCACTACGCCTTTCGGTTTGCCCGTGCTGCCGCTGGTGTACATGATGTACGCGGCATCATCGGCGCTCACGGCGACGGTCGCCGCCGCTGCCGCACTGCCCGTAAGATCCTCCATCACCAGGATGGACGCGCCTTTGCCCGGTAGCTGATCGCGAAGGTGACGCTGCGTGAAGAGCACGCGGACTTGTGTGTCCTCAAGCATGTACTGCAACCTGTCTTCGGGATAGGCCGGGTCGAAGGGGACGAAACAGCCGCCGGCGCGGAGGATGCCGATCATGGCCGCCACCATGTCGAAGCTGCGGTCGGTACAGAGCCCAACGGGTTCACCAGGTTTCACACCGAGGCTGGACAAATGGGCAGCGAACACATCGGCCCGGGCGGCCAGGTCGCGATAGGAGAACCGTTCGGATCCGAGCTGTACCGCAGTCTTGTTACCGTGGGCGCGCACGGTATCATCGAACAAAGCGGTGATGCTGCGTTGGGCGCCCGATGACCGGCCGACCCATTCATTTGGAGGTAATGGGCCATCGGGCTGCGCGGCGTCGATATCGATGAGCTGACCGATGAGCACGGTCGGTTCCTTGCTCACCCTGGCAATGATGATCTCCAGCTCGGCCATCCAGCCGCGCACAGTGGAGGCATCGAACAGGTCCGTGTTGTAGCTCCATTCCAGTACCAGGCGTTCCTCATTGCCCGTGGCGTTAAGGAAGAGCTCGAAGTTCTCGAAGCGGCGCGGATTGCTGATGAAGCGGTGCGAGAGCCCATGGAACGCAACACCGTCGTCCATGTTCATGTCGATGTTGAACACGACCGGAACAAGGGGAATGCGCCCTGGTTCGCGGGGAACGTTCAGTTTGCGCACCAGCGTGCCGAAGGTGTAGCGCTGGTTCTCGAACGCGTCGAGGACCGCCGTGCGGCGTTTGCGCAGATGCTCGTTGAACGGTGTTTCATCCGCGATGCGGCTCCGCAGTGCGAGCAGATTGACGCAATGACCGACCAGGTGCTTCATGCCGAGGTCGCTCTGGCCCGCGGCGGGCAGGCCGCACACCACGTCACCATCGCCGGTGAGCTTGTACAGCAACGTTTCGAAAGTGGTGAGCAGGGTGGTCACGAAACTGCTGCCATTGCGGACCGCGACTTCCTTCAGTCCGCGCACCAGTTCGGGCCGCAGTTCGAGGTCCACGCGGTTGCCTTTGTAAGTCTTCTGCCTCGGGCGTGGACGATCCGTGGGCAGTTCCATGCGCGGCACTGTGCCCTTGTACGCGTCGAGCCAGAACTTCTCCGTTGCGGCATGTTCCGCGCTGCGCTGGAATTCGAGCTGCGCGAGAGCGTACGCACTGAAAGGCACGGCCTCGGCAAGGTCAGGAGCCGTGCCTTGCGCCCGGGCGCTGTAGAGCGCGGCCACGTCGGCCATGATGATGCCGAGGCTCCAGCCGTCGCATATGACATGGTGGCCCGTGAGACGAAGTAGGTGCTGGTCTGAGGCCAGCCGCACGAGGGAAGCGCGGAACAATGGGCCGTTCATCAGGTCGAACGGCTTAGTCATGTCCTCATCCGCCAAGCGCTTCAGCTCAGTTTCGGCGCCTTCCCCAGCATCTGCAAGGTCGATGAACGTCACATCGATGGTCGTTTCCGCCATCACGATCATGCGAAGCCCGGAAGCGTCGCACACGGCGCGCAACCCCTCGTGCCTTGCAGCAAGGGCCTGCACGGCCCCGGTGATCGCTCCAACGTTCAAATGTCCCTCCAGGCGCAGGCTGACGCTTTCGTTGTAGGCACAGCTGGCATCGTCGCCCATCAGGCTCGCCGCAAAGACCTCGCGTTGCGCTTCGGTCGTGGGCACGGTATGCGTGATGGACGGGCCCGCGAACGGGTCGTGCTCCACAGGGACGTAGCGTGTATCGGTGGTGAACTTCTCCATCAGGCTTCCTCTTCGATCATCAGGTATTTCCCTTTGCGCTGCGGGTCCGGCACGAACCACGCGGCTTCGCCCTTGGCGGACCGGCCCAGGCGCGCGCCCTGCACCGGTGGTTCATTGGCATGCACCACGCGTTCGCGGCGCGCGGCCAAACCCTCGCTCAAGGTGCGGTTCACCGTGGCGATGGGGTAGGTACGGTGCGGCATGAATCCCGAAGCACGCAGATCAGCGCACGTCTTCTCAATGGCTTCGATGATGTGGTCGATGTCCTCCTCGGTATGCGCAGTGGTGATGAAGCTGGGGAAGTCGAGCACGTGCACGCCGTGGTAGCGCATCAGCATGAAGTACAGTTCGGTGTAGCTCACGCTCTCGTCGTACTTCACCTTGAAGGCGCTGCCGAAGTTCACGTACCAGAAGGGCACCTGTTCCCGTTCGAAGACCGCGTTCGCGCGGCGCACGAGGTCTTCCGTCATTTCGTTCAATCGTTCCTGCAGGGCCGGTCCCTGTTCCTTCATGTGCAGCAGCACCGCCTTCGCTGCAGCCAGGGTAAGCGGGTGCCGCACGAAGGTGCCTGCGAAGTAGGTGACGCCCGCCTCCGGAACGCTGTCATCGCCGAACTGCCAGTGCCCGCCATCGAGCGCGTCCATCCAGTGGCTGCTGCCCATCATCGCACCAATGGGCATTCCGCCACCGATGACCTTGCCATAGGTGGCGATGTCTGCTTTGATGCCGAAGAGCGCTTGAGCGCCACCAGGATGAGTGCGGAAGCCGGTGATCACTTCGTCGAAGATCAACGCGGCTCCGTGCTGTTTCGTGATCTCGCGCACCTCGCGCAGGAAATCCACCGGACGGAATTCCATGCGGCGGCTCTGCACCGGCTCCACCAGAACGGCGGCGGCTTCATGGCAGCGCTGGCGGATGATCTCCAGGCTTTCCGGCGTGCCATAGTCGAGCACGAGCATGTTCTGCACGGCCTCGGGCATGATGCCAGGAGCGGCCGGGTAGCTCTTCTTGCTCTTCGATCCGCGGATGATCACTTCGTCGTTGATACCGTGGTAGCTACCGGCGAAGGAGATGATGAGGCTGCGACCGGTCACAGTGCGCGCCATGCGCATGGCGCCGAGCACGGCCTCGCTCCCTGTGTTGCAGACGGCAGCGCGCTCCAGCCCGCTCAGTTCGCACAGCAGGTCGCTCACTTCGGCGGCCAGCGGATGCATGGGACCGATCTCGATGCTGCGGTCCAATTGCAGGTGCGTGGCCTGCCGGATGAAGTCCGGCATGTAGCCGAACATGCTCGACCCGAAACCGCTGAGGATGTCGATGTACTCGTTGCCATCGATGTCCCACAGGTGGCAGCCTTTGCTGCGGTCCACCACCACTTGGTACACGAGTTCCTTCAGCTGTGGTTTGAAGCCGGTCACCACGCGCGGATCGGCCATCGTTCTGCGATGCGCTTGGGTGAAGGCCTTGCTCTTCGGTGTCTTGGCCACGTACCGTTCAACGAAGTCGTTGTACCAAGCCCGTTGCTCAGGCGTGAAGTCGTCCACCTTCTCCTTCACGATGCGCGCCTGTGCGCCGAAGACCTTCTTCAGCTCGGGGGCGTCTTCCACGGCGTTCAGGGTCCCACCGGCGTCCTCGCCGGTGGTTTTTCCTGCACCCCCAGCGGTCTTTTGCGCACCACCACCGAGGACACCGGTTGGACCTTGGGACCAATGCGGAAGGATGTGGTCAGCGAGCTTGTCGAGGTTAGCTAGGTCTTCGTTCAGTTGCCGGAACGAGATCTTCACCCCGAACTTCTTGCTCAACGAGGTGGCGACCTGCGTGAGGAAGAGTGAATCGAGGCCCATCTCCAGGAAGGTCTCCTCGTTGCTCGCTTCGGCAAGTTCAAGGCCGGAGCTCTCTTCCAAGAGGTTCTTGATCTGTTGGACCAGTTGGTCCTTTGGGCTTAGGCTGGGGTCCGCATCCGAGGCAGTTTGCATGGACGGGATGGACGCGTTATCGCGTCCATCCCGTCCATGTGCGGCTTGAACAGCAACCGGATCCACCCAGTGGCGGATCCGCTCGAAGGCATAGGTCGGCATCGAGATGCGGCAACGCTCCTCGCGCTCGTAGAACTTGTTCCGGTCGATCAGCACACCGCTCTGCCATAGACCACCCACGGCCTTCAGCAATTGCGTCAACTCGTTGCCGTTGCCTGCGGAATCACCCAGAGAAGGGACCGCAGCTTGTTTCTTGCTGTCGCTGCTTTGTTGGCGGGCGAGTGTCGTTGCGGTCGTGCGAGGGCCCACTTCGAGCATCACGCGGTCGGCATCGCTCCACGCGAGTTTCACAGCTTGCGCGAAACGCACGGTGGCACGCAGGTGATCGCTCCAGTACTTCGATGAGGTCGCCTCGTCGTCCTTCAGCCACTCCGCGGTCACGGTGCTGACGATGGGGATGCGCGGTGCGCTCAGCTTTACGCTTTCCACAACCTTCTTGTAAGGCTCTACGATGGCATCCATCATGGGGCTGTGGAAGGCGTGGCTGGTCACGAGCAATTTGCATGTGATGCCTTCCTCCTCCAGCTCAGTTTGGAACTTGGAGATGGCTTCGTGCGGACCACTGGCCACGCACAATTGCGGACCGTTGTTCGCGGCGATGCTGCATCCTTCCGGTAGGCGCTTCACCACGTCCTCTTCCGCCGTGCGGATGCTGAGCATGCTGCCACCGGGCAGTTCCTGCATCATGCGGCCGCGGTTGGCCACCAGCTTCACGGCATCTTCCAGCGAGAACACACCGGCCAGGCAGCCTGCGGCGAATTCACCGATGCTGTGGCCCATCATCGCATCCGGCGTGATGCCCCAATGCATCCACAGCTTCGCGAGGCTGTAGTGCATGGTGAACAGCGAGGCCTGTGTGTAGATGGTCTGTTTCAGTTGTTCTGCGGCCTTCTCCTCGGCCGCCGTAGCTTCAGCAGAGGTGGCCTCTTCACCGGCCTTCGGGAAGATGATGTCGCGGAGTGAAGTGCCAAACTCCTTCGAGAAGAGGTCGCAGCAACGGTCGAAGTGGTCTTTGAAGACGGGTTCGCTCTCGCAGAGATCCCGGCCCATGTTCACGTATTGCGAACCCTGGCCGGGGAACATGAACACCACGCCAGGCGCGGCTTCGTGCAATTCGCGCGTGCCGATCAGGTTGGTGTCTTTGTTGGCGATGGCTTCCATCAACTCGCCATGACTTCCACCCACGATCAAGCGGCGGTGCTTGAAGTGACGACGTCCGATCTGAAGCGTGTAGGCCGCATCGGCCAGGGAAGACTTCGGATGCGTTTCGAGCCAGTTGCGGAGGTTGTCCGTCATGGCATCGAGGCTGGCCTTGCTCTTCGCGCTGAGCAGGAGGAGTTGTTTGCTACGTGAAGCGCTCGAAGCCTTGGCCACTGGCGGCTCCGCGAGGATCACGTGCGCGTTCGTTCCACCCACACCGAAAGAGGAAACGCCTGCGATGCGCGGAGTTCCTGTGCGCGGCCAAGCGATGTTCTCGTTGGCCACGCGGAACGGTGAATTGGCGAAGTCGATGGCTGGGTTCGGTGTCTCGAAGCCCACGTTCGCCGGGATCACTTCCTCGCGCAGCGCCAGAGCGGTCTTGATCACGCCCGCAGCACCAGCTGCCGGCGTCAAGTGACCGATATTGCTCTTGATGGAGCCGATCACGCAGTGGTGCCCGTTGGTCTTGCCTCCGAACGCGAGCGTCAATGCTTCCACCTCTATCGGGTCGCCGAGCGGTGTCGCGGTACCATGTGTTTCCACATAGGTGATCTCGCTCGGGCTCACGCCCCCATCGGCCTGAGCCATGGCGATCACCTCAGCTTGTCCACGCACGCTGGGTGCGGTGAAGCTGGCTTTTTCGCTACCGTCGTTGTTCAGCGCGGCGCCTTTGATGGTGGCGTAGATCTGGTCGTTGTCACGGATGGCATCTTCGAGACGTTTCAGTACGATGATGCCTGTACCGTCGCTGAAGCTGGTGCCCTTTCCGTTTGCGTCGAAGGTGCGCGTGCTGCCGTCAGGGCTGTACATGCCGCCCTCGTTGTACACGATGCCGCTGTTGAAGGGCACCGTGAGCGCGATGCCACCTGCCAGCGCCATGTCGCATTCGCCATCGCGCAGCGCCTTGAATGCTTGTGCGATCGCAACGAGCGAGGTGCTGCACGCCGTGTGGATACTCAACGCCGGTCCACGGAGATCGAACTCGAATGCGAGACGCGTGGCGATGTAGTCCTTCTCGTTGGCCGTCATCACCGCGAAGTCGCCGACCTGTTCGATGAGCTCGGGATGGCCGATGACATTGCGCGTGAAGTAGGTGTTGTTGCCCATGCCGGCGTACACGCCGATCAGTCCAGCGAACTGTGCCGGATCATAGGCGGCATCTTCCAGCGCGGCCCAGGCCGTTTCCAGGAACACCCGTTGCTGCGGGTCCATCAGCGCCGCCACCTTGGGGTTCACGCCGAAGAAGCCATGGTCGAACTTGTCGGCATCGGTTATGACGCCGCGCGCCTTCACGTAGTCGGGGTCGTTGCGCAGCTCGGCGGGGATGCTCGGGTCGAGTTCGTCCACCGTCCACGTGCTGATGCTGTTCTTCTTCTCGAGCAGGTTCTTCCACAGCTGCTCCACGTTCTCCGCACCAGGGAAACGACCGCTCATGCCGATGATCGCAACGTCACCCTTTTCGGAACCACCTGCGGCGGCCTTGCGGGCCTTGGCCATTTCAGATGGATCGATGGCACCTGCATCACCTTCCAGGTACGCGGCACAAGCGCGCACGGTGGGGTGTTGGTAAAGCTTCACGATCGGCAGCTTCAGGCCGTGGCCTTCCAACTGCGCCACGCACTGGATGCTCAGCAGCGAGTTGCCACCGAGGTCAAAGAAGTTGTCGTCGATGCCCACGCGGTCAATGCCGAGCAGATCGGCCCACACGTTGGCGAGGGTCTTTTGGGCGCTGGTCGAAGGAGCGGCGTAGGCGACGTCCAGGTCCGGACGTTTCACATCTGGCGCAGGCAAGGCCTTGCGATCGATCTTGCCGCTCGGCGTGCGCGGTAATTCCTTCACGGCCACAAAGGCGGAAGGCTGCATATAGTCGGGCAGGAGGGAGGCGAGGTGCTTGCGCAGCTCGTTGGTGCTCAGTTCGCTTTTCGCGACGTAGTAGCCGATCAGGCGCTTCAGCCCCGGACGGTCTTCGCGCACGTTGGCCACGGCTTGCTCCACCGCGGGATGCTTCTCCATGGCCACTTCCACTTCACCGAGTTCGATGCGGTATCCACGCACCTTCACCTGGCCATCGATGCGGCCTTTATAGTCGATCTCGCCATTGGGTAGTTCAGCAGCGCGATCGCCGGTCTTGTACAGCCGACCACCGGGAATGAACGGATCCGCGAGGAAACGTTCGGCCGTGAGGTCATCGCGACCGATGTAGCCTTTGGCCACACACGCGCCGCCGAGATAGAGTTCTCCTTCCTCACCCTTCTTCACCGGCTTCATCTGCTCATCGAGCACGTAGAGCTTCACGTTGTCGATGGCCTTGCCGATGTTAGGCAGCGCAGGCCAGGTGGAAGGATCTCCTTTCAGTTCAAGTTCGCTCACCACGTGGCCCTCTGTCGGCCCGTATTGGTTGCAGAAGCGACAGCCCGGAAGCTGCTTGAAGAGGTTCGCAATGGCTGGCGTGATCTTCAGTTGCTCTCCGCTCGTGAAGACTTCCTTCAGTGAAGTAGGTACTTCTCCGGTGCGTTCAACGGCTTCGGCCAAGTACTGAAGAGCCACAAACGGCACAATGATGCGGTTGATCTTCTGTGCGATGATCTTGCGCAGTAGCTGGGTACTGTTCAGTCGGTCCTCATCAGTGATCAACACCAGTGTTCCTCCTTGGGCGAACGTGGTGAAGAGTTCCTGGAAGCTGACGTCGAAGCTGATGGGGGCGAACTGCAGAGTGCGATCACCTTCCTTCACCACCGAAGTGCGCAGTTGCCACTCGATCAAGTTCAGCAACGGTGCGTGGTGCATGGCCACGCCCTTGGGCCGGCCGGTGCTTCCACTGGTGAAGAGCACGTAGCAGAGATCGGACGCCTCGCTGCGCGGAAATGCGGTCGGGGGCTTTGCAACGGTCTGCTTCAGGTCATCAACGATGAGCTTTGGCGCTTCCGAGGAGATGAACAGTCCGACATGCTGCCGTTGCGCGATGACCGCCGACGGGCGAGCATCCTCCAACATCAGGGCGATGCGGTCAGCGGGGTAGGAAGTATCGAACGGGACATATCCAGCGCCGGCCCGCAAAGCCGCCAATACCGCAACAACGAGGTCTGACGACCGGTCAACCGCGATAGCCACCAGGCTGTTGGGCTGCACCCCGGCGCTCAACACGCGCGCGGCCCAATGGTCCACCTCAGCGAGCAGTGCGCCGTACGTGAAGGTCCGGTCGCCGTCGATCAGCGCTATGTCGTTCGGGCGCGTGTTGGCCGTGTGGAGCAGGAGGTCGAGGACGGTGGACTTGCGGGGCGTTTGATCCATGGAAAAATTCAAAGCTGCCGGTGGGGTCGGCGGGCGGGTTCAACGATGTAACCGGGCATGGGTTCCAACGGCACGCACCGGCACCACGAAGTAACAGGGTCCATCGTGTGCCCCTCGGGTTTCTCCGGGTATTTATCCACGTCCGTCGCTGGTCTTTGTGGATTTGTCGAACCGGGCCGTGGTGCAGGTGTTTATGGGCCCGCGACCGGTCAATTACGGGCCTGGGCGCGCGCGACCGACAGGCTAGCTTTGGCGCCCTTTTGAAAATGAGGAAGTTCACGGTGCTTTTCCTGGTCTTGTTCGCTCTGGTCGGGGCGCAGGGTGTGCGTGGCCAGACACTTGGCCACGACCGGAGCGTGCGGGTTAGCGCCACTGTTCAGTTGAACCCGCCGAGCATCACCCTTTCGTGGCTCACGCATTCCAACGTCACCGGCTACACCATCTACCGCAAGCTGAAAGGGGGCTCGAGTTGGGGTGCGGCCATGGCCTCTCTGGGAGCGGCCGCCACTACATGGACGGATGCTACAGCGCTGGTGAACACGAACTATGAATACAAGATCGTGCGCACCACCAGCAATCTGGGCATGGGCTATGGTTACGTGAACTCGGGCATCCAACTGGCCATGGTGGAGTATCGGGGCACGGTGATCATGCTGGTGGACAATACGATGGCGGTGCCGCTGGCCGTGCAGCTCACCACCACGCAGACCGACCTGGAAAACGACGGCTGGAAGGTGATCCGGCATGATGTGAGCCGCTCTGCCCTGCCGAGCGCCATAAAGCCGCTGATCGTGGCCGACTACAACGCGGACCCCACCAACGTGAAGGCGGTTCTGCTCATCGGCCACGTACCCGTACCCCGCAGCGGGAACCTGGCCCCGGACGGTCACGGGGATCACTTCGGATCCTGGGTGGCCGATGTGTACTACGGCGATGTGAACGGTACATGGACCGACAATTCGCTCATCACCACCAGTGCGAGCAACCCGGTCAACTGGAACTTCATCGGCGACGGCAAGTTCGATCAGACCACCATTCCCAGTTCCGTGGAACTGGCGGTCGGCCGCATCGACATGAACGAGATGTACATGTTCAGCCAGAGCGAGACCACACTGCTGGGCAACTACCTGAACAAGTTGCACGATTGGAAGGTGAAGGCGTGGACGGCCCAGGTCCGCGCATTGGTGGACGATAATTTCCAAGGCTACAGCGATGCCTTCAGCCAGAACGGCTGGCGTGGTTTCGCGCCGCTGGTGGGGCCGAACAACACGTTCGTGGCAGACTACTTCACCAGCTTGAACAACGGAAGCTACTTGTGGAGCTATGGTTGTGGTGGTGGTTGGCAGACGGGGTCGAACGGCGTTGGGACCACGCAGGATTTCGCCAATGGCAACCCGCAGGCGGTCTTCACTATCCTGTTCGGCAGCTACTTCGGCGATTGGGATTCGTCCGACAACTTCCTGCGCGCCGCGCTGGCGAGCGGTCGCACGCTCACCAACTTCTGGGCGGGCTATCCCAATTGGTTTTTCCACCACATGGGCATGGGCGAGACGATCGGCTACGCGACCACGCTCACCCAGAACAACGGCAACGGCCACTACGAGGTCGCAGGCTTCAATTCCGGCAGGATCCACGTGAGCTTGTTGGGCGATCCCACGTTGCGGCAAACGATCGTTGCCCCCCCGAGCAACGTGGTGGCCGTTCAGAGCGGTGCGACCAACAGCGTGATCACGTGGAACGCAAGCCCGGACGTCGTTGCCGGCTACCACGTCTATCGCTGGCAGAACAGCACGCAAACCTGGGTGCGGCGCACGCCGAACGCGGTGACCGGGCTGACGTTCACGGATGATGTCACCGGCTTGACCGGCCAGGTGAAATACATGGTGCGGGCACTGAAGTTGGAGACAACGTTCAGCGGCTCATACTGGAACCTGAGCCTCGGGTCGCGCGGCCAGTTCACCATGAGCGGTGTTACGGTCGATTGCCTCGGTGTGGTGAACGGACCGGCCATGCCGGGCACCGCTTGCAACGATGGTCTGGCCATTACTGTGAACGATACGTGGAATGCGTTGTGCCTGTGCATCGGTCAAGTGTTGGATTGTCTGGGCGTGCCGGGAGGTCCCGCTGTCCAAGGAGCACCGTGCAACGATGGCAATGCGCTCACGGGCAACGACACGTGGCAGGCCAACTGCACCTGCGTTGGTCAGCCGTTGGATTGTTCGGGTGTTCCCGGAGGAAGTGCAGTTCCGGGAAGCGCGTGCAACGATGGGAACTTTTCCACCGGTAATGACACTTGGCAAGCCAACTGCACATGCGTTGGCCTGCCGTTCGATTGCCAGGGCGTGGCGGGCGGGAATGCATGGCCCGGCAATCCGTGCGATGATGGCAATGCGCTGACGCAGAACGACACGTGGAACAACCAATGCCAGTGCGTTGGGGTGGCTGTGGACTGTCAAGGGGTGCCCGGAGGTCCGGCCCAACCTTGGACCGCCTGCGACGACGGGAACCCGAACACCGGCCTGGATACTTGGACGGCGAACTGCACGTGCGTCGGCTTCCTCATCGATTGTTTGGGCGTGCCCGGCGGAAGTGCTCAACCCGGCACTGCTTGCAACGATGGCAATGCCGCGACCGGCAACGATCTGTGGCAAGCCAACTGCACCTGCACCGGCCAGCTCATCGATTGCCTCGGTGTGCCGGGTGGAACTGCTTTGCCTGGCACCGCTTGCAACGATGGCAACCCGAACACCTTCGGGGATCAGTGGTCGGTTGTTTGCCAATGTGCCGGTACCCTTGTTGACTGCGAAGGCGTGTTCGGTGGGCCGGCCTTGCCGGGAACGCCATGTGATGACGGCAATGCGAACACCGGCAATGATCAGTACGACTTGTCTTGCCAATGCGAAGGCCAGCCCTTCGATTGCCTTGGTGTTGCAGGCGGGAACGCCATGCCTGGCATGCCCTGCGATGATGGTGACCCGCTCACCGGGAGTGATTCCTGGTCCGTTGGCTGCACCTGCGCGGGATTGCCCGTGGATTGCGCAGGCACGCCCGGCGGGAACGCTTTGCCCGGAACACCGTGCAACGATGGTTCAACTAACACCGGCAACGACACTTGGGATGCCAACTGCAATTGCCAAGGCATCCTCATCGACTGCGCGGGCGTGATCGGCGGCACAGCGGTGTACGATGATTGCGGCATCTGCAACGGCACCAATGCATGCTTGCTCGGTGCCAATACCGTATGCGTGCGTGTGAGCGCCGTGCCCGATGGCGATGCCGAAGAAAGCGACGATGGAGACGTCTTCCACAATGCGGGGACCCTTGATCTGGTGCTGGACAGCGACACGGGCAACTGGCGCGGCGATCAGACCGTTGGCCTCTGGTTCGATGGTGTGGACGTGCCACAGGGTGCGCTCATCGCAACGGCCTATGTGCAGTTCACCACCAGCGCCACGGACAACACGGCGCCCACTTCGGTGGAAGTGCGCTTGGAGAACAGCGACGACGCTGCGCCGATCAATGCAGTTCCCTTCAACCTGAGCGGCCGGCCTGTTACCAATGCCGTCAGCTGGTCGCCTGGTGTTTGGGATGCCTTGGATGAGAACGGTCTTGAACAACGCACGCCGCAGCTGGCCTCCATCGTTGGCCAAGTGGTGAACCGTGCTGGTTGGCAGAGCGGCAACGCCATGCTGGTGCGCATCACCGGTACGGGCGGGCGCAGTGCTTACCAGAGCGAGCAGGACACGGCCAAGGCAGCAGAACTGTGCATCGCATGGTTCCCCGCGGGCACCGTGTTCGACTGCTTCGGCATGCCGAACGGTCCTGCGCTACCGGGCACGCCTTGTGATGACGGCAATGCATCAACGGTGAACGATACCTACCAGGCCAACTGCCAGTGCGTTGGCCAGGTGCTCGATTGCCAGAACGTGCCCGGTGGAACTGATCTGCCGGGAACGCCATGCGATGATGGTGATGCGGCAACAGGGAATGATGTCTGGAGCGTAGACTGCGTTTGTGCAGGCCAGCTCATTGACTGCAACGGTGTGCCCGGTGGCCCTGTGCTCATCGGATCAAGCTGCGACGATGGCGACTTCCTCACGGTGAACGATGTGATCGACAGTGCATGCGTTTGCGCCGGAACGGCAGTGGATTGCGAAGGCACAGCACAAGGGAGCCAGCTCCCTGGCGTGCCGTGCGACGATGGCCACACCCTGACCGTTCAAGACACATGGGGCAACGATTGCGTGTGCGCAGGCTTGCTCATCGATTGCAACGGTGTGCCGGGAGGCGGCGCATTGGTTGATGCCTGCGGCGTTTGCGGTGGCAACAACGCTTGCATCGACAATACGATCTGCGTCACGCTGGGCGGAGCATTCAACCCCGATGCCGAAGAAGCCACCAACGGCAATATGTACGTGAACACCGGCGCCCTCGATCTCGTGTTCGACAGTTCGCCGCCGTTCTGGCGAGGCAACCAGTTGACCGGGTTGCGCTTTCAGAACGTTGCCCTGCCACCGAACGCAGTGATCGTGGATGCGCACATCCAGTTCACTGCGCGCAGTGCGATCAATGTGGATACCTGCTCGCTCTTGCTGCAAGCCCACGATGCTGATAACGCCGCGCCCATCGGTTGGACGGTGAACGACCTGTCGGCGCGAACACGCACCGCTGCAAGTGTGGCATGGGAGCCCGCGCCGTGGTTGGCGGCGAACGATCGTGGTGCCGCACAACGAAGCCCTGACTTGTCGGCCGTGGTGCAGGAACTCGTTGATCGCGCAGGATGGCAATCGGGCAATGCAATGCTGATCCTTGTCTCCGGCACAGGTGGGCGCAGCGCTTGGTCGTGGGACCAGGATCCAGCAAAGGCTGCAGAGCTGTGCATCAGCTATGCCGTCTTCAACCCCGATTGCCAAGGCATGCACAATGGACCTGCGCAACCGGGAACGCCTTGCGATGACGGGCAGGCCGGTACAGTGGATGACACTTGGGACAACGCTTGCAACTGCGAAGGGCTGCTGCTCGATTGCAACAATGTGCCCGGCGGGCCTGCCCTGCCAGGGACTGTGTGCGATGACAATGACCCGCTCACTGGCGCCGATGTGTTCGACAGCGATTGCACATGCGCCGGCTTGCCTTTGGATTGTGCAGGAGTGCCTGGTGGCAGCGGCCTGCCCGGGATGCCGTGCAACGACGGCAATGCACAAACCGGCGACGACACGTGGCAGACGGATTGTTCCTGCGCCGGACTTCCGCTGGACTGCATCGGTGTGCCGGGCGGGACAGCACTGTCGGGCGCCGCGTGCGATGATGGTGACCCCGGCACGGGTGATGACGCTTGGGATGCATCGTGCAATTGCATCGGCCTGTTGATCGATTGTGAGGGAGTGCCGGGAGGTGTTGCACTTCCGGGTTCCGCTTGCGACGATAACGACACCACCACCGGAGCGGATGAATGGACGGCGAGTTGCACATGCATCGGCCTGTTGCTCGATTGCCAGGGCGTGCCGGGCGGAAGCGCTCTGGTGGGCGCTCCGTGTGATGATGGCAACGCGAACACCGGCAACGACGAGTGGCAAAGCACCTGCACCTGTGAGGGTGAAGTCATCGACTGCATCGGTATCCCCGGTGGTAGCCAGTTGCCTGGGACCGCCTGCGACGACGGGAACAGCGCAACCGGCGCTGATGCATGGACGACGAGCTGTCAATGTGCAGGCCTGCTGATCGATTGCGCCGGCGTGCCAGGTGGTGGGGCGCTTCCGGGAACTGCTTGCAACGACAACGACCCGATGACCGGTCTCGATACCTGGAGCGCAGGTTGCATTTGCTTCGGCCAGGCTTATGACTGTGCAGGTGTGCCCGGTGGACTTGCCTTGCCGGGAACGCCATGCGACGACGGCAACACGGGAACGGGCAACGACACCTGGACTGCGAACTGCACGTGCGTCGGCATTCTCATCGACTGCAACGGCGATCTCGGTGGTACGGCGTTCATCGACGGCTGTGGCACATGCGCTGGTGGGAACACCGGCATATCCCCCGACCCTGACGGCGATGGAGACGGTGACCTTGATTGCCTGGACAACTGCCTCTCCGTGCCGAACAGCGACCAAGCGGACTTCGATACGGACAGCATCGGCAACGTGTGCGACAACTGCCCGTGGATCTTCAACCCCGGACAGGAGGACTCTGATGGGGATGGGATCGGTGATGCCTGCGCCGTGGGCATCAATGAAGGTGGGGCACTGCCTTGGTTGCAGGTGATGCCGAACCCGACAAGTGGTGAACTGCGGTTACTGTGGAACGACCATAACGCTGCTGGTATCCGGCTGTTCGATGCGACAGGCAGGCTGGTGAGGAACCATGCCTTTGACCAGGTCCTTGACCTGTCGGCCTTGTCCCAAGGGACCTATTGGTTGCTGTTGGTGGATCTCCATGGTGCACCATTGGCCAAGGCCCGCGTAGTGCGGCACTGAACTCTTTTTCCATCGTTCGGTTCGCGGCATTCGGCGCTCAGGCGTAGACCTGCGTCGTGGTGGCCCGCACGTGCTTGTTGCGGGCCTGTGAAACCCGGCCCGGGGTTGCGCGGTACAAGGGCGCGCTGAAGAAGCGGCGCCCACGGGGACCAGTTGCTCAATGGTCCCGCGGAATGCTCACCGCGGCAAGTCTTCCTCGGCTGTAGTCCAACCAACATCTGCCGATGGAACGAAGGATCGTTGCTCTCTTGGCTTTCCTGTGCGCTGCCATGATGCTGCGCGCGCAAAGCGTCTCTGTTACCAATAGCGTTCAGGCTTATGCCACGGTGCAGGCGAACCCTGCCCGCATCACGCTCAACTGGAGCAGCCAGCCCAGTACCACCGGTTTCACCGTCCATCGCAAGGCGCGCACGGCAACCACATGGGGCAATGCGCTGGCCACCTTGGCGGGTACGGCCACCAATTACCAGGACAATGCGGTTGCCGTAGGCACCGTGTACGAGTACCGCGTAACGCGAACGGCCAGTGCGGGCACCGGCTATGGATACGTGGTGGCGGGCATCGAAGCTCCGGTGTTGGACTACATGGGCATCATCGTGCTGTTGGTGGACAATCAATTGGCCGCCTCCCTGAACCTCGAATTGCAGCAGCTTCAGACCGACCTCAAAGCGGATGGCTGGAAAATCGTACGCCATGACGTTAGCAGGACGGCAAGCGTGGGCAGCGTTCGCCAGCTCGTGATCAACACCTACAACGCCGATCCCACGAACGTGAAAGCGGTGTACGCCATCGGTCATGTGCCGGTGCCGTACAGCGGCAACATCAACCCCGATGGGCATGCGGAACACCAAGGCGCTTGGCCCTGCGACGGCTACTACGGCGAACTGAACGGTTCATGGACGGATGCATCGGTGAACAACGGTGGCGCGCAACGCGTGGCCAACCGCAACACGCCCGGCGACGGCAAATTCGACCAGAGCGACTTCCCCAGCGCGATCGAACTGGCCGTGGGCCGCGTGGACATGTACGATATGCCGGCGTTCAGCGCGGGCGAGGTGCAGTTGATGAAGAACTATCTGGACCGTGCGCACAACTTCAAGGTGAAGGGCTGGACCCCGACCACCCGTGGTCTGGTGTTCGATAACCTGCAGTGGGTGGCCAACCCGCTTGCGGGCAGCGGTTACAAAGGCATTGCACCTTGCGTGGGGCCCACCAACATCACCGATTGCTATCCGTACGGGCTGCCTTACACAACGTACATCAATAACCAGAGCTACCTCTGGACATACAGCAGCGGTGGTGGATTGCAAGCCACCGACAATGGTGTGCTCACCTACAACGGTGCGAACAACATCGCCACCACCCAGGATTTTGCAGGTGGTACGGTGAGCGGCGGCGTGTTCAACATGTCGTTCGGCAGCTACTTCGGCGACTGGGACAACCGCAACAACTTCCTGCGATCGTACATCGCTGCGGGGCAGGGCCTTTCGAGCGTTTGGGCGGGTGCGCCCAACTGGTGGTTCCATCCCATGGGCCTTGGCGAGCACATCGGTACGAGTGTGCTGCAGAGCATGAACAATGGTGCCATCTACAGCCCGCAGAACGGCGGCTGGCAGGGCAACAACTTCAGCCGGGTGCATATGGGCCTCATGGGCGACCCTACGTTGCGCATGATGATGACCGCGCCACCGACCGGTCTGTCGGTGACCAACAGTGGTGGCAATGCGGCGTTCTCGTGGAGCCCTGCTGCCGGTGCCGCTGGTTACTACCTCTACAAGTTCGATGCGAACGGGGTGCCGCAGAGGATCGTGGCGACCATGATCGCGGGCAACAGCTACAACTCACCCTTGGTGCCTTTCGTGGCTGGCGGGGAATACATGGTGCGCGCCGTGAAGCTCGAAACGACCACCAGTGGATCGTACTGGAACCTCTCGCTGGGGTCGATCGCTGTAGCGTCGGGTGGTCCACCGCCTACCGATTGTTTGGGCGTGGTCGGCGGGCCGGCACTGCCGGGCACAGCCTGCAACGATGGCAATGCGAACACTGGCAACGATACATGGAGCGCGAACTGCACTTGCATTGGCCAGCCGATCGACTGCATGGGTGTGGTCGGGGGACCTGCGGTACCTGGTGCCACCTGCGACGATGGACTTTGGTACACCGGACTGGATACGTACAATGCTAACTGTGTTTGCGCGGGCATTCTGTATGACTGTACTGGTGTGCCCGGCGGGACCCAACTGGCAGGGACACCGTGCAACGACAACAATGCCAACACCATCAACGATACATGGAACGCGAACTGCGTGTGCACAGGAACGCCCGCAACTGACAGCGACGGTGACGGTGTGCCGAATGCAAGTGACAACTGCCCCAATACGCCTGGCCAGATCGGGAGCGCGTGCAACGACAACAATGCGTGCACCATCAATGATGTCCTGAACGCGAGCTGCGTGTGCGCGGGCACACCGGCTGCGGATACGGATGGTGATGGTGTTTGCAACGCCTTGGACAATTGCCCTACCGTCGTTGGTCAGATCGGAAGCGCTTGCAACGACAACAACGCCTGCACCACGAATGATGTCCTGAACGCGCAGTGCCAGTGCGTGGGAACGCCGGTGGCAGACACCGACGGCGACGGTCTGTGCAACGCCATCGACAACTGCCCGAACGTGACGGGTCAGATCGGAAGCGCATGCAACGACAACAACGCGTGCACGACGAACGACGTGCTGAATGCCCAGTGCCAGTGCGTGGGAACGCCGGTGGCAGACACCGACGGCGACGGCTTGTGCAACGCCATTGACAACTGCCCGAACGTGACGGGTCAGATCGGAAGCGCATGCAACGACAACAACGCCTGCACAACGAATGATGTCCTGAACGCGCAGTGCCAGTGCGTGGGAACGCCGGTGGCAGACACCGACGGCGACGGCTTGTGCAACGCCATTGACAACTGCCCGAACGTGACGGGCCATATCGGAAGCGCATGCAACGACAACAACGCCTGCACCACCAACGACGTGCTGAATGCCCAGTGCCAATGCGTCGGCACGCCGGTGGCAGACACCGACGGCGACGGTCTGTGCAACGCCATCGACAACTGTCCGAACGTGACGGGTCAGATCGGAAGCGCATGCAACGACAACAACGCCTGCACCACGAATGATGTCCTGAACGCGCAGTGCCAATGCGTCGGCACGCCGGTGGCAGACACCGACGGCGACGGTCTGTGCAACGCCATCGACAACTGCCCGAACGTGACGGGTCAGATCGGAAGTGCCTGCAACGACAACAACGCCTGCACCACCAACGACGTGCTGAATGCCCAGTGCCAATGCGTCGGCACGCCGGTGGCAGACACCGACGGCGACGGTCTGTGCAACGCCATCGACAACTGCCCGAACGTGACGGGCCAGATCGGAAGTGCTTGCAACGACAACAACGCGTGCACGACGAACGACGTGCTGAACGCCCAGTGCCAATGCGTCGGCACGCCGGTGGCGGACACCGACGGTGATGGCCTGTGCAACGCCATCGACAATTGCCCGAATACTCCAGGTCAGATAGGAGATTCGTGCAATGATGGCAACGCGAACACGGTCAACGATGTGATCCTTGCCAATTGCACCTGTGCTGGCACGCCGATCAACTTCGACTGCGCCGGTGTGGCGAACGGCACCGCTGCCTTCGACCAGTGCGGCGTATGCGCCGGTGGCACCACGGGCATCACGCCGAACTCGACTTGTCTGGACTGCTTGGGTGTGCCGAACGGCAGCGCCCAACCCGGCTCTGCATGTGATGACAGCAATGCCAACACGCAGAACGATACCTGGAGCGCCAACTGCACCTGCGCTGGCACGCCGATCAACTTCGATTGCGCTGGTGTGGCGAACGGCACGGCAGCAATTGACCAATGCGGCGTTTGCGCCGGTGGCACCACGGGCATCACGCCGAACTCGACCTGCTTGGACTGCTTGGGAGTTCCGAACGGCGCCGCTCAACCTGGTTCTGGATGTGATGACAACAATGCCAACACGCAGAACGATACCTGGAGCGCCAACTGCACCTGCGCTGGCTCGCCGATCAACTTCGACTGTGCTGGTGTAGCGAACGGCACGGCAGCCATCGACCAGTGCGGCGTTTGCGCCGGTGGCACCACGGGCATCACGCCGAACTCGACCTGTCTCGACTGTCTTGGTGTGCCGAACGGCAGCGCTCAACCCGGCTCTGCATGCGATGACAACAATGCCAACACGCAGAACGATACCTGGAGCGCCAACTGTACCTGCGCTGGCACGCCGATCAACTTCGACTGCGCTGGTGTGGCGAACGGCACGGCTGCCATCGACCAATGCGGTGTGTGTGCTGGTGGCACCACGGGCATCACGCCGAACTCGACCTGTCTCGACTGCTTGGGTGTACCGAACGGTAGTGCCCAGCCGGGCAGCGCCTGCAACGACAACAACGCGAACACCCAGAACGACACATGGAACGCGAACTGCACTTGCATCGGCTCGCCGATCAACTTCGACTGTGCTGGTGTAGCGAACGGCACGGCTGCCATCGACCAATGCGGTGTGTGTGCTGGTGGCACCACGGGCATCACGCCGAACTCGACTTGCACGGATTGTGCGGGCATTGTGAACGGTACTGCTGCCATTGATCAGTGCGGTGTTTGCGCTGGTGGCACCACGGGCATCACGCCGAACTCGACCTGTCTCGACTGCTTGGGTGTGCCGAACGGTAGTGCTCAGCCAGGTTCGGCTTGCGACGACAACAACGCCAACACTCAGAACGATACCTGGAACGCCAACTGCACCTGCGCTGGCACGCCGATCAACTTCGACTGTGCTGGTGTAGCGAACGGCACGGCAGCCATTGACCAGTGCGGCGTGTGCGCCGGTGGCACCACGGGTGTTATTCCGAATTCGACTTGCACAGACTGTTCGGGAATAGTGAACGGCACTGCCGCCATCGATCAGTGCGGTGTGTGCGCCGGTGGCACCACGGGAATTGCTCCGAACTCGACCTGTCTCGACTGCTTGGGTGTGCCGAACGGCAGCGCTCTGCCTGGCAGCGCCTGCAACGACAACAACGCCAACACGCAGAACGACACGTGGAACGCGAACTGCACTTGCACTGGCACGCCGATCAACTTCGATTGCGCGGGCGTTGTGAACGGTACGGCAGCTATCGACCAGTGCGGTGTGTGCGCCGGTGGCACCACGGGCATCACGCCGAACTCGACCTGTCTCGACTGTCTTGGTGTACCGAACGGTAGCGCTCAACCGGGTTCAGCCTGCGATGACAACAACGCGAACACCCAGAACGATACCTGGAATGCGAACTGCACCTGCACTGGTACGCCGATCAACTTCGACTGCGCTGGTGTGGCGAACGGCACGGCTGCCATCGACCAATGCGGTGTGTGTGCTGGTGGCACCACGGGCATCACGCCGAACTCGACCTGTCTCGACTGCTTGGGTGTACCGAACGGCAGCGCTCTGCCTGGCAGCGCCTGCAACGACAACAACGCGAACACCCAGAACGACACATGGAACGCGAACTGCACTTGCATCGGCTCGCCGATCAACTTCGACTGTGCTGGTGTGGCGAACGGCACGGCAGCCATCGACCAATGCGGTGTGTGTGCTGGTGGCACCACGGGCATCACGCCGAACTCGACCTGTCTCGACTGCTTGGGTGTACCGAACGGCAGCGCTCTGCCTGGCAGCGCCTGCAACGACAACAACGCGAACACCCAGAACGACACCTGGAACGCCAACTGCACCTGCGCTGGCACGCCGATCAACTTCGACTGCGCCGGTGTGGCGAACGGCACGGCAGCCATCGACCAGTGCGGCGTTTGCGCCGGTGGCACCACGGGCATCGTTCCTAACTCGACCTGCTTGGATTGCTTGGGTGTACCGAACGGCAGCGCTCAACCCGGCTCTGCATGTGATGACAACAACGCCAACACTCAGAACGATACCTGGAACGCCAACTGCACCTGCGCTGGCACGCCGATCAACTTCGACTGCGCTGGTGTAGCGAACGGTACGGCTGCCATCGACCAGTGCGGCGTGTGCGCTGGTGGCACAACGGGTATCACGCCGAACTCGACCTGTCTCGACTGCTTGGGTGTACCGAACGGCAGCGCTCTGCCTGGCAGCGCCTGCAACGACAACAACGCCAACACGCAGAACGACACGTGGAACGCGAACTGCACTTGCGCTGGCACGCCGATCAACTTCGACTGCGCTGGTGTAGCGAACGGTACGGCTGCCATCGACCAGTGCGGTGTATGTGCTGGTGGCACCACGGGCATCGTTCCGAACTCGACCTGTCTCGACTGCCTTGGCGTTCCGAACGGTAGTGCTCAGCCAGGTTCGGCTTGCGACGACAACAACGCCAACACTCAGAACGATACCTGGAACGCCAACTGCACCTGCGCTGGCACGCCGATCAACTTCGACTGCGCTGGTGTAGCGAACGGTACGGCTGCCATCGACCAGTGCGGTGTATGTGCTGGTGGCACCACGGGCATCGTTCCGAACTCGACCTGCTTGGATTGCTTGGGTGTACCGAACGGCAGCGCCCAACCCGGCTCTGCATGTGATGACAACAATGCCAACACGCAGAACGATACCTGGAACGCCAACTGCACCTGCGCTGGCACGCCGATCAACTTCGACTGCGCTGGTGTGGCGAACGGCACGGCAGCAATTGACCAATGCGGCTTGTGCGCTGGTGGCACAACGGGCATCGTACCCAACTCGACTTGTCTGGACTGCTTGGGTGTGCCGAACGGTAGTGCTCAGCCAGGTTCGGCTTGCGACGACAACAACGCCAACACTCAGAACGATACCTGGAGTGCCAACTGCACTTGCGCTGGCACGCCGATCAACTTCGACTGCGCTGGTGTGGCGAACGGCACGGCAGCAATTGACCAATGCGGTGTGTGCGCTGGTGGCACCACGGGCATCGTTCCTAACTCGACCTGCTTGGATTGCTTGGGTGTACCGAACGGCAGCGCTCAACCCGGCTCTGCATGTGATGACAACAACGCCAACACGCAGAACGATACCTGGAGTGCCAACTGCACTTGCGCTGGCACGCCGATCAACTTCGACTGCGCTGGTGTGGCGAACGGCACGGCAGCAATTGACCAATGCGGCTTGTGCGCTGGTGGCACAACGGGCATCGTACCCAACTCGACTTGTCTGGACTGCTTGGGTGTGCCGAACGGTAGCGCTCAACCTGGTTCAGCATGTGACGATAACAATGCGAACACGGCCAATGACACTTGGGACAATAACTGCCAGTGCATCGGCCAACAGCTTGATTGCCTTGGCATACCGAACGGCACGAACTGGCCAGGTACCTCCTGCGACGACGGGAACCCCAATACGGTGAACGATACCTGGAGCAACTCGTGTGCTTGTCTTGGCGTGCTGCAGATCACCGATTGCCTGGGCCAGGTGAACGGTCCCGCAATGCCCGGTACTGCTTGTGATGACGGTAACGCGGCCACCGGCAATGACATCTGGGGCACGGATTGCATCTGCGCGGGTCTGCTCATCGATTGTATGGGCGTACCAGGTGGCAGCAACATGCCCGGGTCGCTCTGCAACGACAACAACCCGAACACGAGCAACGATAGCTGGACGATCAACTGCCAGTGCGTGGGCTTCAATAACCTTGTCGATTGCTCAGGTGTGGTAGGAGGTGGGGCCTTCTTCGATGATTGCGGTATCTGCGCTGGTGGCAACACCGGTATCGTTCCGAACCCTGATAGCGACGGTGACGGTCTGCTCGATTGCGCGGACAACTGCCCAACGGCCTTGAACCCTGACCAGGAAGACTTCGACGAGGATGGCGCGGGTGATGGCTGCGACAACTGCCCATGGGTGAGCAATCCCTTGCAGGAAGACCTCAATGGTAACGGCATCGGTGATGCTTGCGAGACCGTTGGTGTCGGGATCGACGAGAACGAGAGCGCAAGGATCGCGGCGTACCCGAACCCGGTGCGGGACCAGCTCACGATCACGGGTGATCTTCAGGACATCGCTGCCATCGAACTCTACACACTGCTCGGGCAGCGCGTATGGACATCAGGTCCGGCACGCACCATCGACACGGACGGCTGGGCCACCGGCATTTACTACCTCATTGCGCTGAACGCGGACGGCAGACCGCTGGCGCAGATCAGGCTCGTGAAGCAATAGAACGAGCTCTGGTTGGACGGAGAGGCCCCGGCGAGCACCGGGGTCTTTCTATTTCCGCAGGATGCTCACAGCGCGGTCAGCCTGCCCACGAAGCTGCGCGCGCCGTCGCGCTCATGCAGGAGCAGATAGCCGCCGCTCGGCAACTGGCCGCGGTCGATGACCGTTGAAGTGCCTGACGCAGGTGTGCTAAGAACAAGTCGGCCCACCATGTCGAGCACTTCGAAACGATCGCCGGCAACAACCTGCGCACCGGTTACGATGAACGACGCCTCGAAAGCGTTGGGCGCAATGGTGAAGTGTTCGAACGCTTCTTCGGGCATGCCCACATTGTTGTCGGAGATCGTGTAGATGTCCAACAGTGCGCCGATGTACAGGTTGCTCGGGGAAACGAAGAACTCCTGCATGGAGATCAGGTCGGTGGCACCAATGCCGTTGGCCACGCTCGCCCAGGTAAGCCCGGAATTGAGGCTGACGAGCATATCGGAAGTGGAGCCACCACCGCCGGCCACCACAGTTGCATAGACCTTCCCATCGAACACCGCGATATCACCGCCGGTCGGTGAAGCGGGATCGCCTGTAGCGTCGGTCCAGGATCCATTGTTGTTGCTGCTGTACTTGTAGCCGAAGGTGGTCAGCGCGATGAGATTGCCGCCGTTGCTCGCGATCGCGTAACATGAATAGTTCATCGTGGAGCTGATCTGCCAGTTAAGCCCTCCGTCGTTGCTGATGTACAGGCCGACGTTGCTCGAAGCGTACAGGAAGCCATTGCTGTGGAGGCAGATGTTGTACACGCGTGCATTGCTTCCCATGCCGCTGTGGCCGATCGTCCACGTCGTTCCGCCGTTCGTGGTGCGCCAGATCCCGCCGCCACTTGCGATGTCACCATTGAAGATCGCCATGGTGACACCGGCGTTCACGAACCACTTATTGGCGAACACCGTGTTCGAAGCTGTGAGCGTGCCATTGGCCGCTGACCACGATGCCCCGTTGTCGTCGCTGCGGTACACACCGCTCTGCGTTCCAGCGAACAGCGAAGTGCCGTTGTTGAACACGCTTTCCACGAAGTAGCTCTGGCCCGATTGCGGCAATCCGTTGTTCACCGGCGCCCAAACGGTCCCTCCGTTCGTGCTCTTCTTGATGCCGGTAGGGTAGGTCACCGCGTAGTGGCCCGTTACGTCCTGCGTCATACTGCGGATGGACGTGATCTGGCCACCGCCGGTGAACGAAGCCCATTGGGCGGTGGCGAGAAGCGGGAGGGCAACGGCAATGGGAAAAGCGTAACGGAGGTTCATGTACGGTGCTTTGATGTGCTGTTCGACCGCGAAACTACCGGCAGCGGACACGACGAAGGAGGTCAGCTCTGCGAGTTGCGAACAGCCGCATCGGTACGGCCCGGGCGCAAGCGCTCCTTCACCTTCCGGTAGGCCCCGCAACGTCCATCGAGCAGGGCGGCCAACGTGCGGCCCAGGTCGAAGCCCACCGTGTTCTGCTTCGGTGTGTCCTGGATGAGGGAGCGGATCGCGCCGGGGTTGTGCACGATGGCGTCCTCCATGCAGCGTTTCACGCGCGCATCGATCACTGCGTCACTCTGTTTCAGGTCGATGGCGGAGAAGCAACCACACAACTCGTTGGTCAGCGCTTCAACGGTGGTGGGCTTCGAAACCTGCGCTTCAGTGTTCTGGCCGTACGCACCGGTGCATGCCGTGAATGCGGCAAGAGCGAGCAAGGCTATGACCAACAGCTGCTTCACGGTCCGAAAGGTAGCGGAGTGCCCGATAGCGGACCGATAGTGTGACGGTCGGTTGCAACCGGTCACCGGTGGACGGCGAAGATGACCTGGGCCTCACCCCAGCGTTTCTTCCGCCTGACTTCCGTGAAGTGGAGCCCACTTTGCTTGGCTATGGCGGCAACGGGAGCAAGGTCAACGTCAGCGCTCACCACCATCATCACCCGGGTCCCGCGATCGATCCTTGGTGCCAATACCGGGAACAAGCGGCGGAAGTACTGATGGTCAGCCCCGGCGAGGAAGGCCCGTTCGGCATCTGTGGCAGGATCGCGCCGGTAATAGGGTGGGTTGATGGCAATGAGGTCGAAGTGGCCGGGCAGCTGGTCGAAGAGATCGCTCTGCACGGCATCCACAGCGAGATTGTTGCGCGCGGCGTTGATCCGTACGTTCTCAACGGCCTTGGGGTTGATGTCGCTGGCCGTGACCACCGCACCGGCACGTGCCGCAGTGAGCGCAACCCGACCAGTGCCTGCACCCAGTTCCAGGAAGCGCTGGCCGTTCAGGTCCAATGTGGTGATGTGCTCCGCCAACAGCGCAGTGCTGTGGAAGAACCCCGGGTGAAAGACACCGGGAAGAACCACCAGATCGAGGCCGTTCGCGCGGTAGTGGCGTGGTGCAGCATTGTGCACGGAATACCACTTCCGGAGAAGAGGGTGCAGCAAACGGACAAGCAACTTGCGCATGACGTTCACATCCCTTCCACCTCCGGCTGGCGGTACTTCCAGAACTTCTGCATCGCCTTCAGCTCGTAGGGCCAACGATGGATGCCGGTGCGGTAGCGCAAGGTGCTCACGGCGCGCATGGCGCTCCGTTGGAAACCGCTCAGCTTGATGTCGCTCACGGTGGGGTAATACCCGTTCAGCACGGTCTCGAAGTCGCGGATGCGGTCCACCGCGCGCGCAGTGAGCCACGGTGTGAGCGGGTTCTTGCGCAGGTCGAACTTTTCCCACGCGGGATCGAGCCAATCTTCCAAATGCCCGGGGAACTTGAAGCCTGCTGCCTTCACACGTTCGAAGAGCTCGCTGCCTTCCGTTGGCACCGGGCTGTACACGTAGATGATGATCTCCGTGTCCGGGTTGGTGTCCTTCACCTGCTTGATGAAAGCAATGTCGCGGTCGATCTGCGCGAGGACATCGGCCTCGCTATTGGCCGGGAAGCCGAGCACGAAGCTGTACTCCGGTATGATGTTGAACTTCCGCATGCGCGCCGCGAACCGCAGGATCTGCGCACCGGTCTGCGTGCCGCCCTTGTCCATGCGCTTCAGTTGTTCATCGTCGCCGCTCTCCGCGCCGAAGAAGATCATGCGGCAACCGGCGTCGCGCATCACCGCCAGACTGTCGTCCGTGTACTTGTCGATGGTATCGATCCGGCCTTCGCCCCACCAGCGCATGTTGTGCGGAGCGATGAGCTTGCTGAACTCCACCGTGCGTTTCTCGCTCACGAAGAAGTTGTTGTCGTGGAACTCGATGGCGTCCGCGCCCCACTGGTCTTTGATGCGGACGATGTCTGCATGGATGCGTTGCGCGCTCATTCCTTTCCACCGAGCGTTGTAGATGGGCACGACCGCACAGAAGCCGCAGGTGAACGGGCAGCCGAAGCTGCTGTGGTAGGCGATGGTGCGCAGGCCGAGGAAGGTCTTGCCCAGGTAGTTGCCCAGCGGGTAGGACTTGTCCAGCGCTTCGTACGGCAGGGCTGGAAGCGCATCCAGGTCGGGTATGGGTGCACGCGCATTGCGGACAATGGCGCCATCGCGGATGTGGATCAGGTTCTTGATCCCATCGAGCGAAGTGCCTTGCTCGATCGCCGCAAGCAGCTCAGGCAGCGCTTGGTCGGCCATGCCATCGAACACATAGTCCACGAAGCCGCTCGTGAGGGCCACCTTGTGCTGGTTCGCGGCGAAGTAGCCGCCCCACACCGTGACAACATCGGGGAATTGCTCGCGTACCTGCTTGGTGAACGGGATGGCTTGGCGTAGCTGCGGGCCGGGCATCACCGTGCTGCCGAAGAACCGGAAGCGACCGGAGGAAAGGTGCCTTGCGATCGCGCCCCATGGATCGCGTTCCCGGTTCCCGTCCACGAACGCCACTTCACGCTCGTGCATCACGCTGGCACCTACCTGCAGGATGGAGTTCGGGATGCGGAACTTGTGTTCGGCACTGCGCGGGTTGAAGAGGAGGATGCCTTTGCTCATGGTCGGCGGACAAGAAGAACGGTGAGTCGTTCTGAAGGCACCAGCGTTCGGGTCAGGTCGCCGATCTGCTGCACATCAGCACCGAGCCGTTGGACCAAGGTATCCGTGTGCCAGTGACGGGCAGTGCACCAGACGAAGTTGTCCCATGGCAGTTGTTCGACCGCAGCGAGCGCTGCACTGTCGCTCTGTAGATACGGTGCCAGACTTCCATCGCAGAAGCTGCCCGTACTGCCGTCGAGCGCGCGGAGCACGGGCTTCTGAAGGTAGCCGGACACTGAAGGTGATGCCGTGTACGCATCCAGGACCACAGGAAGATCTTCGGCCCCGGCCTGCGTAACCACCGACGGAAGTCGGCATGCTTCGCTCAGGGGTGTCGCTGCTACGGTCATGTCCATGGCAAGCACACCTCCCACCATCTGGGCCGCCAGCAGGCCTGAGGTCAAGTTCTTGGCGCGCCGTTCCACGGGTGCCCATCCCCATTGGAGGATGATCCAGCCGATCCAAAGAGGGCCGTAGTGCCGCACTTCATAGGCGCCGCCCATTATGGGAAGAGCAAGGCAACCCACGAACGCCGACCAGAAGAAGACGCGCGCGCTGACTTCACGCGGTGTGCACCACCACAGCAGCGCTATGAGGGCCAGCCCCAGCAGCGCGCTTACCAAGCGACTGTTGTCATGGATCACGTTGTGGTTCCAGACGGGATCGTTGGCGAGGTTCGGCCACGGAAGCAGGCCTTGTGTTGTTGAAGTGGCGATCCGCGCAAGCGCATTGGGCAGTTGCAGCTCGTCCACAACGGAAAGCCGCGGTGCATGCGATGCGGGCCAGGCCCACAACACAGCTGCTCCGCATGCTATCACGATGAACAGTGCCGGACCGATCATGCGTTCGCGCTTCCCGGAGCACACTTCACCAAGCAGCATGGCAACGGCAAGCGCAGTTCCCCAGAGGTGGCTCAACGCCGCGAAGACCAAGGCCATGGCCCATTTCCAACCTGGGCCATGGTTCTTCCTGGCGTCCACTGCCACCAACAAGCCCAGCACCACCAGACCGTAGTTGCGCGCCATCACACTGTACTCGAAGAGGAAGAAGTAACCGAAGAGGATGCTGGCGCGCCACCATAGCGGAAAAGGTGCTCGCCAAAGCACAACGGCTGCCGTGCTCAGCGCGATCATCAGGTGCACGACTTGCATGCTGAACGGAGCGCTCGTGAACCGCGTGATGAAGTAGAGAAGCACGTACCAGACCGGTGGGTGGAACTCGTGGCGCGTATTGTGGTAGAGGTCCACCAGCGAACCACTGTCCCTGGCCACGCACCACGGTTGCAGTTCATCGAGCCACATGCCGTGCACGCAGGTCGACCAAGTGATGATGACCGCGTACAACAAGAAGACCAGCGCGATCAGGCGCCGTTCCGCACTGCGGTCCATATCCCGTATTGGTATTGGGGTTTACGCGCCAGTGGGCGGCTGAGCCAGTTCTTCAAGCGGAGCTGGGGATAGGACCGCAGTTCGATCCCGTGTCGCTCCATCAGGTGTGCGTCATCCTCATCCACGAAGCCCTTCACTGGTTTGAAGAAATAGGGCAAGTGATAACGTTCAGCGAAGTGGCGCGCCTCCTGCGCCAGTTGCTTGCGGATCGTTCGCGGGTCGTGGTAAACGTTCACCCCGGTGAAGAGCAGCACCCCGCCGGGCGCGACAAGTGCTTGCAGTTGCTGGATGCTCCGGGCCAGGTCAACGAAGTAGCCGGCGCAGCGTTGCGCCACCACCAGGTCGAAGGGTCCCTCGAAAAGATGCAGCCTCTCTTGATCGGCCTGCACCGCGAGGAATTTGTGCGGGTAGTGCCGCACCGCCCCAAGCCCGTCATGCGCGTCGATGAAGACATCCGTCGCCGTGACGTGGTGGCCCATCGCGGAGAGGCGGTGGCTCAACCAGCCGTTCCATGCGCCGACATCCAGAATGCGCAGACCACCGGATGGGGCGCGGTCGGACAACAAGCGCTTGATCAGATCGAGATCGTACATGCGCAATTTCCACAACGCCGGATCGTGTTCCACACCGGCTTCCGGAAGCCGGGGGAACAGTGCGGGCTCGAGGATACGTTCATCGCGCACCGCGCGATGGTCTTGAAAGGCATCCAGGAACGGATCGAGCGTGCGCGACAGTTCGGCGTTCACACAACGGCGCACACCATCCACCAGCGGCCAAGCATGACCGTTCGGACAGGTCCATTCCGCGGAAAGCAGGGCCTCACATTCCGGGCACAGCATGCATGCGTCGTATTGCACCGGTGATGCTGGCCAGCATGAGCCATTGGCCAGCGGCAGCGGCCAACAGCCCGCCGGTGGGGCCAAGCGATGGAAGGAGTAGCGCGGTGAGCACGCAGGAGGTTGCTGCCGCGGCGAAGTTGGACCACATCACGGTGCGTTGGCGACCGTGCTTGTACAAGGTGTTGATGTACGGTACGTATGCGAACACCGGCCACACCATCAGCGCCGCTGCGGCCATTGTGTGCCAGGCCAGCCGGAAACCGAACCCGAAACAAAAGAGCACCCAGGCCATGGCGCAAAGCGGGATCAAACCCAGAGCAGCCCACATCCGCGCACGACGTGCGTACCGCGCCACGCTCTCCACGTTCAGCTTCAACAGGTCGCGTGAAAGGGGCAGAACCACAAGCGCGGCGAGGGCCTGGCACTGCACGAAAAGGGACGCAATGATCTGGTAGCGCCCGACTTCCACGGGCGGCAGCAGTGCGTTGGCCGTATAGAGGTCGATGCGTGAAGCGAGCAGGCCGCTGAAGCCGATGAGGAAGAACGGGAAAGCGTCCATGAAGTGTGATCGGATGGAAACACCGAACACATCAATGGATGGTTCATGTCGTGGTAGGTTGTATGACCACACACGGAGAATGCCCAATTTGACGGCTGCACCGAGCGTGAAGGTGACAAGCACCGTGCTGGTGTTCAATGGGCCGAGGAGAACGAGCGCTGCGCATTGGACGAGCAACCCCATGGCATCCATAAGCAGCATGAGGCCGAACCGCTTCTGCCAGATGAAGAGGGCCTCGAAAGAACTGGCAAGCATTGCGCCACCGGCCCAAAGTGCCGCGAATGGCCACGGTCCGTTGCCCAAAAGACCGATTAACAGAAGTATGGGGAGGAAAACCGCCGCTCGTGTGATCATGCTTTGTGCGACAAGCGTTCGGGGTTGCACCTCCGTCGAGGCGAACAACCGGAGCAGATGATCCCGGCTTCCCCATGCCGCAACATGAATGAACAACTGGAGCGGTATGATGATGCGCAACGCATCACCCCATGCCGCTTGCGAGCCGCTCTGGTGAATCACCAACCAGGGCACCACAAGTCCGCCGATCGGACCGAGCGCATAGCGGGACGCATTCAGGCCGAAACGTTGCCAGCGTGAGCGCGCGAGGGAAGGCATGGCCGAAGAGCCGTGTTGTGGGCGGTGAGCCGACAGCGGCGTACGGGCGTGAAGATGCTTACGTTTGTTCCCATGTCAGGCACCCGTCTCCGTCGAGTACTTGCGATGCTCCTGCTGGGAGTGTTGTCGGTGGCGGTGATCCCGCGCGACTGGTTGCATGCGTGCGTGGTTGAGCATGATCATCACGATGCCCCCGAAGGTGCTGATGTGCTTGATGCCCCATGCCCTGTTTGCGATGCTCTGCCGCCCGTCGGTGAGGAACAAGCATCACTTTGCTTGACCGTTCGTCGTGCAGTTCTTGGCGAAGCGATCCTGTCTTCGCCTCTTGTGCCGTTGGTGCCACCGCTCGAAGCTCCCGGCGCGCGCGGCCCTCCAGTTTGTTGAACCGGACTGCCTAAGGCAGATGCTCCATTGAGCGCGCACGTCCATTGCGGTGGGCGTCGTGCTTCGTTCAACAAACCCGCCCTTGGCCGAATGCCTCGGGCATTCCATGAAGTTCATCCTCTCCGTTTCCTTTTCCTTCCTCTGGTTGGGCGTCCAAGCCCAATGCGACCTTGTGCTTTCCGGCCGCGTGGTGGACGAGCACGACCGCACACCGCTCGACTTCGCTTCGGTGGAGCTTGTGGGGACAGGTCGCGGTGTGCAGGCCGGAGCCGATGGGTACTTCCGCATGGAAGGGCTCTGCCCCGGGACCTACTCATTACGTGTGGGCCACGTTGGGTGCGATCCCGTGGAGCGGCGCGTAGACCTGAAGGGTGACCAGGTGTTGGAGATAAAGCTCGAACACCATGCACACGAGCTGCACGAAACCGAGGTAAAGCGCAAGCGGCCCGATGAGCATGTGGGGCAGGCCGGTCGCACCGTTGATCGCGCCGACATGGAGCGGGCTTCGGGGAAATCGCTCGGTGAGGTGCTGGCCGCCGTGCCAGGCGTTTCGGTGCTGAACAGCGGTCCCAACATCAGCAAGCCCATGGTGCACGGGCTCACCGGTAATCGCGTGCTGTTGTTGAACCAGGGCGTGCGGCAGGAAGATCAACAATGGGGAGCGGAACATGCCCCTAACCTCGATCCGCTCAGCAGCGATCGCATCACCGTGGTGAAGGGTGCGGCGAGTGTGCAGTACGGCAGCGATGCGATCGGCGGCGTCATTGTCACCGAACCGGTGGCGCTGCCACGAAGCGGTGGTGCCAGTGGCGAAGTACGCGGGTTGGGGCTGTACAACGGGCGTGGCGGCGGTGCGAACGCCATGGTGCAAGGGGGCTTGGGAAGCGTGCGTGGCTTCGGATGGCGGGTGCAAGGCAGCGGGCGATACCTCGGCGACAGCGATGCTGGGCGCTATGTGCTCAGCAACACCGGGCTTCGCGAGGCAGGAGGCTCGGCGGCGCTCGGCTACCGCGACCATCGCTTCAACGCGGGGGTGTACTACAGTTGGTTCGGTCGAGAACTGGGCATCCTGCGCGCCGCGCACATCGGGAACCTCACCGATCTGCAGAACGCGTTGGATCGTGGCGAACCATGGTTCATCGGTGAACGCTCATACGACATCAACGCGCCACGGCAGGTGGCACAACACAATTTGCTGAAGGCCGAGGCCGGGTACGCCATCACCGAACACGACCGGCTCGTGGTCACCTATGCATACCAAGCGGATGATCGGCAGGAGTACGACATCCGCCGTGCTGGTCGCGATGCCAAGCCTGCGTTGGACCTCTACCTCACCACCCACGCGGCGGATGCAGTGCTCAAACACTGGCTGGGCAAGCACATGCACGGCCGCATCGGCGTGAACGGCCTCTTGCAAGAGAACGACAACATCCCCGGTACTGGTGTCCGTCCGCTCATCCCGGACTACACCCGTACCACCGGCGGCGTGTTCGTGGTGGAGCATTTGCCGATCGGTGAACGCCTGGAACTGGAGGCTGGAGCGCGTTTGGAAGCCACCCGGCTCGATGTGGTGAAGTACACAACGGACAATATGCTCGTCCGGCCTGGCCATCGCTTCACCAACACGGCCTTCAGTGCCGGGGCTGCGTGGACGGCCAAGGACAGTGCGCAAGTGCGGTTCAACATCAGCAGCGCCTTCCGCCCGCCGCATGTGAGCGAACTGTACAGCGAAGGCTTGCACCACGGTGCCGCCGCCATCGAGGAAGGCCATGCAGAGCTGGCCAGTGAACGCGCATGGAAGGCGGTGCTCGACCTGTCAGAGCGCTTCTTCGGCCGCAGGCTTCGAATTGACGTTACCCTCCACGCATCGCACATCACGGACTTCATTTACCTGCGACCGAACGGAACGCGGCTCACGGTGCGCGGGGCGTTCCCCGTTTTCCAATACACCGCTACCGATGCCTTGCTGTGCGGCGCCGACCTGAACAGCGAACTGCGCTTGCACCGGAATTGGCGTTGGCGTGTCGCAGCGAGCACGGTGCGCGGTCGCGACCTCGTGCGCGATGAGTGGTTGTTCCAGATGCCGAGCGACCGCGTGGGCAGCGGACTGGTCTTCAAGCGTTCGGGGCCGGACCAGCGATCGCGCATTTCGGTGGAAGTCGGCACCGACATCGTCTTCCGACAGGAGCGCATCCCCGAAGGCCTCGACTTCGCCGAACCGCCACCAGCCTACCAACTACTGAACTGCACCATCACCGCCGAACGACCGCTGGGACGCAACAGTCTGCGTTTCGGCTTGCGCGGCAGCAACCTCCTCAACGCGGCCTACCGCGACTACACGGACCGTTTCCGCTACTACGCCGATGCACGCGGAACGGACATCGTGCTCTGGATCACCTACGCGTTCGGTGGCGGCCCCAACGACCACGAACCGCAAGGGGCGCCGTGAGTCCCATCGGTCTCGGCAACGCACAACGGAAAACGAACTGCACAACACAACTCGATCAACACGAACTCAACCCCAAAACCATGAAAACCGAATTCGTATTCCATCCCAAGAAATGGGGCGCGGCCGTACTGGCGCTCCTCATCCTGGCACTGCCAGCCTGCAAAGACGATGATGAGGATCCCCCGGCGCCTCCCATCGTGAACGAAGAAGAGCTCATCACCACCGTTCGACTGACCATGGTTCCCGCTTTGGGCGGCGACACGGCCGTGTTCGATTGGTTTGACCTGGACGGGGACGGGGGCAATGCCCCCATCATAACCGGCGACACCCTGTTGACCGGTACCGTGTACAACGCCACGGTGCTGCTCCTGAACGAGACCGGGAACCCGGCGGACACCATCAGCAACGAGGTGGCCGATGAAGCCGAGGCGCACCAGTTCTTTTTCACCACCACGGGCAGCGGGCTCTCATGGACCGCATATGGCGATGTGGATGCGAACGGTAACCCGATCGGCCTCGCCAGCACGTGGACAACCGCTGGTGCAGGGTCCGGATCGCTCTCGGTGGTGCTTCGTCATGAACCGGACAAGACGGCCAGTGGCGTGAGCAATGGTGACATCACCAACGCGGGCGGCGACACGGACATTGAGGTGTCGATCCCGTTCTTGGTACAGTAGGAGCGGAGCCCGGCCGCTGATCAGCGGCCGGGCTCGCTACCGCGTTACGAAAGGATCGACCTGCATTCAGCGTTCATCATTCCCCCCACGATGAAGAGTGCCGCACCGTGTTTGTTCCTTTTGTTCCCATTGTTCGCCGCATGCCAGGATGCTCCCTCTGTGGTCCCAGCGGTTGCTGAAGATCCTCACGTTGCTGCGCCACCTGTTGTTGTGCGCATCCGTCCGCTCGGCGTGCTCGTTGATTCGCTGCGCATCAATGCCGCAACGGTCCGCTTCCATGTGGACAAGAGCGAGCGGCGCTTCGAAGTGCACGCCAAGCTGCCGAGCGGGCGGGATACGCTGTTGAAGACGTACCCGTGCGTGCTCGGCGAGAAACCGGTCGGCGACAAGTTCCATCAAGGTGATCGCAAGACCCCCGAAGGAACGTTCAGCTTCCGCAGCAAGCGCGTGCACAACGATTGGCACAAGTTCATCTGGGTGGATTACCCGAACGCGGAGAGCTGGAAGCGCTACAAGGCACGCCATCAACAGGGCCTCATCCCCGCAGGCAAGGACATCGGTGGCGAGATCGGTATCCACGGTGTGCCGGAAGGCTACGATCACTGGATCGATGCCGGCCAGGACTGGACATGGGGCTGCATTGCACTGAAGAACGCCGATGTGGACGAGATATACCCTTACATAACGGCCGGCAAGACCAAGATGGACGTGGTGCCGTGAACTAGCGTACTTCCGGGCTCAGTTCGTCGTAGCCCGTGGCGGGGTCTTTCGTGCGGGGCATGCGAACACCATCCACCTCCTGAACGGCGAGCTCGAGCGTTGTGCGCACAAGGCAGCCGTCAAGCATGTGGCCGCCCAGCATTCGGCCATCGCGATCGGCCACGCTCAAGTGCAGGTGCATGCCATGAATGCTCAACGTGCCGCTTAGGGAAAGCACCTCCAGGTCGGTGCTGGTCACCACACCATCAGCGCGGCCGGCGTAGCGCAGGTGCGCGGTGGACAAACTGCCGACGGCGCTTGTGATGATAGCAGCCTGAAGACCCACGCGTTCGATCCAGTCACGAAGAGTGCCGCGGACCTCCTCGCCCGGCTCAAGCCGCAGCACATGGATGCGCCCTGCAGCGCCCGCCGCCTGTTTCACTTGTCGAAACCGTTCGGGAACTGCTGCCTCAAGGCGCTAATGCCCTCGCCCACCTTTTCTGCGAGCCCCTTCTTGTAGGCATCGAGCTTGGCGCCCAAGGTGGCGTCGCTTGCCCCGAGGATCTGCGCTGCGAGGATGCCCGCGTTCTGCGCACCGTTCACGGCCACCGTGGCCACGGGCACGCCACCGGGCATCTGCACGATGCTCAGCAGGCTGTCCCATCCGTCAATGCTGTTGCGGCTTTTGATGGGTACACCGATCACCGGCAAGGACGTCATGCTGGCCACCATACCCGGCAGATGCGCTGCGCCGCCAGCACCTGCAATGATGGCTTTGATCCCGCGTTCACGCGCCGTCTTCGCATACTGCACCATGCGGTCAGGGGTGCGGTGTGCGCTCACCACAGTGAGTTCGAACGCCACTCCGAGTTCCTTCAATACGTCCGCAGCGTCCCGCATGACCTCCAGGTCGCTGCGGCTGCCCATGATGATGCCGATCATTGGATGTGTGCCGGCCCGGGTCCCGGTTCCCAAGAGGATGCCGGCGGGTCGATGCACAAAGGAACACGTCACGGGTGAATGCGGCGCACCGCGTTACTTCTTGGGCCCCCGCTCGTCAAGAAGCCAGCGTCCCGGATCATGGCCGTTCGCAAACTGACCTTGAAGTCACTGGCGACCAAACTTGGTTTGGTCCGCCCCAAGCGGCAGCGCAAAGAGGGGCTTGTGGAGATGCGCCCCAGCGGCCATGGCCTCCTTGACGCGTTCGACCTGCACCACTTGGAACGTCGGGCCATGCTCATGGCCTGTGCGGGGCTGCTGATGTGGGCATCGTGGTTGGCTTACCGGCAATGGTCCCCGGAAAAGCGAGTTGCATTATCGGAAGTCGAGCGGTCAGCAGTGGTTGCATTCGTGGCCAAGGATGAGCCAAGTGCCATCGCTTTGGACACAGCGGGGCTCACTCCTTTTGACCCCAATGCCCTCGACCGCACAGGTTGGATGGCGCTCGGTCTCACCGAGAGACAAGCCGGTGGCATCCTACGATGGGTGGAGCGCGGTGGGCGCTTCCGCAGCAAGGCCGATGTGGCCAAGATGTACAGCATCAAGCCCGAGCAGTTCGCGCTGTTGGCACCGTTCATGCTTTTGCCCGATAGCGCGCCCGAACGACTGCGTTCCGCGGAACGTCGGGAACGCAAGCCGTGGCCCGTGCGCGATACATCCCAGCGCACGAAGACCTGGCCCGACAGACCCGTGTACGAAGTGGTGGAACTCAACGCCGCTGATAGTGCCGCGCTCACCGCATTGCCCGGCATCGGTCCGTCATTCGCGCGCGGCATCATCAAGTACCGCAACCAGCTGGGCGGCTACGTTTCCATCGAACAACTCAACGAAGTGTTCGTTCTGCGTGACAAACCTGATGCGGTGCAGAAGATCGCGGGCTTGCTGCGTGTGGACGCCGTCCTGGCCCGAAAGCTGAACGTCAATGCCGCCACGGCCGAAGAGTTCACCGGCCATCCTTACCTGTGGAAGAAGTGGAGCATCGCCAAGGCCATTGTCGCGTACCGCACGCAGCACGGGCCATATACCACCGTGGAGGATATCAAGAAATGCCTTCTTGTGGACGACGAGCTCTTCCAGAAGCTCTCGCCTTACCTTACCACAGGACCTTGATGGGCACCGGTGCGTTAGCGCAGATCCCGGTTCGTTGCACTCTGACCCCTCTTCCTTGGAAACCGGCAGGGGTGAGGCCCGGGTGAGCACGGCAACGTAAACTTGCCCTCCCCATGCCCACCGCCCTCGAACAGCGCTTGCAAGCGGCCATCCGCGCCGTGCCCGACTTCCCCAAGCCGGGCATCCTGTTCCGTGACATCACTCCGGTGATGGAGGACGCCGCCCTGAGCACCGCCGTGGTCGATGGCCTCATTGCAGGCTTGAACGGGCGCCGCATTGATGCGATCGCGGGGATCGAGAGCCGGGGGTTCTTGTATGGCATGCCCATGGCCTTGAAACTCGGTGTGCCGTTCATCACGGTGCGCAAGAAGGGCAAGCTGCCGTGGAAGACCGTTGCCTACAAGTACGACCTGGAATACGGCAGCGCTGAGATCGAGATGCACACGGATACCGTGCGGCCCGGCATGAACGTATTGGTGCACGACGACCTGCTGGCCACCGGCGGAACCGCAGCGGCCGCCGCCGAACTGATAAGAATGCAGGGCGGCACGGTTGCCGGCTTCAGCTTCCTCATCGAACTTTCGTTCCTCAATGGCGCACAGCGCCTTCAACCCTATGCCGCGGACATCATCCGCCTAGTGACGTATTGAACCCTATGCAGCTTACCGCCTCCGAGAACCAAACGATGATCGCGCAAGCCGTGCGCGACCTGTGCGAACGCGAACTCCGCCCCAACGTCATGGAATGGGACGAGAGCCAGCATTTCCCCAAGAAACTCTTCACCGACCATTTCGGACCTGCCGGTATGCTCGGCGTTTTCGTGGCTGAGGAGTATGGCGGCGCGGGCCTTGGCTACCACGAGTACGTGGACACCATCGTTGAAGTGGCGCGCATCTGCGGCAGCATCGGCCTCAGCGTGGCGGCGCACAACAGCTTGTGCACGGGCCACATCAACTACTTCGGCAACCACGAGCAGAAGAAGAAGTGGCTCACCAAGCTGGCCACCGGTGAATGGTTGGGCGCGTGGGCCCTCACCGAGCCCAACACCGGCAGCGACGCCATGCGCATGAAGTGCACGGCGAAGAAGGACGGCAAGCATTGGGTGCTCAACGGCACCAAGTGCTGGATCACGCACGGCATCAGCAGCGATGTGGTAGTGGCCATCGTGCGCACCGGCGAACTGTTGGACAGCAAGGGCATGACGGCCTTCGTCATCGAACGCGGCACACCGGGCCTCAAGGCAGGCAAGAAGGAGAACAAGCTGGGCATGCGCGCCAGCGAAACAGCCGAAGTGATCTTCGAGGACTGCCGCATCCCCGAAGAGAACGTACTGGGCGAAGTGGGGCAGGGTTTCCAGCAGGCCATGAAGATCCTGGACGGCGGCCGCATCAGCATTGCCGCGCTGAGCCTCGGCATAGCCAAGGGCGCCTTCGATGCCAGCGTGAAGTACGCCAAGGAGCGCCAACAGTTCGGGCAGCCCATCGCCAACTTCCAGGGCATCAGCTTCAAGCTGGCCGACATGGCCACGCGCATCGAAGCCAGCGAGCTGCTCATCCGCCACGCCAGCGACCTGAAGAACCGCGGCCAGAAGGTGACCAAGGCCGGGGCCATGGCCAAGCTCTACGCCAGTGAAGTGAGCGTGCATTGCGGCAATGAGGCCGTGCAGATCTTCGGTGGCTACGGCTACACCAAGGATTTCCCCGTGGAGAAGTTCTATCGCGACAGCAAGCTCTGCACCATCGGCGAAGGCACCAGCGAGATCCAAAAACTGGTGATCGGCAGGGAGGTGTTGAAAGGGTAGGGGCGATTTTCCCAGGGGCGCAACCCAATTCAGCTTCGAGGCATGAAGATCAATCCATGGCGGACGGTGGTCACTGCTGAGGGCCAGAGATCGCTTGAATTGGTCAGGTCGGAGTGGAACGAAAGTCGATTGACCTTGGTCGTTGAGGACAAGTCTTCGGTGAAGTATGAAATCGTTTTTGATGATGTGATCTGCTACCGCGCATCAGGGGAGCAGACATTCACGCTCTTGGAGAAGATCGAGTGGCCGGAAGGTGCGCTGTTCGTGGTTTCCGGTGCAAACTGGACCAAGCCGCTGAGGATGGAGAATTATGCTGGCGAGCACTATGTGGTCTTTACCTACGATTGGGTGGTGGAGGTCTTGGCGAAGTCGGTGGCCGTTCGGACACTGCCGCGAGAGTAGCGTCGAAGTCCTGGCCGCGGTGCGGCAATGAGAACGTCGATCTTCGGTGGCTACGGCTACACCAAGGATTTCCCCGTGGAGAAGTTCTATCGCGACAGCAAGCTCTGCACCATCGGCGAAGGCACCAGCGAGATCCAAAAGCTGGTGATAGGGAGGGAGGTGTTGAAAGGGTAGGGTTCAGCGATCTCCTCTATCGGCGGATCTTCGACCTGTCCGGGCGCCGATCCGTTTTGCTGGCTCTTGCTGAAGCAGCGAAGGGTGCTTACCGAACATCTTAGTGTCACCTACCCCCGCCGCCATGCCATTACCTCGCCTCCCGCTCGCACTGTTCTGTTCCGCCATCGCGCTTGTGAGCAACGCCCAACTCTCAGGCTCCCTCTACGGGATCCACAACCCGCAGTCGGGGGTGTTCGCCTTCAGCTCCCTCGACCTGTCCACCATGGTCATCAGCGACATCGACACGCTGCCCATGGGCGTTATCAGTAGCATGGCCAGCGGCACGGTGGATACGGACCAGGAGACCTTCCTCTTCTGCACGGGCACCACCCTTTACTCACTCGACCCCTACGGCCTGCTGCCCACCACGTCGGTAGTGCTGCCCATGGCGGGCACGGCCTTCTTCAACTTCATCGAGTACGATCCGTGCACGGCCTCGCTGTTCGGTTTCGTGAACGATCCACCGGACAGCATCGTCTTCGCGCGCTACGACCTTGCCTCGAACACCTTCCAGTCGCTGCTCACCATGCCCGGCAACATGCAGTTCATGATGGGCGCTGGCTCCTACATCGACCCGGTGAACCGCGTGTACGGATTCGAGAACATCAACTCCATCATGGGCATCGACATCGACCAGGGAACATTGCTCTACAACACGCCCATGATCGACCCGCCCGGCGAGTCGTCCGGGCACCTTTCCTACGACTGCAGCACCGGGAATGTGCTTGGTACTTCGTTCGGTGCGGCGAGCGAGGGCGGCGATGGCAAGTGGGTCTCCACCGTGGATCCGCTCACCGGCGTGGTAACGCACCTGTCGAACGCGCACACGTCCAATGCCTTGATGAAACCCGCCATGACCGGCTCGTGCGTGGACCAAGCCACGGGTGTCTTCTATTGGGGCGGCATCAACGGCACCTGGGTTGGCGCGAACACCACCACGGGCAGCATTGTGCTGGATGATGTTTCAGCCCCGCTGACACCGCTCTTCTGCGTGAATCATTTCTCGGCGTGTGCTTGCGCGGCAACAAACGTGGCGGAGGAGAGCGCAGAGCAGTTGCCTCCTTTCCCTCAACCGGCTAACGACATGGTGACTTTCCCCGGTGTGCGTGGGCCGCTGGTTTGGGTTGATCCGGCGGGACGTGAAGTGCAGGTGCCGCAGAGCCGGACCGAAGGAGGAGTGCTCGCCGACGTCGGCGCCTTGCCATCGGGAGTGTACGTGGTGCGCACTGCTGCGCTCACGTACCGTGTTGCGGTGGAGTGATCAGCTCAACCCGCAACCTCTTTGAGCATGGCCTTTCCGAACTCGTCCAATGCCAAGTTGAGTTCGGGCAGCAGGCTGTGCCCCATATCGGCTTGGAAGCGCTTGCTGTAACTGCCGCAGCTGAGGACCACGACCTGATCTCCGTTCTGGGCGAACCAGTTCAATTGGGCACAAATCGGTTTCGCACCAGTGCCAAGTGCGTCTTCATGAAGGTTCGAGTACAAGAGAACGTACGGCTCCATGCCCACATCGCGGAACATGTTCAGTAGTCCGTTCTCATCCAACGGTAAAAGGAGCGTGTTGTGGCCTGGTACGTTGTGCCTGATCAACTGCAACGTGATGTTGGCTGTTGTATAGAACCGCTCGAAGACCCGAACGGTTCCACGGAAGGCACTCACGATGTGAGCACCATCGCGTTGCACGACCTTGGCAAAGAGCACTCGTTCTTCCTCCTTGCGCTGTGCGATGTCAGCCCCATTTTGGGCTGTCCTCTTGTACAGCACCTCAGCCTCTTTCACCCAGTCCTTCCGTTCTTCCAGATCCTCACCGAGCGCGGCCTTCAGGGCGAGCTCCAAGCTCCATTGTTCCTGTAACGCAAGGAATTGTATCAGCGGGGCGAGGTCACCCGCGTCAGCCTTTTGCAATGCGCTCAAGTAGGCGTTCTTGTCCACGCTCTTCACGATCAGCGGCATGAAGCCATTGCGCATCAGGTGATAGTTGACGAGCAGTCGCGCCGTGCGGCCGTTGCCATCGCCGAACGGATGAATGACGATGAATCGATGATGCAACAAGGCCGCCACGATGAGCGGATGCACGTTGTCCGTTCCGCCGTACCACGCCATGAGTTCGCGCATGAGGGGTGCTACTTCCGCGGGGGCGGCGTAGTGGAAGACCGTTCCGTCGGGTTGGAGCACGAGGTTGCCTTCGGTCTTGTATTGGCCGGGTATCACCTGTATTCGTGTCCGCTGCCGGTCCGCGGTAATGGCTTCTTTCCAGAACGGTTCTTTGAGCAGCACCCGGTTCAGGTCGCGCACATCAGCCTCCGCGATGTTGCGCGACGGATCGGACGCCCATTCACGCACAATACCAATGGCCACATTGTGCGCGCGCATCTCATCGATCTCGCGCGCTGAGTGCTCACCGGTCACGCGTCCGTGCACCAGGAGCAGGAACGTCTCACCGTACGTGAGCGTGTTCCCCTCGATGTGGTTGCTGTTGTAGTTCCACTCCAAGTTCAGCTTCTCCCATAGCCTGCGCTCCTGCTCCGCGCGCATCGGCAACAGGCCTTCCAGCTCGCGCTTCAGGTCATCAATGGCGGAAAGCAGGTCGTTCTGCGACATGGCCCTCCAAACCTACGGCCGATCGCCTCAGCTCAACCCACTGATCACGCCGTTCACATCGATGTCCATCCCCTCGGCGGCGGGCACTTCGGGCAGGCCGGGCATACGCATGATCTCGCCGCAGATGGGCACCACGAAGCGGGCTCCCGCACTGATCTCGATGTCGCGCACGGTGATGCGGAAGCCGGTGGGCGCTGCCCGCAGCTCCTTGTTGTCGCTGAAGCTGTACTGCGTTTTGGCCATGCACACGGGCACGCCGTTGAGGCCCAGCTTGTCGATTCGGCGCAGCGCGGTTTCTGCATCGCCGCTGTAGTCCACGCCATCGGCGCGGTAGATCTCGCGGGCGATGGTCTCGATCTTCTGCTTGATGGAGAGGTTGAGGTCGTACAGCGGCTTGAAGTCGCTCTTGCCTTCCTCGATGACTCGCAGCACGGCGCTGGCGAGGTCCGTCATGCCGGCGCCGCCTTTGGCGAAGCCTTGGGCCAGCACCGCTTCGGCACCGCGCTCCTTGCAGTAGGCCTTGATCATGTCGATCTCTTCTGCCGTGTCGGTGGGGAAGTGGTTGATGGCCACCACCGCCTTCACACCGAACTTGCCGATGTTCTCGATGTGGCGGCCCAGGTTGGCGAGACCTGTCTTCAGCTTGTCCGGTGCTGCAACGCCGGTTTCTTTCACGTCGGCACCACCGTGGTAACGCAGCGCGCGCACCGTGGCCACGATCACCGCGGCGCTCGGTGAAAGTCCCGCCGCGCGGCACTTGATGTCGAAGAACTTCTCTGCGCCGAGGTCGGCACCGAAGCCCGCTTCCGTCACCACATAGTCGCCGAGGCTGAGGCCCATGCGCGTGGCGAGCACACTGTTCACGCCTTGTGCGATGTTGGCGAACGGACCGCCGTGCAGGATGGCGGCGTTGCCTTCGAGCGTTTGCACCAGGTTCGGCTTGATGGCATCCTTCAGGAGGATGGCCATGGCGCCTTCGGCCTTCAGGTCGCGGGCATACACCGGTGTGCGGTCCCACTTCTGGCCGAGGTAGATGTCGCCGAGGCGCTTCTTCAGGTCCTCGAACGAGGTGGCGAGGCAGAGGATGGCCATCACCTCGCTCGCGGGTGTGATGTTGAAGCCGTCCTGCCGCGGGATGCCGTTGCCGGTGCCGCCCAGGCCGATGGTGATGTCGCGCAGCGCGCGGTCGTTCATGTCCATCACGCGCTTCCATGCGATGGTGCGCGGGTCGATGTTCAGTGTACGCTTGCGGTTCTGCAGGTTGTTGTCGAGCAGTGCGGCCAGCAGGTTGTTCGCTTTCTCGATCGCGCTGAAGTCGCCGGTGAAGTGCAGGTTGATGTCCTCCATGGGCACCACTTGCGCGTAGCCGCCACCGGCCGCGCCGCCCTTCATCCCGAAGACGGGCCCGAGGCTGGGTTCGCGCAGCACCACGATGCTTTTCTTCCCGAGCTTGTTAAGGCCTTCGTTCAGGCCGATGCTGGTGGTGGTCTTGCCTTCGCCCGCCGGGGTGGGTGAGATGGCGGTGACGAGGATCAGCTTGCTCTTCGCGGCTTTCTTCTCGTCGATGAGCGTGAGCGGCAGCTTCGCCTTGGTGCGGCCGTACGGCTCAATGACCTCCGGGTCCACACCGAGCTGCTGCGCGATGTTGGCGATGGGTTTCAGCTGTGCTTTCTGCGCGATCTCGAGGTCGGAAGGGAATGACATGATAGGTAGGGTAGAAGGTGGTAAGGGGCTGTGGTGAACCTGCGGGTTGCGATGTTACTGCACGACAACACGCTGTGGTGGATCGTTGCCGATGCGCACGACGTAGGTGCCATTGCGGACGCGTGTGCCACCGTTGTTGCGCAGGTTCCAAGTCCATGGCGTTCCGGATGGGATACGGCGCGCTAGTACCGTGCGCCCCAGTTGGTCCAGCACGGTGACTTCCACCGCACCCGTGCCATTGCCAGCCCCGAACGTCACGTTCTCCGAAGCGGGATTGGGGTAGGCAGGCTGCACCTGTGCTTTCGCGGGCTCGTTCACGGCAACCAGCGGCGCCACCTTCGTGCCGTACACACCGTTGCCGTGCGTGCCCACCACGATGAGCCCGTCGGCGGTGCGCACCGCGATGCTGTTGATGGGCACATTGCCGATGGTGCCGGCACCTTCCATCTCCCATACCGTGTTCATACTGTCCAACGCGTTCGTCCTGAAGAGGCCCACGCTTGTGCCTACGAAGTAGCGTGTGGGTTCGCCCGATCCGGCCGGATAGATGGCGGCCCAATACACCGCCGGCCCGCTGCCACTACCGTTGACGTTCTCTTCCAAGTTGCCTCCTACTTGCGCCCAAGTGGCCCCAGCATCAATGGTGTGCCAGATGCTGCGCACGCCGTAGTTGCTGAAGGTGAGCAGCCACTCGTCGGGCGCGAAGTCGTTCGGTGCAACACAGCTCACATAGGCTGCGGGCCATTGCGGCCAATCGATCTGTGTGCGCACGGGCGTAGCGGTATCAAGGCTGTCCAAGAGGTAGAAGCGGCCGCTGTTGGTGCCGTAGCAGAGCCGGTTGGTCTTGGCCGCGCTCATGTCCAGGCAAGTGATGCGCACACCGGTGCCGAGCTGTGCTTGGGTGATGTTCGTCCAGCCCATTGTTGGTGCGATGTACCAGTTGTCCGTCACCGGAATGCTGCCGAGGTCACCGCGCGTCCACACTTTGTTGCCTGCGGGCCAGTAGATGCGGTCGTTGTTCCAAGGGTCCAGCACCAGCGGGTTGATGAAGTTGTACGGACTGGCGCCGTCCGGATCGATGCGTTCATAGCCGGTGATGTTGGCGTTCGCATCAATGGTTTTCTTGTACAGCCTTCCGAGCTGGCTGCTGGTGAGCATCCATTGACCGCCTTGCGCCAACGCGCCGTACGCGCCGTCATCCTGGTGCACATACTTCCAATTGTCGTTGATGTCGTCCGTCACCGAGAGCCACATGCCGTTGTCCTGCGTTCCGCCCAGGATACGGTCGTCGGTGCCGTTGTCCGTCACGTGCACCGTATAGAACTGGCTGGTGATGTACGACGTGTTGAGGTCCGTCCACTGCACACTGTCGGCCAGGCAATCGTTCGTGCGGTGCACGCCGCCATCGCTGCCGGTATAGAGCACATCGGGGTCGGTGGGGCTGAACCACACCCAATGCTGATCGGGGTGGTGCTGTGGATAGACGTAGTCCTTCGGGTCGTTCTGGTTGCAGCGGTAACCACCGATCCAACTGGTGCTGTCGGCACTGGCGAAGGCATCGGTGCTGCGCCACAAATTGGTGCCGCCGATGAAGAGCACGGTGCTGTCGGCCGGATGCACGCCGATGCTCATGTCGTAGCTCGTCTGCGAGTTGATGTACCCGAAGTCGAAGGTGAAGTAGCCGGTGCAGGATCCATTGGGAAGGTTGCCGCTGCGGTTCTCCCATGCGCCGCCCGTGCCGCTGCCATCGCCGCTCAGGTAGCGGTACTTCCACAGCGAATGGCCCTGTGTTCCGGTGCCCGGCGTTTCGCTGAAGTAGTACACCACGTTCTCGTTCTGCGGATCGATGGACAGTACCGTACGCTCACAGTTGCCGGGGAAACCGGCCGGTGTGATCTCCGTCCACGCAAAGCCGTCGGCACTGCGCCACAAGCCTTCGATGGCGCTGTTGTTCCCGGCAGCGGCATAGAACACGCCATTGCTGGTCACTCGGATATCCGTGTAAAGCGAGGCGTTCACTGAGTTCGTATCGATCCCCAGCACGGTGTGCCAGCCAGCACCACCATCGTTGCTGCGGAAGACACCGCCGTACACCGCTGCCAATACCACATCGCTGTCGTTGCGCGTGGGATCCACCGCAATGCCGTTCACCTGCTTGAAGCTGCCTGTGCGGTTGTAGTTCTGGTGATCGCCGGCAACGGTGCTCGACAGGTGCGTCCAGGTCTGGCCCCCATCCGTGCTCTTGAACATACCGTCGCCGGGAAGCAGCGCGCTGAAGCTGGTGGCACTGGCGACACCATAGTTCTCTCCGGTGCCAGCATACCATTCGTTCTCATGCCCGGTGCGCGGGTCTTGCGCCAGGCTGCTGATGCCTGCCATGGCGTCCAGCGGGTTCGTGCGCGTCCACGTCATGCCACCATCAGTGCTGCGCCAAAGGCCACCGGTAACGCTGCCAGCGATGAGCACTTGGTCGTTGGTGCGGTCCACCAGCACGGCGCGTGTACGGCCGCCACGGTTCCTCGGGCCGCGCCATGCCCAGTTCAAGCTCTTCTCCTCAGCACGGAGAGGCAGGTTGGCCGCGAACGCCAGTTCCTTCCGCCGGATGTCGGCAGGTACCAGACCCGTGGCAGGGTCAGCTGTGCGCTCGATCTGCCATGCCCGCAAACCGTGCGGATCATCGGCTGTGCCGTTGGCCATGGGCGTGCCGCCGCGTTGAGCATCCTGGCAGGCGCTGAAGCAGGCCAAAAGCACGGCCGCGGGCAATAGCGTACTTGACGGTCCGAACGGTGATACTTGCATGGTCGGGGCTTTGCGCCGAAAGTAGGTGCTGCCTTTAACCTGACAGGGGCTTGCAGCGGACCAGACCGATGGTCACGAGGACACCCACGGAACGACCGTTCCTCGTTGTATACGGTCCGGTGATGACGAAAGTCAAGGGTGCCAACCAGATGGCAACCCAGCAGCAGGACTACTTTTGGGCTTACGCGCGCAACCAGGGGAACGAAAACGTCCCATGTTGCGTCTTGAAGGAACCATGAAGAGAAAACTGATGATGACCGGCCTGGCCGCAGTGCTCCTTGGCGCATCGTGCAGCAAGGAAGAAGGCACAGTGGAAGACCACACCCATGTCGGAGGGAATACCATCGTGGCCGTCCAATACAACTGGAAGTGGGGAGCCGATGCCTACGACGATGCCCAGATGTACACGACCAACCTGGGCGAGCCCATCCGATTCACCCGGGTCCGGTTCTTCATGGGCCAGCCCCACTTCAAGGACGATGGCGGGGCCACGGTGGCCGACTTCCCGGCGAAGTACCTGCTTGCCGATAAGGCCGCCAGTGGACAGGTCCAGAACTTCGGGGAAGTGAACGGGCATCTCCACACGTTGGAGATGACCATCGGCGTTGACAGTACCACCAATCATTCGGACCCGACGATGAACGATGCGCCGCTGGACGATGCGACCATGCATTGGAACTGGAACCCCGCCTTCGGTTACATCTTCCTGAAGCTCGAGGGACGTTACGACAGCGACAACGATGGCGATGTGGACAACGCTGACAATACGTTCATCTATGATTGCGGTGGCGATGTCCTACGACGTGATGCGGTCTTCAACATCCACACCGACGCGCTGACCGGCGGAACGCTGATCATCGACCTGACGGTTGACATGGCCCAGTTGGTCAATAACCTGGACATTCAGGCCGACGATAACGAACACTCCCCGAGCCCGATCACGGAGATGATCATGGACAACTTGGTGCTTGGCATTACCCACGAATGAAGAAGCTGCTTTTCCTCCCCTTGATGCTGGTGGTCCTCACCGGCTGCGATGAGCATGAGCCCGATCCGTACACCCCGCCGCCCGCGCCCTCGTCGGGTGTGCGTCTCATTGTGAAGCCCATGTGGGATGGCGCGCCATTCGATAAGTACACGGTGTACCACAACGTGTCGGATTACCGCGTGCAAGTGCAACTGGTGAAAATGTACCTCAGCGATATCGAACTGCTCACTACAGGTGATGCGCAGGAGTTGAGCGATATCGAGCTGTTGAGATTGACCGACGGCCCTGATACGGTGGAATTTGACGTTGCGCCCGGTGATTATTCAGGCATCCGGTTCGGCATAGGGGTGCCCGATGCGATCAATCACGGAGATCCGACACAGTACGCAGCGGACCATCCGCTGAGCACGAGCAATGGGATGCATTGGACCTGGGCCGAGGGTTACCGGTTCGTGGTGTTCGACGGAAGGTTCGACACGGACGCCAACGGCGTGGGTGCGTTGCCGGACCTGTTCTCCATCCACACGGGCATGGACACATGCTACCGCGACGTCGAGTTCGGGTCCTTGCCCGTGCAGGTTCCAACAGGGAGCCGAACGGATGTTGTCCTGGAGATCGACGTGTCCCGGTTCTTTTATTCCGTTAGTGATACTGTGGACCTGGCCACCGACAACCAAGCGCACGGTACCAATATCCAGTTGGCCACACGCTTGAGCGATTGCGTGGTTTCCGCGATCTCCGCGCCCTGAGCCATGCGTCACCTGCTGCTGGCAACGGTCCTGTTCGTAGTGGCGTGCCGCCGCGATGAGGCAGTGGTTCAGGATGACTTGAACCCGGCGTTCCAAGTTGAACTGGCACCTGGCGCACCCCCTTTGCCGGTACCTGTAGACAATCCACTGACGAAGGCCGGGGTGCAACTGGGCAAAGAGCTCTTCTTCGAGAAGCGCTTGAGCGATCCAGCGGTCATTTCCTGCGCGGATTGCCACATGGAAGGGCGCGCTTTTTCGGACTTGGTCGCGCTGAGTGCCGGTGCCACCGGCGCATTGGGCTTCCGTAACTCACCCACGCTGGCCAACGTGGCCTACCAGGAACGTTTGTTCATGGACGGCGGCGTGCCCAACCTCGAATACCAAGTGCTGGCTCCCATCCATGACGCGCGCGAAATGAACAGCGACATCAATGCGGTGGCCGTTCTGCTGCGCGACGAAGAACCGTACAGGAGCTTGAGCCGGTTGGCGTACGGCCGCCAGCTCGACGCCTACGTGATCACACGTGCCATCGCGAGCTACGAGCGGACGCTGGTGAGCGGCTGGAGCCGGTTCGATCGCTATATGCACGGTGGTGATGGTTCCGCACTGACCGCGCAAGAGATCAACGGTTGGAACATCTTCAGCGGCAGCGTTGCCAATTGCTCCTCCTGCCACACCGGCTATGATCTCACTGACCGAGATTATCACAACATCGGGCTGACGCTGGACCACACCTCCGACGCTGGCCGTGCCCGCATCACGTTGCAACCCGAGGATGAAGGCAAGTTCAAGACCCCCACGCTGCGCAACGTGGCCATCACCGGACCTTACATGCACGATGGTTCCTTGGCCACATTGGAGGAGGTCATCGACCACTTCGCCACAGGTGGGCTTGACCAGCCCAACCTGAGCCCGCACATGCAATCGTTCACCCTCAGTGCCCAGGAGAAGGCCGATCTGGTCGCCTTCTTGAACGCGTTGACGGATGAACGATCTTTGGACCAAGTGCCATGAAGACCTTCCTCCACGACCGCACTGTTCTCATCGCCTTGGGCTCGATGGCTTTGTTGGCCGTCAATTGCGGGGACGAGGACCCCGACCCTCCGAGCGGAGGAGGAGGTACGGGCGGACCCACGGCCTACGCGCTCGATATCCCGAACAACCTGCCGCCCATGCTCATCCCCATGGACAATCCCATGACCGTGGAGGGCGTGGCGCTGGGCCGCCACCTGTTCTATGAGGAGAAGCTGAGCAACGACAACATGATGAGCTGTGCGAGCTGCCATGCGCAGATCTTCGGGTTCACGGACAACGGCAATGCGTTCAGCGAAGGCATTGATGGCATCGCCGGCGAACGCAACGCCATGGCGCTCATCAACCTCGGTTGGGGCAACAGTTTCTTCTGGGACGGGCGTGCACCATCGTTGGAGAAACAGGTGCTGGAGCCGGTCATCAATCCCATCGAAATGCACGAGACCTGGCCGGATGCGATCGCCAAGCTCAGTGCAAGCTCCGCCTATCAGAACCTCTTCACCGCCGCCTTCGGTGGCAACAGCTTGGACAGTGTTCACGCAGCCAAGGCACTTGCACAGTTCCTGCGCACCATGATCAGCGCCAACAGTCCGTACGATCGTTGGAAGCGTGGTGAAGGGACTATCCCGCTGGAAGCCCAACTGGGCTACGACCTGTTCAAGCTTGAAGGCGGTTTCCCGCCCTTCATCCCGAACGGGCAGGGCGGTGCTGACTGCTTCCACTGCCACACGGATGGTGCAGGTCTCTTTACGGATGAGCAGTTCCACAACAACGCGCTCCAAGGCCCGAACCCGACTGATGAGGGTGTGGGAGCTGTTACGGGCGACCCCTTCCAGATCGGCCACTTCAAAACACCCACGTTGCGCAACATTGCCGTTACCGGCCCTTATATGCACGACGGCCGTTTCGCGACGTTGCAGGAAGTCATCGACCACTACAACGAAGGAGGTGAAGACTCCCCGACGGTGGATGCCTTCATGAAGTTCGTGGATCCGGATGAGACCATGGAGCTGACACCGCAGAAGAAGGCACAGGTCATAGCGTTCCTGGAGCAGCTCACGGATACCGCCTTCCTGACGAACCCCGCGTTCAGCGACCCGGGGCCGCCGTAGGGATCCTCAAGCCGCCTTGACTTCCTCCGCGCTCGGGCGCCAGCGGTAGCACTGCATCTTGTCGCCGAAGACAGGGCTTTTGAAGATGCTCTTGCCCAACAGCATGCGTGCGCATTCCTGAACGCCTTCGGTGATGCTCGGGTGCGGATGCACCATTTCCGCGAGACGCTCGATGCCCATGCCGGTGTGCATCATGAGGGCCACGGCTTGGATGGCGCTGCTGGCGTGCTCGCCGACCGCGCGCATACCGAGCACGCGCATTTCATCATCGTCGGTCACCAGGATCTTGAAGAAGCCCTTCGTCTTGCGCATGGCAATGGCGCGTGCGAGACAGGCGTAGTTGATCTTGGCGAGGCGATAGGGGATGTTGTTCTTCCGTAGTTCCTGTTCGTTGGCGCCTATGCCGGCCACCTCGGGATCGAGGAACATGATGGTGCTGATGTTGTTGTAGGCCAATGGCGCGTTCAGCTGCCCGCAGATGAGCTCCACGGCATGCCGCCCTTCCAGTTCGCCGAGGTTCACCAGCATATTGCTGCCGGTCGCGTCGCCCACGATGTGGATGTGCGGTTGCGTGGTACGTGTGTCGTTCACCTGAGGAAGGCCTGTCTTGGCATCCAACGCGATCCCTGCACCGCCGAGGTTGAGGCCTTCGAGGTTCGGGATGCGGCCCACTGACACCAGTGCTTTGTCAACGCGTACGATCTCGCGCTGCCCATCCGCATTGGTCAGTTCATACTCGACCTTTCCGTTCGCGACGGCGATGCGTTCGAGTTTGCTGTTGCGGTGGATGACGGCCCCCTTGCGCTCCAACCCGCTGCTGATGAGCTGGCTGATATCGGGGTCCTCGAACGGCAGCACGCGGGCCGCGCGGTCGATGATGTGCACCTTGGTGCGACCGAAGTTGGTGAAGATGGTCGCGAACTCGCAGCCAATGACACCAGCACCGATGATGACGATGCTTTTGGGCAGGTCTTCAATGTTGAAGATGCCATCGCTGGTGAGGATGTTCCGCTCGTCGACGGGGATCTCCGCCGGTACCCGCGGACGGCTGCCCGTGGCAATGACGAAATGCGCGGCTTCGATGTTGGTGACATGCTGTCCGCGTGTGATGCGCACGGTGTTCGCACCGGTGAAGGAGGCCGTGCCTCGTTCGTGCTGGAACCGGTCGCCCGCGTTCTCCAGCAATTGCATGTGGCAGGCGTAGAGATATTTGCGCTCGAAAACGGCTTCGTTCAGTGTCTTGTTGATCTCGTCCCAACCCAGGCGGAAGGGTTCACGGCCCCGGGCACGCACCACCTCATTGGCACTGGCCACGCGCTGGGCAAGCTCCCACAGCGTTTTGCTGGTGAGGGCGCCGTTGTAGATGCCCGTGCCGCCGATGCGGTCCTTCTCGACGAGCAGGGTGCGCAGGCCGAGGTCGATGGCGCGCATGGCCGCTGCGTAGCCTGCGGGCCCGCCGCCGATAACGCACAGATCGAACCGTTCCATTGGGTGCATTGGGCAGTTGCCCGACGGCTTCATACGGCGTTGCCGTCGGGGGGTTCCGTCGACATTCCGGGAGGCTCCATGGCAGGTACGTATCCCCTTGACCTGTCGGAACGTATGAGCGCCCGACCCGGACCCACCCGTGCGCTCACTACGGCAACTCCTCCTGTTCCTCACCGCCCTTTCGGGCTTGTGGGCGAGCGCGCAGTGCCCCCAGCTGTACGACTACAACGGGGTGCCCGGCACTGCGCCGTATTGGTACAGCTGTTCGGGCAACAACTACACCTTGTTGATCGCGTCACCGGCTCCCACCGGAGCCTACACCATCAATTGGGGCGACGGCAGTCCCGTTCAGAACGGCCCAGCCTTGGTACCCCCGGGCAGCATCAGCCACGTTTATACCGCCGCGGTGGACACGTTCATCGTGACCTTCACCGAGACCCTTACCGGCTGTGTAGTGCAAGGTGTGCTGGTGATGGAGGAGAGCACAAGCGCCAGTATCCAGATCCCCGTGGGCGGCCTTACGCAGATCTGTGCGCCGCAATCCATCGAGTTCATCAATAGTTCCACGAACGTTTCCCCGAACACGGTCTTCACCTGGGACTTCGGTGATGGAAGCCCGTTAGAGGTTTACGATCACACCAACCTCGGCCAGACGATCTCGCACACTTACTTGCAAGGCACGGTGAACTGCGAGACCACCGTGCGACTGGAAGCAGAGAACTACTGCAACACGTTGCAGGGAGGACCCAGCTTCGCCACGTTCAACCCCATCCGCGTATGGGACCTGGACGAAGCGGCCATTGCGCCCAGCGCAACGTTGCTGTGCTACCCTGACACGGTGGTGACCTTCCTGAACACCACCGACCGCAACTGCTTGATGCAGGGCAACATCTACCAGCGGTTCGAGTATTGGAATTTCGGCAACTACTGGGGCCAGGGACAGGACAGCATCATCGACTGGACGCCGTGGCCGCCCACGTTCCCGCGCACGATCGCTTACCCCGGTATCGGCACGTACAACGTGATGCTGCTGGACAGTAACTACTGCGGTATCGACACGGCGTACGTCACGATCAACATCGTGCCTCCGCCGGATGTCACGCTGGCCAGCTTCCCGGACACCATTTGCGCTGGCGAGACAGTGAACTTCTTCCAGACGAACAGCGGTGGCGCCAACTACTACGAGTGGAACTTCGGTGACGGCGCCGGTTGGCAGAACACCGGTGCCGGCAACCAAGCGCATACCTACATCACTGCGGGCGACTACACGGCGAGCTACGCAGCGAGCATCCAGGGAGCCACTGCAGGTTGTGCGGACACGGCAAGCGTGCCAGTAGTGGTGCTGCCCGCGCCGACATCGCTCTTCAGTGTGGACAGCACGGCCGCGTGCAACAGCCTTGTCGTGAGCTTCACCAACAACAGTCTGAACGCCGTGAGCCAGGTGTGGGACTTCGGTGATGGGACCTCCGATAACAGCCTTACGCCTCCGCCGCACACCTACGGGACGGTCGGCGACTACACCATTACGCTTACCACCACCAACGCCGACGGTTGCACGAACGCAATGAGCATCGTCGTGCATGTGTACGCTCCGCCGACGGTAGCCATCGGAGCACAGAACGTGTGCGTAGGCAACGTGGCCCAGTTCACCGACAATAGTGTAACAGCCCCCGGGAACCCGGTCATTCAATGGGCTTGGGACTTCGGCGACGGCAACACGAGCACGCTCGAGGATCCGACACACTTGTATGCGAACGCAGGCAATTACCTCGTGACATTGTCCGTGACGACACCCTACTGCGGCAATACCGGGGCGCAGATGGTGACCGTGGAGGCCAAGCCGACGGCTTTGTTCATGCCGAGCACAACGCTGGGTTGCTCCCCTTTGCCCATCACTTTCAACAATGCAAGTTCGGGTGCGGTGAACTACGCCTGGGATTTTGGTGATGGATCGGTGGACAGTTCGTTCGCGCCTACGCATACCTACTTCAATGCCGGACCCGCCGACACGACTTTCCAAGCGACGCTGATCGCCAGCACCGCTTTCGGGTGCAGCGACACGATGGTGGTTGCGATCACGGTTGCACCAGCGGCCGTGGCCCAGTTCACGCACAATGGCATGCCGGGCTGTGCGCCCTTCGATGTGGACTTTGCCAATCTCAGCACTGGTGCGAGCACGTACACCTGGGATTTCGGGGACGGAACCCCGACGAGCAATGCGACGAACCCGAGCCACCAGTACGTGAACAACACGTTCTTCCTGGCCACCAACACGGCATCGCTCATTGCCACTTCGCCAGCTGGTTGCAGCGACACCGCTTTCGCCAACATTCTTGTATACCCAACGGCCGATTTTACGTTCAGCGCGCTTCCCGACAGCGGCTGCAGTCCATTGACCGTGACCATTCCTGCGGTGGTGGGTGCGGTAGGCTACGACTGGGATTTCGGCGATGGTACGACCGGTCAAGGCGCATCGCCATCCCACACCTACCTTAATCCGAACATCACGGACACCGTGTTCACCGTGACGCTTGTGGCCTCGAATGCCTTCGGCTGCATCGACACTGCCACCAGCACGGTTACCGTGTTCGGTGCTCCGGTGGCCCAACTGCTCGTTGCCGATCCGGACGGATGCCATGCTTTCACCACTGATCTGCAGAACATGAGCTCTGGTGCGGACAGCTATAGTTGGAACTACGGTGATGGAACAACCAGTACGACCATGGCCCCAGTGCACAGCTACACGTGGTTCAACTACCTGGGGCCGGGCACGGTCTCCTACAACGTGTCGCTCACCGCGCTCCGCAACAATGGCTGCTCCAGCACAGTGAACGCAACGGTGCAGGTATTCCCGGGCGTCACTGCGGCTTTCGTGAACGACTCCATCGGTTGTTCGCCGTTCGATGCCGACTTCACGAACGTGAGCCAGGGTGCCACGGGCTACTTCTGGGACTTCGGTGATGGCAGCTTCAGCGCGTTGCCCGCACCGTCGCACACGTACATCAATCAGTCCCTTGCGGACCAGTCATGGGTGCCGACGCTGGTGGCGACGAACGGTTTTGGCTGCTCAGACACTGCTTATGGTGCGGTGACGGTACATCCGGCGCCGATCGCCCAGTTCGTGCCCAACACCTTGGCTGGTTGTGGTCCGTTGGACGTTTCGTTCGATGACCTGACCATCGGCAGTGCAAGCAACGCTTGGGACTTCGGCGACTTCACCTTCCTCACCCAAGCCCCTGGGGATGTGCAGCACACGTACAGCAACCCGGGCACCGCGCTCACCACGTACGATGTGGAGCTGGTGGCCAGCACCGTGCTCGGTTGCACCGATACCGCCACGGTGCAGGTTCAGCTGTTCCCCGACATTATCGCTGGCTTCAACACACCCGCCAGTGGCTGCGCACCCATGGCCACCAACATCACCAACACGAGCATCGGGGCCGTGAGCTACATGTGGGACATGGGCGATGGCACTGTCCTCACGGGAACAACGCCGGCCTACACCTACGTGAACAACGGCACGGCGGACCTCCAGTACACCATCACCCTCATCGCCACCAGTGCTTTCGGTTGCAGCGATACGACGAGCCAGGTGGTGACGGTGCATCCGTTACCCAATGCGGCTTTCGTTGCCACGCCGTTCACGCAGCAGTTTCCAGCGAGCACGGTAACCTTCTCGAACACGAGCGGCCCAGGCAATTGGATCTACAACTGGGACTTCGGCGACGGTATTGGAAGCGCGGACCAGTTCCCGGCGGACCATACCTATTCCACTTGGGGACAATTCAATGTCGTGCTCGTGGTGAGCAGTGCGTTCTGCAGCGACACTGCTGTCCAGATGGTGGAGATCACCCCGCCGATCCCCACCGCGTCGTTCATCGGGGGTGGCGAGGGATGCGCACCGCTGACCGTTGCGTTCACCAATACCAGCCTGCAGGGTGTCAGCTACCAGTGGAATTTCGGCGATGGCGGCACCAGCGCAGCAGAGCATCCGCTGTACACCTACAACCTGCCGGGCACCTACACGGTGACCATGACCGCGTTCGGTGTGGGTGGAACTGTGAACACCGTGACCCAGCAGAACATCGTCGTGGTGCACCCTCGGGCGCAGGCCTTCTTCACGGCGCAGCCCACGGAAGTCGTGGTGCCCAATCAGCCGGTGTTCTTCTACAACCTCAGCGGCAATGCCGAGACCTACTGGTGGGACTTGGGTGATGGCACCAACACTACGGAGACCAACCCCGTTCACTACTACACCTATCCGGACACCTTCGATGTGATGCTGGTGGCGAACAACCAGTGGAACTGCCCGGATACGTTCCTGATGGCTGCTGCTGCCATTGGAACTGCTGCTGGGGAACTCGCGTTCCCGAACGCGTTCACGCCGGGAAGCGGTGGGCCAACGGACGGCACGTACGATCCGCAGAGCTTCAACAACGACTTCTTCTTCCCGCTTTACAAAGGGGTGGAGGACTATCGTCTCCAAGTGTTCAACCGCTGGGGCGAGCTTGTTTTCGAGACCACCGATATCACCAGGGGCTGGGACGGTTTCTACCGTGGGCAGCCCGCCAAACAGGACGTCTATGCATGGAAAGCCTTCGCGCGCTTCAGTGATGGGCGTGAAGCCGTGCAGAGCGGCGATGTAACACTGATCCGATGATGAAGAAGACCGCACTGATCCTTGCAGGAACGATCCTGGCGCACGCTTCCGTGGCACAGGAAGGCTTCAAGCGAACGCAGACGCGCATGCTGGATGAAGCAGAGCTGCTCATGCAAGCCGAGGCCTTTGCGGATGCCGCGAAGATCTACCGGCGCCTGCTGCCCATTGATACCACGTTCGCCGAGGTGAGCTACAACCTTGGCATGTGCGAGTGGAGGCTACCGGGCCGATGGGCGCAGTCGGCAGGCCATTTTGCGCAAGCGGTGCGCAATGGCAGTGTCGAGGCGCACTACATGCTGGCGCTGTGCCGCCATCGTCAACAGCGTTTCGAAGAGGCGCTTGCACTCTTCGCGACCTATAAGCATCTGGAGGGGCGCTCGGTACCTGATGCCGACGTTGACCGCCACGCGGCCATGAGCATGGTGGCCCGCACGTTAACGCGCACGCCCGAGGATCAAGTGATCATCAACCTCGGGGCGACGGTGAACAGCAAGGCGCACGACTACTGCCCCTTGGTGACGGCTGACAGGTCGAAGATGTTCTTTACCAGCCGGCGCGAAGGCACCATGGGCGAAAAGCGGGACCAGAACGGCCAGTGGTACGAGGACATCTGGCGCAGCAACCGCATGAACGGCAGCTGGATGCCTGCGCAGAACATCGGTGCACCCCTGAACACCGAGGCGATGGACGCCACAGTGGGCATGAGCCCGACCGGCGATACGCTCATCATCTACCGCAGCGACGCCGACCTGAACGGTGGCGACCTGTACATGACACGCCGCACGCCCGTGGGTTGGACCGTTCCCGAACTGCTCACCGAGCACGTGAACAGCGGGGACCATGAACCCAGCGCCAGTTTGGGCCCTGGCGGAACGAGCATCTATTTCACCAGCGATCGCGAGGGTGGTCAAGGTGGCCGTGACATATGGTGCGTGAAGCGCCTGCCCAACGGTGAGTGGAGCCTACCGCTGAACCTCGGTCCGACCATCAACAGTGCGTACGATGAGGATGCACCGTTCATGCACGCGGATGGGCAGACCATGTTCTTCAGCAGCAACGGCCACGGAACGATGGGCGGCTACGACATCTTCAAGAGCGCGCTGCTGGAACCCGAGGGCAACACCTGGACGGAGCCCGAGAACATGGGCAGTCCGCTCAATACGGTGAACGACGACATCTACTTCTGCTTGAGCGACGACGGACGGACGGGCTACTTCAGCAGTGAACGGCCGGAGGGGTTCGGCGCCCAGGACATCTACGAAGTGCGGTTCCCCGAAAACCAGCTGGAGTTCGTTGCCGTGATGGGCGTGGTCACCGATCCGCTGGATGAGCCGCTCCGCGCACGGATCACGCTGGTGGACATGTCGCGGTCGGAGACCCACGGCATCTACAACACGAACGCTTCGACCGGTCGCTACTTGATGGTGGTGGAACCCGGCCGCACCTACCGCATGCTGGTGGAAAGTGATGGATGCACCGCCTACACCGGTGAGTTCAAGCCGGTGATGACGAACGGACAACGCGAACTGCTGATGGACGTGCGCATGACGCGCGCCGTGGCGCAAACGGCCCCCGCCGCGCATGGCAAGTAGGGGCGCGCTGGTGCTGCTGTTGGGGTTGTGTGTGCGTGTGTCGCATGCGCAAGACGCCCATTTCACGCAGTTCTATGCGAGCCCCACCTATTTGAGCCCCGCCTTCGCCGGTACCTCGGCGCAAACGCGCTTTGCGCTGGCTTACCGCGACCAGTGGCCATCGATCCCGGGAACGTTCACGACCGCCTTCGCAAGTTTCGACCACTACCTGCGCGAGCTGAACAGCGGCATAGGTGTGAACGTGATGCATGACCGTGCAGGCAGCGGTGCCTTGCGCTATACCGCCGTCAACGTCCAGTACGCGTATGAGATACAGTTGAAGCGCAAGGTCTTCTTGCGGCCTGCACTGCAGTTCGGCTACGTGAACCACAGTGTGGATTGGGGGCGTTTGGTGTTCGGTGACCAACTGGCGCGGGGTGGCAATGTGGGTACGTACGAGAGCCTGGAGGGACGTTCGGCGAACTGGACCGATTTCAGCAGTGGCTTGCTCTACTTCACCCCGAAGACCTGGCTCGGAATGTCATGGCACCACATGAACAGACCGAACCAATCGCTGCTGAAGAGCGAGAGCGCGGTGCCCGGGAAGTTCAGCCTGCATGGTGGACGCCGGATGAAATTGAAGACGCGGTTGATCAAGCAGAAGCACCAGTATGTCATCGCTGCGTTCAATTACCGCGCGCAGGGGAAGTACGACCAGCTCGACCTTGGGGCCTACTACGAGCGCGAGCCCTTCTTCATGGGCTTGTGGTACCGCGGGTTGCCGTTGTTCAAGGCCTATGCGCCGGGCTACGGCAACAGCGATGCGATCGCCATCGTGCTCGGCGTTTCCGTGAACGATCTACGCATCGGCTACAGCTATGATCTGACGATCAGCAAGCTGGCCAGCCGGTCCGGTGGTGCGCACGAGCTCACCTTGAGCTACGAACTGGCCGACAAGCGCAAGAAGAAGAGCATGGCCAAGCGCCGCGTGGTGCCGTGCGCCAAGTTCTGATCAGGCGTTCTCCGCCTTTTCCATCAGCATCAGCCAGCGCTCGCTCTTCGCGTCGAGTTCCTTGATGAGCGCTTCCAGCTCGGCACTGCGCTTCATCATTTCATCATGGCTGATGCCAGCTTCCGCGAACGAGGCGGTCAGCTGTTCTTTGCGTGTCTCCAGCTGCGGCATTTCCTGGTCCAGCTTCTCCAGCTCAAGTCGCTCGGCGTAGGTCATCTTCTTTGCCTTGGCCGTGGAAGTCGCAACTGCGGTTGCGGCAGCCTCGGCGGCGCGCTGCTGCGATTGCGCGGCCGAAAGCCGTGCTTTCTCCTGTTGCTTGCGGTCGCGCAGCTCGGTGTAGTTGCCAACGAACTCCTTGATGCGGCCTTCGCCCTCGAAGACCAGCAGGCGGCTGCAGATCTTGTCCATGAAGAAGCGGTCGTGGCTCACCACCAACAGGCATACGTTGAGCTCGGCCAGGAAGTCCTCCATGGCGTTGAGCGTTGGGATGTCGAGATCGTTGGTGGGCTCGTCGAGGATGAGCACGTTGGGGTTGGCCATGAGCACCGTGCAGAGGTGCAGGCGCCGTCGTTCGCCGCCGCTCAGGAGGCTGGCCCATTGCTGTTGTTGCTCCTTGGTGAAGAGGAAGCGCTCTAGCAGCTGGCTGGCCGTGATCTTGCGGCCCTTGCTCATGGGGATGATCTCGGCGATGTCGCGCACTACGTCGATCACGCGCCTGTCTTCCTTCAGTTGCAAGCCCTTCTGGTCGAAGTAGCCGAGCACCACCGTATCGCCCATGCTGGTGGTGCCGGCATCGGGCTGCTGGCGCCCGATGAGCAGGTCGATGAAGGTGCTCTTGCCGATGCCGTTGCTCCCCACGATGCCGAACCGGTCGCCGGCCTTGAACGAATGGCTGAAGCCCTTGACGATGATCTTCTCCCCGAAGCTCTTGGTGAGGTTGCGCGCTTCGATCACCTTGCCGCCGAGGCGGTTGCCGATGATCTCCAGCGACACCTCCTCCTTGTCGAACTTCCGGGTGGCTTCTTCCTTCAGGTTCTTGAACGCGTCGACGCGGCTCTTGCTCTTGGTGCCGCGTGCACGGGGCATTTTGCGGATCCACTCCAGTTCGTGGCGCATGAGGCTCCGCAGCTTGTCCTGCGTGGCATCGCGCACCTCGTCGAGCTGTGCGCGTTTCTCAACGTAGTAGCTGTAGTTGCCCTTGAAGCGGTGCAGCGACCCGCCCTCCAGTTCCACGATCTCGTCGCACACGCGGTCAAGGAAGTAACGGTCGTGTGTGACAAGGAGCAACGTCATGCCCGGCGTGTCCAGCTCGTCCTCGAGCATCTCGATCATGTCGAGATCGAGGTGGTTAGTGGGCTCGTCGAGGATGACGAGGTCTGGTTTGGTGACCAGCGTTTTGGCCAGCGCCAAGCGCTTCTGTTGTCCACCGCTGAGGGTGTTCACCGGCTGCTCCAGATCGTGCAGGCCGAAGAGGTGCAGGATGCCTTTGATGCGCGCCTCATGGTCCCATGCATGAAGTTCTTCCATGCGATCGATGGCCTTCTGCAAGTCGGGACTGTGCTTGGCCAGGGCGTGTTCGTATGCGCGGATGGCCGTGCTGATCGGATCGTTGTTGTCGAGCACTTCATCCACCAGCGTACGCGTGCCGTGCATCTGCATGTCCTGGCTGAGGTAGGCCACGCGGATGTCCTTGCGGAAGGTGATGATGCCGCTGTCCGGCTTGTCTTCACCGGCGATGCACTTGAGCAGGGTGCTCTTGCCGGCACCGTTCCGCGCGAGCAGGCCCATGCGCTGGCCGCGCTCCAAGCCGAAGCTCACGTCCTCGAACAGTTGGCGCGGACCGAAGCGCTTGCTGACACGTTCGACGGAGAGGTAGTTCATGCGGCCGGTGAAAAAGGCGCGCGAATGTAGATCAGTGCCGGAGGGGGCTCAGCGCGCCGTGTGCCACGCCTCGATGACCTCGTGCAGCGTGGGGTAGAATCCTTCACGGCTGGCGTCCAGTTCGGCGGCGCTCATCCAACGCACTTCGGTGATGTCCTCCTCTTCCTGGGCGATGAGCTTTTCCCCGGAAGTGGAACGCATCAGGAACCAATCGGTGCGCTTGAGGAACTGCTTGCCCTTGTGGTCGTACGTGTGCCAGGTACTGCACAGTAGTCCGTGACCTGTCGCGTTGAACACCGGGTCGATGCGCACAGACTTCAACCCGCATTCTTCCATCACCTCGCGCACTGCGGCCACGGGGATCGCTTCACCCTCGTCCACCTTGCCTTTGGGCAGGTCCCACATGTTACGGCGGTGCATCACCAGCAGTCGGTTGTTCTCATCGGTGACTGCACCGCCTGCGGCTTGCACGAAGGTGAAGCGTGACCGGTACCAGGTCCACAGTTCGTCAAGTGAGGGTGAATGCAGAACAACATTGCTCGTGGACGACATCCCAATGCCGTGGAGCGCCGCCTGCAGGTCTGCCTCGTTCTTCACGGACACGACGAGCGCATCCTCATTGTCCACATCCATCACCCGGTGGCCTGAAGCCACCAACTCCAACCTGCGCCCTCCTGACCAAACCACATACTTTCGCTGCATGGATGCACGTCTTGATCCCGCGTTGAAAGTAGCCGAGTTCCTGCTGCAGATCAAAGCGGTGAAGTTGAGCCCGAATAAACCGTTCACTTGGGCCAGTGGTTGGAAGAGCCCGATCTACTGCGACAACCGAAAGACGCTTTCGTACCCCGCCGTGCGCACCTACATCCGGCAGCAGTTCGTGCAGGCCATCGAGCACGAGTTCGGTCGTCCGGACATGATCGCCGGTGTTGCGACGGGCGGTATCGCGCATGGTGCACTTGTAGCGCACGACATGGGACTACCTTTCGTGTACGTGCGCAGCAGCGCGAAGGAGCACGGCATGAAGAACCAGGTGGAGGGCGACATCGGCACCGGCCGCAACGTGGTGGTGGTGGAGGATCTGGTGAGCACCGGCAAGAGCAGCTTGATGGCGGCCGCGGCGTTGCGAGAGGAAGGCATTGAGGTCAAAGGCATGGTGAGCATCTTCACCTACGGGTTCGATGAAGCACGTGAGGCCTTCGACACGGCCAAGGTGAAGCTGTTCTCGCTCACCAACTACAGCATCCTGCTGGATCAAGCGCTTCACAGCGGCTACATCACCGAGAAGGACCTGCTGCCGTTGAACGAATGGCGCAAGAGCCCGGCGACATGGGGAAAAGTGAAGGCTGAAAGCTGAAACGCCTGATCCCAGCCACCGCTCTCCTTTTTCATCTTTCAACGTTCCTATTTCCAGTTTTCCCATGACCCGCATCGAGAGCAAGCAAGTGGAGATCGCGAAGCCCGCGGCCGACCTCTACAACTTCCTGCAGGACATGAACAACTTCAAGCAGTTGTTGCCGCAGGACAAGATCAGCGATTGGCAGAGCGACGGGAAGTCGTGCTCGTTCAAAGTGGCGGGTGCGGCGACCATCGGCTTGATGCTCGACGGCGGCACAGCCCCGAACCATGTGCGCTTGAAGGCCACGGACCGCAGCCCGTTCCCGTTCACCCTGGATGTGCACCTGAACGAGGAGGGCGGCCTCACCAAGCTGGGACAAGTCTTCGAGGCGGACCTGAACACCTTCCTGAAAATGATGGTGGAGAAGCCGCTCACGAACCTCTTCAACCACATCGCCGACAAGATGAAGGCGGTGCACGGGTAGGGAGCCTACATTCGTTCCATGCGGCTGGTCCTTGTCATGGTCCTCAATGGTGCTGTTGGCCTTACGGCATGCAAGAAGGAGAAGGCGGCCAGGATCGACCTGGAGCCAGCGTTCCTGTACTGTGATGACACTATCAACGTGAACGTGCCCAACCTTTTCACACCGACCGGCGACGGGATCAATGACGTGTTCTACCCGTTCGTCTACAATGGCACGATCACCTACTTCGAGATAACGACCTCTGGTGGCGGTTCCGTGATGGAGACCGACGTTTTCAATCCTGTTTGGGATGGCAGGACCGGTCTTCCAGAGGACCAGCGTCGGTTCTCCGGCCGCTATTTCTACCACTTGATAGCGGAACTGGACAACGGGACCACGATCAATGTCACACGTTCGTTCTACATGGTGCTGGACCACGAGCGCCCTTGCTTCAGCACGGATGTTGTGCCCGTCTTCGGCGATCAGTTCGACCCGCGTTTGTGCGGGATCTCTTACGCGACCAACGACTTGGTCTGCGTGCAGTAGATGCCGCTGGATCGCTTCGGGCCCTACGCGGCCCTTGCGATGATGGGATCCACGAACGGTAGTGCACCACCGTAGCGTCGGATAGCTTCGCGCCCCGATCAACCACCATGGCACGCGGCCGCTTCAAGGACCACGACGCCCCTAAGGCGAAACTGAACAAGACGACCCTGCGCAAGGCCGCGCGGATCTTCCGCTACATGCGGCCCTACCGTGGGCACTTCGCGCTGGGCTTCGTGTTCCTCGTCATCACCAGCTTGCTCAGTTTGGTGTTCCCTGTGCTGTTGGGCAAGCTCATGGACGCCAAGCCGGTGACCGCAGGCTTCATGGACAGCACGCTGCTCGACCTTACCGACACCTCGTCGGTGGCCAAGCTGCTGGGCCTGTCGTTCATCCTGCAAGCGTTGTTCGGCTTCGGGCGCATCTACCTCTTCGGTTATGTGAGCGAACACGCGCTGACGCAGCTGCGCAAGGACACCTACAGCCATTTGTTGCGGCTGCCCATGACCTTCTTCGCGCAGCGCAGGGTGGGGGAGTTGAACAGCCGCATCAGTGCTGACGTGGCACTGCTCCAGGACCTGTTCACCACGGTGACGGCTGAGCTGGTGCGGCAGACCATCATCATCGTGCTGGGCATGATCCTGCTGTTCGTGCTCAGTCGTGAACTCATGTACACCATGCTCGCAGTGATTCCGGTGGTAGCGGTGGTGGCCATGCTTTTCGGGCGGTTCATCCAAAAACTCGGCAAACAGGTACAGGACAGCATTGCCGACAGTGGCACCATCGTGGACGAGACCTTGCAAGGCATCCAGAACGTGAAGGCTTTCGCGAACGAGGCGTGGGAAGTGGTCCGCTACGGCAAGAGCGTGGAGGCTGCGCGCGGTATGGCATTGAAAGGCGCCCGCTGGCGTGGGGCCTTCGTGTCGTTCATCATCCTGTGCATGTTCGGTGCGGTGGTTCTGGTGGTGTACAAGGCTGTTTTGTTGAAGAAGGCCGGTACGCTCGACCCCGGACAGATCATCACGTTCATCATGGTCACCGTCTTCATCGCCGCTGGTTTCGCGAGCATCCCCGAGATGTTCGGCACGGTGCTGAAAGCGATCGGTGCCACTGAGCGCCTGCTCGACATCCAAGAAGAGAAGCCAGAACCGGTGAGCTTGGATAAGTCGCACGCGCCACTTTCGTTGAAGGGCCGGATCGCTTTCGAGCACGTCGGCTTCCGGTATGCCACGCGCGAGGACATGCCAGTGCTGCGGGACGTGTCGTTCGTGGCCGAGCCGGGCGAACGCGTGGCGCTAGTGGGCCCGAGCGGGGCGGGCAAAAGCACCATCGCATCGCTGCTGTTGCGCTTCTACACGCCGAACGAAGGCTGCATCCGCATCGACGACAAGGATGCGCAGGACTACCCGCTGAGCGCCTTGCGCGATCGCATGTCCATCGTGCCGCAGGAGGTGCTCTTGTTCGGTGGCAGCATCCGCGAGAACATCGCCTACGGCAAGCCCGGCGCCACCGATGCCGAGGTAGAGGCAGCCGCGCGCAAGGCCAACGCGCACGAGTTCATCGAGCGATTTCCAGAGCGCTACAACACCATCGTCGGCGAGCGCGGCATCCAACTGAGCGGGGGTCAGCGCCAGCGCATCGCCATTGCGCGTGCGGTGCTGAAGGACCCTGCCATCCTCGTCCTCGACGAGGCCACCAGTTCACTGGACACCGCCGGCGAAAAGCTGGTGCAGGATGCCTTGGACGAACTGATGAAGGGCCGCACGAGCATCGTCATCGCGCACCGCCTGAGCACCGTGCGCAATGCCGACCGCATCCTGGTCCTCGACAAAGGCAGCATTGCCAGCAGCGGCACGCACGATGAGCTCATCGCCGACACGGGCGGGTTGTACTACAACCTGAGCCGCACGCAGATGAGCGATCGACCGCACCCTGCCCTCTCCGAAGGAGAGGGTCAGAGCGCGCTGGGCTAGTCTATCGCTCGCTGCGAGCGCTACAGTTCCTGCCGAGGTGCATGGCGGTAGTCGCTTGCACGCATTCCTCCCTCTCCTTCGGAGATTGCAGGGGTGAGGTTCGAGCATTGCCGTGTGACGGCAGTCTGTAGCGCTACAGCGCGACTTCCACCACCTTTTTCGTGGCGAAGAACTCCTCCTGGAAAACGGACGCCAGTTCGTGCACGCGCACGGGCTGCTTCACCGGCAGGATCTCGTCGGCCAACTCGCCGCCCTTCAAATAGAGGATGCGGCTCCCCTCTCCTTTGGAGAGGGGTTGGGGGTGAGGCACGAGATGCTTCGTAGCCCTGATGAACTCGGGCAGCGTGGTCACTGCACGGCTCACGATCACGTCGTACTTCTGGCGGTGGTCCTCGCTGCGCACCTGCTCGGCGGTGGCGTTGGTGAGGCCCAATCCTTCAATGACGCCCTTCACCGCAGCGATCTTCTTTCCGATGCCGTCTATCATGTGGAAGGTGCACTGCGGGTAGAGGATGGCCAGCGGCACGCCGGGGAAGCCGCCGCCGGTGCCGACGTCGATGAACTTCAAGTCGCTTCTCGACTGCGCTCGAAGTGACAAACCCTTCAACGCCGAGCGATCCTGCGTTGCCCCTTCCAACGCCATCGCCACGCCCAGCGAGTGCAGCACATGCCGCTCGTAGAGGTGCACGATATCGTTGCGTGAGATGAGGTTCACGCGGGCGTTCCACTCGTTGTAAAGCGGGCCCAATGCCGCGAACTGCTCGCGCTGCTGGGCGGACAGGTCAGGGAAGTAGTGGAGCAGGCGTTCCATTCCAAGTGTCAAAGCCCAAGTGACAAGTGTCAAAATTCAAGAACCGACAGGTAGCACTTACTTGGACCTTGTCACTTGAGCCTTGGACCTTGACACTTGCTTTTCCCCTCAGATAGTATCCCTCCGCGCCCCCAGCACGTTCATCATGAACTCGCGTGCGCGGAAGAGCTGCGCTTTCACGGTGCCCAGCGGCAGGTCCAGTTCCTCGGCGATCTCCTCGTAGCTGTACTCCTTGTAGTACCTCAGCTCGATGAGGGTGCGGTAGCGCGGCTTCAGCTTGTCCACCACTTCGCGCATCACCTCGGCCTTCTGGTCCTTGATCACCACGTCCACCGGATCGGGGCCGTGGCCGCGCAGCTCTATGGTCATCTCATCGCCGTCCTCCGTGCCGAAGGGCTGGTCGATGGAGAGCATCTTCTTCTTCTGCTTGCGGATCCAGTCGATGCAGTTGTTCGACGCGATCTTGAAGAGCCAGGTGCTGAAGGCGTAGTTCGGCGTGTACTGGTGCAGCCGATTGAAGGCCTTACCGAACGCCTCGATGGTAAGATCCTCCGCGTCGTCCTTGTTGTTGATCATCTTCAACAACATGAAGTAGATGGAGTCGCGGTAGCGGCTCATCAGTTCGGCGTAGGCCTTCTGGTCTTTCTTGTCCACGGCGCGGCGCACGAGCACCAGGTCGTACCGGGCCTTGTCACTGAGGTTCTCGCTTACTTCCATCGGCGTGGTTTGATGATGAGCGTGCTGGTGTACAGCAGCGGGTCCAGTAGTAGGAACAGCCATTCGAGCGGCAGTGTTAGTACGATGAGGAGGGCACCGGCCTTCAGGCGGTGCAGGGCCAACGCTACGACGGGGTAGAAGAGCAGCAGCTCCACGCCCAGCGCGGCCAGGGCCCACCACCACTGGCCCATTACGCACAGCGCCACCACGCAGGCCCAGAAGAGCAGGCGCGCGGCGGGCAGCAGCAGCAGCAGCAGTTGGTGGCCGAAGCGGTAGTACTGCGCCGTGGTGAAGTGACGGCGTTTGCGGCGGATCCACGTTGCCATGTCGGCGGTGGCGGCGGTGGTCATGAAGGCGCGCTGGTCGGCCATCACGGTGGTGTTCTTCACGCGGGCCACTTCGTTGATGAAGAGGTCATCGTCGCCGCTCATGATGTGGGCGTGGCGGCGCGGGCCGCGGGCGCTGAAAAAGAGCTCCTGCGTGTAGCCGAGGTTGCGGCCCACGCCCATGTACGGCAGCCCCGCCAGCGCGAAGCTGATGTACTGCATGGCCTTGGTGGTGCCGTCGTAGCGCTCCAGCACGTTGGTGAGGCCGCCCGTGTGCGCGTATGGGCTGTGGCCGATGATGATCTGCCGGCCGTCCTTGAAGCCCGCGCACATGAGCGAGAGCCATTGGCGGCTGGCGGGCACGCAATCGGCATCGGTGAGGACGATGTGCGGGTGCTTGGCGGCACGGATGCCCACGCCCAGGGCGATCTTCTTGCCGTAGCTGAACTTCTCGTCGGCCTGTATGTTCACCACGCGCAGGCGCTCGTATTTCGGCTTCAGCCAGTTGAGCACCTCCAGGGTGTCGTCGTCGCTGCGGTCGTTCACGATCACCACCTCGAACTCGTCGTGCTCCTGCTCCATGAGCATGTCGATGAGCCCTTGCAGGTTGCGGGCCTCGTTGCGGGCGCAGATCACCACGCTCACCGGGCGTGTGCGGTCGGGGGCGGGCCACTTGGTGCGGAAGGCCAGGCGGCTGAAGATGGCGGCATGGAAGAAGAGGAGCACCACAACGGCACCCACGAGGATCCACAGGACGATAGGCAGCAGGGACATGCACAACGCCGCACCAACTACGGCGGCTTTGCGGCGAAGCTACCGGGGGGCCTTGCGCGGGGCCGGTGCAGGCAGGGCAGTTATGAACAGCGGGGGTGGGGTGGGGATTACTCTTTAACGAGCTTTCCACCCGACAACCAGTGTGGCCCATTCGTGAGGTGCAGATAGTAGGTCCCATCAGTCAGATGTTCGAGCCTGACTTCCACGGTCTTCTGGTTAAGGGCATACTGCGAGTGCAGTCGGCGGCCTAAACCATCTGTGAGTGTTAGTTGCAAGGCTCCATAATTGATGCCTGACGGTAGTCGCACGGTGACCAGTGCGTGATCGGTCACTGGATTCGGTGCAATGATCAATGCGCTGCCCAGATCTGTGCGCTGGTCCTGTATCCCATCGATCACATCGCAGCCGGGAACCAAACAACCCACGCTATCGGTACGCACCACCCACGGCCGGTCGTCCCCTGTTAGCGGGTCCGTGGCTTGGCCCACCAGAACGAACCCACCGTCGGGGTCTTGCTGCATGTCAAGGAAGGCATTGTTGGCCATTGTATCCGTCGCGTAGGTGCGCTCCCACAGCAGCGCGCCGCTCGTGTCGGCACACATCAACTGGCCCCGGTAGTAAGCGTTCATGATGCTCTTGCCGGCTGCCAGCACGCGGCCATCGTCGGTGATGACCGGCTTGGTTAACAACCAGCTGGAGCCGACGGTCGGCACCACGCAGTACCACAGCGGAACACCAGCGCTGTTCAACTGCACCAAGGTGCTGCGCGCGAACAGCACGTTCGGCCAGCGGTAGCCTCCAGCCACGTAGTAGTTCGTGTCGGGTGCTTGCGCAATGAAACCGCCGAGCTCGTACCAGTCATCGCCGATGCTGCGCTCCCACTGGATGTTGCCTTGGGCGTCGGACTTCACCACGTGCATGTTCCAATCCGCCCCGGATAGTACACGTATGCCAGCCACGGCGAAACCACCCTCAAAGGTCGTAATGCCGTTGCCGCAAGTCTCGTTCGTGGGGCTCAGAAAGCGGTACGACGCCAGAAGCTGCAGTTGTTGCGAAAAGCGTTGGATGCCCAAGTCCCAAGCAGGCCCCGCTTCCCCGAAAACCAAGATGGTCGAGTCCGGGGCAACCGTCAGGTTGATGGCATGCCAGCTCCAGGCATCATTCGAGTATCCGGCACGGATGCTGTCCAGCGTTGGCGAAAAGTGCGCAACGGTGACGTCATTGCCCGCATTGGACATGCTGCCTGCAAGCAGCAACCCGCCATCGGGTGCGGGCACCAGCGTGCTGGTACGACCCGGCGTCCAATACCATGGATATGCAGTGGTCTGCAAGGTGTCACCCTGCGCATCGAGGCGCATCAGCAATGGGCCTTGGTACGGGGCCCAAGCACCAGCCACAACGATCTCTGTATCCGCTCGCAGCACAAGGCCGTTAAGGCCCAGCCCGGTGCCGTACGTGCGCGACCACTGCGCCACTCCCGCATGCCCCGCCATGAATACCAGACCGAAAGCGATGTTGCGGAGTTGTTTGCACATGATGCCAAGTCTAGCAGGGGAGGCGCGTTGGATCTCTTCGAGCGTGGTGCCGTTCTATACACGTCCGAAGATCCGCAAGCGCTCATTCACATCCTCACCTCTTCACGAAACGCCCCACCATCCCTTCCCCCACCCGCACGGTGTAGCTCCCTGCCCGCAACGTCTCCACGTCCAATAGCAATCGTGTGCCGCTCATGGTGGCCCTCAGCACCGTGCGACCGGTCACGTCCATCACATGCACGGCGGCGCGGTCGGCGGGTTCGTCCAGCCGTACGGTAAGCACATCGCTCGTGGGGTTGGGGCTCAGGTGCAAGCCGTTGTGAGGCACTTCGGCCACGGCCACGTTGTTGTCCACGGTGAAGACGGCCGCGTTTGTGATGACAGGCTCGTTGAAGTCGAAGTAGATGTTGGCGATGTTGCTCACGGCATCGCCCAGCATCAGGGTGCTCACCGGCTTCATGCTGGACTTGAAGAAGCCGTGGCTCCCGGGCTCGTTGGCGTTGCTGTCGGGCAGCATGATGTTGTCGAACACCACGTGCAGCACACCATCGGCGATGTGCCACGTGTGCGCATGGCTGGCAGCTATCTCTTGCATCGTGTTCCATTGCAGGTCGGTGCTCAGGGTATCGGTTAGCACCACGCGCGTAGCCGGCCAGGTGCCGGTGTTCTGGAAGCGGATGGTGTAGGTGAGGCGCTCCTCTGCCGCGACTTGGGCAGGCGTGAGGGCGGTCGGGGAGACGGCCTTGTCGTTGGGGTCGTAGCTGCCGACGACATCGGTGACGGAAGAACTGCTGTTGTTCGATGGTGTTTCGTCGGTTGGCGATGGGTCGACAACAGCTGTGTGCGAAACCACCGTGCTCAGCAGGGTGCCGACCGGGGTGTAGAGCAGCAGATCAATGGCCCGTTGCTCGCCGATCTGCAATTGCGTGAAGTTCCACGTGATCACATTGACGTTCACGTTGTCGGGTGAAGGTGTGCTGCTGGAGAAGGCAAGCAGGGCATCGTGGATCAAGGTGACGGAACCGTTCTCCACCTGTGTGCCTGCGTTGATGTAGCTGATCCTCGCCTGGCTGTAGAACCCTGGCACGGGCGGGGTGAGCAGGGTGAGGTCAACCACCAGGTCCTGGATGTTCGGCTGCAGGGTGATGGCGAAGTGGTTCAACGAGTCCACTTCCGCCACTCCGATGAACGTTGCTGTATGTGTTGCAGGCGCGATGTTGCTGACGTATGCGGTGTTCGGGATGCAACTGATGGCATGGGAGCCGATGGGCAGCGTAACGGAGTAGGTGCCATCGGTGGCAGGGCCTGCTACCGTACCGCTTGTGGCCAGGCTTGCTTGCGTGTACGGCAACTCACCACTGTCGCACAGCCCATTGCCATTACTGTCCAGAAAGACACTCCCAATGGCCACGGGTGCCCCCGGCGGGCAATTGGAGTTCACAAGCGTGCAGAGCCAGGAATTGCCCACGCCGACCTGGAATCCTCCAAGGAAAACCTGAACGTTCGGTGGAATGTTCGGCAGGCAGTAATTGAAATCCCAGCCGGCATTCAGTTCAAGCAAACTGTTCGGAAGCGCGGATAGGCAGACCACATTCGGAAGGTCCATGAGCGTGAGTTCCTCCAGCCCTTGAGGCCAAGCAGGCAATTGAGCCACCGGAAGGTTCCTGAATGCGATCACAAGCCCGTTGTCGGTCGGTTGGAACGAAGGTACTTGGGCCAGTGCGGGCAATCCATCCAATTCTATCGCGGTGGTGTTCACCGGCCAATTCGGGATAACTGTAAGGAGCGCGAGGTTCCGGAGCGACAGTTCATCAAGGCCGCTAGGGAGGGTGGGCAAGACCGCGAGTTGATCGCAGCCTTCAAGGTGCAACGCAGTCAAGGTCGGCGCGAGCGGAGGAAGCCCCGCCATTCCATCGATATCGATCATCGCGAAAGTTTCCAACGGTGCTGGCCACGCAGGCAACACGTTAATGGACAGTTCTCGCAAGTGCACGTGGTGCAATGAGGAGGGTAACACTGGCAACGTCACGACCGGCATCGTGCCGGGCTCACCGTCAATAGCCAACGAATAGAGCGCAACAAGTCCTTCCAGCCCCGTGAGGTCCGCAGGGGTCCAATCGATCAGCAAGGGGTTCACGCCTTGGGCGTTTCCTAACACCACGGCCGTCTGCACTGCGAAGCTCTGTGTATCGATGTAGCCGTTGGCATCAACGAGCCCGGCAACGCGGTTGTTCAGCGCCGCGCGGAAGTTGATGTCCGGCACAAACACCAACTGCGCGGAGGCGTTGTGCACGAGTCCGGCGCACAGCACCCCGAACAGGAAGAGAAAGTTCCTCAGCATGGCGGACGATTGAGGCCATGAAGCTAACCCGATGGCCGGAGCATCAACCCCCGTTGCATCTTCGCCGCCCGTGTCCCGCTTCACCCTCCAACACACCGACCCGCAGAGCAAGGCCCGCGTGGGCGAGCTGCGCACCGACCACGGCGTCATACCAACACCTGTCTTCATGCCGGTAGGCACGCTAGGCGCCGTGAAGACCGTGCACCCGCGCGACCTGCGTGAGGACCTCGATGCGCAGATCTGCCTCGGCAATACCTACCACCTCTACCTGCGGCCCGGTACGCAAGTCATGGAGCATGCTGGCGGTCTGCACAAGTTCAGCGGCTGGGACCGTGCCATCCTCACCGACAGCGGCGGCTTCCAGGTGCACTCGCTCAGCGACATCCGCAAGATCACCGAGGAAGGGGTGAAGTTCCAGAGCCACATCGACGGCAGCAGCCACCTCTTCACCCCGGAAGGTGTCATGGACATCCAGCGCACCATCGGAGCCGACATCGTGATGGCCTTCGACGAGTGCACGCCATGGCCCTGCGAGCTGCCCTACGCCGAGAAAAGCATGCACCTGACGCACCGCTGGTTGCAGCGCTGCATTGCGCGGTTCGACAGCACCGTGCCCATGTACGGCCACCATCAGATGCTCTTCCCCATCGTGCAGGGCAGCACCTTTCCCGCATTGCGCAAGCAGAGCGCCGAGTTCGTGGCGCAGCAGGGCCGGGAGGGCAATGCCATCGGCGGCCTCAGCGTGGGTGAGCCCGAGGAGGAGATGTACGCCATGGCCGAGCTCTGTTGCGACATCCTGCCGAAGGACCGGCCGCGCTACCTCATGGGCGTGGGCACGCCGTGGAACCTGCTGGAGAACATCGCGATCGGCATCGACATGTTCGATTGTGTGATGCCCACCCGCAACGGACGCAACGGCATGCTCTTCACCCGCAACGGCATCCTCAACATCAAGAACCAGCAATGGGCCGATGACCACGGTCCGCTCGACACGGCAGGCAATACCTGGGTGGACACCGCGTACACCAAGGCCTTCGTGCGCCACCTCTTCCAAAGCGGCGAATTGCTCGGCCCGCAGATCGCCAGCCTGCACAACCTCGGTTTCTATCTGGACCTGATGCGCGAAGCCCGCACCCGCATCCTCGATGGCTCGTTCATGTCGTGGAAGGCACAGCTCTTGCCCGTGCTGAAGCAACGTATGAACTCAGGCTCGTAGCCATTAGCCTCTGGCCGTGGGCTCCGTCGCGCGTCGACCAAGGTCAGCGCTCTTGGCCAGCGGCTCGCAGTTTGTACTTGGGACTTGAAACTTGAGACTTGTGACATATGTCTTCCCCTCCCCCTTGAACCTTGTCACTTGACACTTGGGCTTTGTCACTTGGAACCGTTCATTCCTCGTCAGTGCGAGCGCAGCGAAGCACCATCTTCGTCCCTCCGTGTTCACCTCCCTCGACAGGTACATCATCCGGAACTTCCTCGGGACGTTCTTCTTCATCCTCGCCGTCATCATGGCCATTGCCGTGGTGTTCGACGTGAGCGAGAAGACCGAGGACTTCAGCGAGATGACCGCGACGTTCGGCGAGATCGTCAGCCAGTACTACGTCAACTTCATCATCTACTACGCCAACCTCTTCAGCGGGCTGCTCATCTTCATTGCGGTGGTGCTGTGCACGAGCCGCTTGGCGCACCGCAGCGAGGTCATCGCCATGCTTAGCGGCGGCGTCAGCTACAACCGTTTCCTGCGGCCTTACATGGTCAGCGGCACCTTCCTCACCATCGTGGCGCTGGTCGTCAACCACACGTTGCTGCCCGATGCGAACAAGGTGCGCCTCGCCTTCGAGGAGGAGCACATCCGCGCCACCTTCTTCATCGACGAGAGCAACATCCACCGCGAGATCACCCCCGGCAGCATCGCCTACTTCGAGACCTTCGATGCGCAGGCCAAGCGCGGCTTCCATTTCAGCCTGGAGCAGTGGGACGGCAACGCCCTTCGCTGGAAGCTCTTCGCCGACCGCGCCACGTACGACACGCTCACCGGCCACTGGAAAGTCGAGGACTACTACATCCGCACCATCGAGGGCGGCAAGGAGAGCATCACGCGGGGTGCCATGCTCGATACCGCGCTCGCACTGGTTCCGAGCGATGTGGGCCAACGCCCCGGCAACGCCGCCGCCATGCGCACGCCGCAGCTGGCGGAGTTCATCGCTGCTGAGCGCGCCCGCGGAGGCGGCGACACGGCCTTCTTCGAAGTGGAGATGCACCAGCGCACCAGCTATCCCTTCGCCACGTACGTCTTCATCCTCATCGGCGTGGGGCTCGCCAGCCGCAAGGTGCGCGGCGGCACGGGCTTGCACATCGCATTGGGCATCGTGCTGGCCGTGCTCTACATCTTCGCCATGAAGATGACCACCGTGGCCGCCACCAACGCCGGCATGGCACCCGTTATCGCCGTGTGGATACCCAACACCATCTTCCTGCTGCTGGGCATCTACATCCACCGCACCGCGCCGAAGTAGTTCGAATTCATCAGCGGATGAAGAGGATGATGATGATATGGACGACCTGACCGAACTCTATGGTCGTCCGCGCGTTTATCATCCGTATCATCCTCATCCGTGGTTGCATTCATCTGCGGTGCCTGACTTCATGATCTTTGTCCAATGCTCGCTCACCGCCTGCTGCCGCTCGTCCTAAACGCCTCGCTCAGCGGCGTGCGCTTGCCCAAGGACATCGGCGTCCTGGACCCGATGAACGGCGAGCATGCCACCGAAGTGCGCCGCATCGTCCGCGACTTCCACACCAGCCTCTTCGCCGATGACGATCCGCGCTTACTGATGCTCGGCATCAACCCCGGCCGGTTGGGTGCGGGCAGCACCGGCCTTTGCTTCACCGATACCAAGCGCTGCGAAAGCGACCTTGGCATCACCGTCAACGGCATCCGCACCCACGAGCCCAGCAGCGATTTCTTCTACCGCGCGGTGCGCGCTGCCGGTGGGGCGCAGGTCTTCTACCGCCGCGTGTACGTCAGCGCCATCTGCCCGCTCGGCTTCGTGAAGGACGGTCCCAAGGGAACGCCCATCAACCTCAACTACTACGACGACCCCGCGCTGATGAAGGCCATCCGTCCTTTCGCCGCGCAATGGATCCGCAATGTGGTGGACGCGGGCATGCGCACGGACAAGGTGCTGTGCATCGGCACGGGCAAGAACCTCAAGTTCCTCGAAGAGCTCAACGCTGAGCACCGCTTCTTCCAACGCATCGTGCCGCTGGAGCACCCGCGCTTCATCATGCAGTACAAGGCGAAGAGCGTGGAGGAGTATGTGCGGAAGTATGCGGAGGCGGTGGAGTGATGGACTACTCCACAACGAGTTTCGTCCCGCTCAACCACCGTGTTTCATCCCTCAAGTGCACGTAGTGCACACCGGCCGCCAAGCCTGCTAGTTCAAGTTGCAAGGTCCGGGCATTGCCGACCGGTACTTCAAGCACCGTGCGGCCAAGGCCATCCACCACCACAAGCTGCAGCGCACCGCGTACCTCAAGGTCTTGTGGCAGGTCCAACATCACCTGTGCTTGGTCCCTTGCCGGGTTGGGGTACACGCTCAGCGCATTTTCCAGGCCCAAGGCCACTTCCTCCACGCCTATGTTGCCGCAGCCAGGCACCAAGCAGCCTGCACTGTCCACTTTCAGTAGCCATACCATCTGAAGGCCGGGAAGGCTGTCACTGACTCCTTGCCTAGAAACCCCAGTAGCAACAAAACCTCCGTCACTGGTGGGTTCCACATCATAGAGCCCGTGCTGGGAACCGTTGCTGGTGTAGTAGGTGTACCGTCGAAGCCAAGACAGGTCTCCATCAGGTTCCAACTTAATGAGCAATCCCCAATGGGTGTTCTCCGAACCGCTGGCCACCAGATCCCCGTTTGGCAATTCCTCAATGTCGAACGTAGTCGCGTCTTGCGCTTGGTTGTATTGCTTGCTCCACTGCACGTTGCCGTTGATGTCCCACTTGCGGAAGTAGTTCCACTGTGGTGAATTCCAACTACCCGGCAGGGGCATAAAACTGCCCGTGGCCACAATACCACCATCCTGGGTCTGGATGGCGCTGACATTGTCATAGGCGTGTTGACTGCCCCCGAAATTCCTTCTCCACAGGGTGTTTCCTGCGCTGTCCAGTCGCATTACCCACAATCCATCGCTCACGCCCGCAACAAATCCGCTGAGCACCGCGCCATTCGGCATCAGCGGCCTGACGCCTAGGGCCATTACGGTGTTCGCGTATGTGATAGCCTCCACGTTCTGTCCGAGCGTATCCGCCAATAGCAACAGTGCACGAGCAGGAACGGAGTCCGGGTCGCTGAACCCGCATGCAGCTACCCGGCCGTCGGACAAGATGCAGGTTTGTCTCATTCCCATGTAGCCCGTATCAATGAGCGAGTGCGTGTAGGCAGTGTCGCCAAGGTCGTTGTAGGCCACCAGTATTTGCCTGGAGTAACTGAAGTTGCCAGACTCGAACTCGGTCATCACAACCTTCTTCAGGCCATCTTCGCTCCAAACGGGATCTGAATAACCATGGTCGTAGTCGTATGGCGATGCTCCGTAGTGCTGTTCCTGTCCGACACAAGCCCCGTCCGTATCGAAAAAAGTCACGAAGGGCTTTCCGAGATTACCGGGTACCACTGCGCTCCCAACCACGTTGTACCCGGTTGCGGTCTCGTACACCGAACGCCCGATCGCACCGCCCGCATCCAAGGAGCCTATGGAAAGGCTATAGTTCTGTACTACGTTAAACGTGCCTTGCGACAAGCAAGGACATGATGCCACTGCGACAAAGTATACGCCGAGTCCTCTGAAACGCATGACCATCATCGTTGCTCACGGACCACGGTGAGCTTTCGCTCCCCAACCACTACCCCCTCGCTAGTGCCGCGTAAGAGATACAGTCCGGCCGGAAGATCATTGACCGTTAACTCGAACAGCGCCGCGCCATCGCTCGTTCGATACTCTGCCAATAGTGCCCCGGTGGGTCCGTACAGGCTCAAGCGATCTATCAGCATATCATTGTCCCAACTCACCCAAGCTGTTCCACTTGCTGGGTTCGGGTCCACCCTGAATTCAACGGTGCTCTTCAGGGGGTAGACCATTGGGCCATTGTGGCTCATCGTCCTCCATCCCGAAGGAATATCAAGTTCCGGCAAGTCCCGCCATTTGTCCAATTCCAACAGCGTTCCCCAGCACAAACCACTACCGGCATCGCTACTTCCAGTGATCAGCTCAAAGTGCTGTATTTCAGCAATGCTGAGCTGCTCCGGGTCACCGAACGCACTGCGCATACTACTGACGTAGTCTCTGAGATAGGTGTGCTTGTGTTCGAGGTACCACGGCTCAAGCATTATGGGTTCCATGTCGCTCCAGTTGCCCCCCTCTAGGTGGTAGAGTAGTAATGCCAGACGCCCTCCTGTGCCTATTCCGTGTTCCAGCACCATCAGAATGCTGTCTTCGGCTGTTGTGGTGACCGTGTCGCTCATCCAGTAGCGCAGGCAGTTCACCTGCGCCATGTAGTGCCGGTTCCCCTGCTCGTGCATTTCGTCTTCCAGCACATCCTTAATACTGGTATTGCCGCTGGCTTGGGCCTGTTCGATCAGCGCCATCTGGTACGGGCTTACTAGTTCCTTTCCTCGTAGAGTCTCCACCACACCACCCTCTACCACTGCGTTCTGCAACATCACCTGCGTGATATGCCAACCGTTCATGGGTTCCTCCCGGTGGATCATGGCCAACAACACTTCTTCGCCCAATGGGTGGTTCGCCAGGAGCGAATCGCGCAACGCATGGCTGGACAACCAAGGACTCTCTTGGTTGATCAGCGCTAGTAGATCGGCACCCTTGCCGCCGTTCACGGTACCGTTGTATTGCGCCAAGGCGCTCTCGAATTGTGTCTTGGCCGCCTTCATGTCAGCCGTAACGTTCACGATGTTGATGCCGCCGCCGTCTCCAAATCCACCAGCACAGTGAAGAGCCTCGTCGAACGTTAGTCCCGTGAAGGGTACTACATCGGCCATGTACAACGGATCCTCACAGATCACATCGCAATCCGCGTCATCGTGGCGATTGTAGTTGAAGAAGCTGCCGGGCTGCGGGTTCACGAAGGCCATGTCGAAGTTGTTGCTGCAATCGGGGGTGTTGAAGAATCGGTTGCCAGCCAAGGCGAGTTGGTTGAAGGCATCCCCTTGCTCCCCGCCTATGGCCGATCCGAAGGCCATGCCATAGTCCACGTTATTGTCCGTGTAGTCGCCGCAGAGCTTTTGCAGCCCAATGACGTTCACGTTCTGCTCATCCTGATGGTCGCCGATCACGTAAGTGCCCAGCGCTAGGTGCTCGAAGTTGTTGTTGTAGATCCGGTTCTGCGTTTCGGACGGACCCCAGAAGGCGATTCCGGCGTTGGCATCGGGCGCGCTGCTCTGGAAAAGATTGTCTTCCACCACGTAATTGGCGGTTTGGTAGAGCAGCAGGCCCACAGGAGAAGGGCCTTGCCCACCGCGTTCAGGTATGTTGAAGGTGTTGCCAGTGACTTCGCCATGGGTTGGGCCGAAGTCAACGATACCGTACGGGCTTGTTCGGAAGTCCATATTGCGGACCCAATAGTGGCGGTGCTTGGCGACGGCCACTCCGCACCACAGGCCCTCGAAAAAGCTCACGGCCGGGTTGTTGTTGCCGATCACTCGGGGTCCTGCCTTCGATGCAGCGAACACGCCAAAGCCACGATCCTGCCCAACGAAGGTGGTGTTCGTGTTCCTGAACCTGCAGTTGGTGAAGCGGATCACGCCGCAGTCGCGGAGCCAAGCGTGTGCGTAAGGCAACCACGCATCGGGCCAGCCTTGGTCGGTCAGAAAATCGCAGTTCTGGAATCGCGTTTGGTTCCAGGTTGTCCAGCCGGCCCCGTTGGCGCTAGGAATCTGCACGTCGATCACATTGTTCTTCCAAGTGGTGTTGGATGATTGCACAATGCCCCGGTAACCCGCTGGATCCAAACCTCCGTTGCCATTCCGCTTGGCCACAAATGCACCCACCTCTGCATTCTCGACAAGGGCGTTGAGGGTCTGGAAGCGGCCTTGGTTGCTGAAGGGTGTTTGGGCAAGGTTGCTGTTGCCGCGTACTTCGGGGCCCTTCCAGCGACCGGGGCATGCGGTAGTGAGGGTGCAGCCGCTGCAGAACAGGTATGCACCAGCCTCAACGATCAGGCGGGCGCCCGCCTCGAAGCGGAGGGTCATGTTGTTGATGGTGAGGTTTGCGCCGTTCGGCACTATCAAGTCACCCATCACATAAGCGTCGCCGATGGTGTTGCCGAATGGGTTGCCACCGGGCGCCCAGACCGTGCTGCCCGCAGTTACATTGACCGCATAGCCCTTATATGCTATGAGGTCTTCACAGCAAACTACAGGAAGGTCCGGAGGATAAGGGGTGAAGTTGTCAGTTTGGGAAGTCAGGAGGTGGTAGCTGTTGGGGCAATCGGAATTGAACTGAGGCACGATCGAAGGAGCGTAATCCACCCAGAAACTTGTTGCAACATCGCCCAGACCGAATTGCAGGTAATCCGGGTCCCAGGTCACAGCAGCAGGCGTGTTGGTCAACTCCAACCTGCCCAGTCGCCCATCAGGGGCCATGGCATACATGCCGTTGAACGGAGGGGGACCACCGACCCCTCCATATTCATCGCTTTCCAGTTCACTGTTGCGATGGTCGAACATGTCAATGCCGGTTAGCGGCACGACGGTCAGCGTCGAAAGGTCTACATAGCCCAACTCAGGGTCTTCACTCCGTAAGTAGTACAGGTAGTCGCCATTCTCAGAGAACTCCAGTCCGTTGATGCGGAGGCAGCTTTCGTAATCGGGGAAGTTGGAGACGTTGATCCAATCAGTCGATAGCGGTGTCCCGGACAGGTCGTAACGATTGTAGGATATACGGCTCAAAGTGTTGCCCCCAGCTGTGCCGCTTTTGCTCGTGAACGCAACGCGCAACTCCGAGTCCTTCAATATCGCCTCAAGCTCGCCTTGCGGATAGCGGTTGCCTTCAAAGTCCGTTCCTAGAACAATGATCTGCTGCGGCAGCATTTCTTCCAGAGCAGCTAGGCCGATCTTGTATCGCTTCAACTTCCAACCATCGGTTACGAAAAGCCATTTCTCCTGATCCCAACCAAGGTCCACTGCGTCCATGTGTAGCGACATGGCAACGTCGGACAGGGGATTCAGGTACTGGAGCTCCCCAACCTGAAAGGACGGCCCGAAGAAACCGCCGGAGCAAACGCTCGCAACATCGTAGTACGAAATCGAAGAGAGGTCTGCCAGCGCTCCTTTCCGACCGGGAAACATGAGAGGGTCGAAGTGAGGATTGTTCTCGGTTAGGTCTAGAATGGAAACGAAGTGGCGGCCCCAGCTCGGCGGCACCAAGATGACGCCCTCACCATCGCCGATACGTGTGGTGAAGATCAGGAACTTGAAACACTGACCAGGTATAGGGACTATCACGATTTCCGTTGTACCGCTCGGCACGCAGTCCGTGCAGTTCGTCGGTGGGTATTCCGTTCCGAGCCAAGGGATCGGCGACCATGAGTCCGCTATCAGGTACCCCTCTTCGTCGTATATGTTCCCATCGATAATGAAAGCCGCCAGGTTGCCTTCGTGGTCCCATATCAGCTGTTGTGCGAATTGGGCTTTTGCACCATGATATTCCAACGGGTCATTGCCAGGCAGCGATGGCAATGGCGTTGGCACTGGTCCTGTCGGTCCGAAAACCAATCGTTGGGCGCCAAGCGCCCACTGATCGTGTTGAGCGAGCCCCCCCGTGCATGCGGTCAGCGCGAAAATGCCAACGAGAAGTTGGTGCAGAAGTCTAGAAGTCATGTCACGGCCCGTTTTGGTCTGTCGAATGTACTCGAATAGTTCATCTGGTTCGTGAGGTGTTCCGCCGGGCGTTCTACTTTACCCGACCCCAGCACGAAGGAGAAACCGATGAAAACCCGACGCCTCTTCGACATACCGCTCCTGCAACTGGAGAAGTACCCGAAACAGGATGCCGTCGGCAGCAAGCACGATGGCGCTTGGAAGACGTACAGCACCCAAGAGCTCATCGCACTGAGCGAGCAGGTGGCCATGGGGCTGATGGCCTTGGGCATCAAGCCCGGCGACAAAGTGGCCATTGCCAGTGGCAACCGCGCCGAGTGGTGCATTGTGGACCGCGCCATCCTCTGCATGGGCGCCATCAACGTGCCGTTGTACCCCACCGCCAGCGCCGAGGATTATGCCTACGTGCTCAAGCACAGCGGCACCAAGGTGTGTTTCAGCAGCAATGCCGAGATACACGCCAAAGCCCTGCACGCGCAGTCGCAGTCGCCCGCGCTCCAGCACCTTTTCACCTTCGACCAGCTGACCGGCGTGCGCCACTGGAGCGAAGTGCGCGACTTGTCCAAGGACCAGGACAAGAACCTGCTGAAGCAATACGGCGATACGGTGAAGCGGGACGACCTCGCCACCATCATCTACACCAGCGGCACCACGGGCAGGCCCAAGGGCGTCATGCTCTCGCATGGCAACATCCTCAGCAACATCGAAGGCAGCATCGAGCGCTTGCCGGTTGACCACGAGGCGTTGTGCATCAGCTTTCTCCCGCTCAGCCACATCTACGAGCGGATGCTGATGTACCTGTACATGTACGCGGGCGTCAGCATCCGCTTCCAGGAGAGCATGGACAACCTCGGCGATGCCATCCGCGAAGTGCAGCCGCACGTCTTCACCGCCGTGCCGCGCGTGCTGGAGAAGGTGTACGACCGCATCGTGGGCAAGGGCGAGGAGCTCTCGGGCATCAAACGCAAGCTGTTCTTCTGGGCGCTCGACCTGGGCCACCGTTACGAAGTGCACGGCCGCAGTTGGTGGTACAATGTGCAGTTGTCTGTAGCACGGAAGCTCATCTTCAGCAAGTGGCAGGCTGCTTTGGGCGGTAGGGTGCGGGTGGTGGCCAGTGGCAGTGCCGCACTGCAACCGCGTCTGGCCCGCGTTTTCAACGCAGCAGGCATCCCGCTCATGGAAGGCTATGGCCTCACGGAGAGCTCACCCGTCATCAGCGTGAACTGCGAGAAGAACGATGGCTTCCGTTTCGGCACCACGGGTCGTCCTTTGAAGAACGTGCAGGTGCGAATTGCCGAGGACGGCGAGATCCTGGCTAAAGGCCCCAACATCATGATGGGCTACTACCTGGAGCCGGAACTCACCGCCGCTGCTCTCGATGCCGACGGATGGTTGCACACCGGCGATATCGGGGTGCTCGATGACGGCTTCCTGCGCATCACCGATCGCAAGAAGGAGATGTTCAAGACCAGCGGTGGCAAGTACATCGCGCCGCAGGTCATCGAGAACATGCTCAAGGCCTCGCGCTTCATCGAGCAGGTGATGGTGATCGGCGAGAACGAGAAGTTCCCGGCCGCCCTCATTGTGCCCAGCTTCGCCTTCCTCAAGGACTACTGCGAACTGAAGGGCATTCCCTACACCACGTCGGCGGAAATCATCAAGGACAAGCGCATCGCGGAGCGCATCATGAAGAGCGTGGAGCAGGTGTGCACGCCGCTCGGCCATTGGGAGCAGGTGAAGAAGATCGCCCTGCTGCCGACGGAGTGGAGCATCGACGGCGGCGAGATGACCCCCAAACTAAGCCTGCGCCGGAAGCAGATACTTGCCAAGTACGCCGAGCAGGTGAGGGGCATCTACGCATAGGGTTCAACCGCATCGGCCTTAATGCGCTGCCCAGGCAAGGAGCCCGCGCGTGCTTGTTCGCTCGCCGGGTGCGGCTGGGTTGCGCGTGCTTGTCCCCCTTTGAAGGGGGCAGGGGGATGAGTCCCACAACGCCTCCAAGCATCGCAGTGGATATTCGGTATCGCCGCATCCGATGGACCTATCCCATGCACCTCCCCCTTCTACATTCGCCGCATTAACCTGCATTTCATGAAGGCTTCACTGGTGATGATGGGTGCCTGCGCCATGCTGCTCGCGGGCTGCAAGAAGGAGGAAGGCGTCGGCGGCAAGGCGGAGATACGCGGCCGCGTGTACACCGTGGAGTACGATGACAACACGGGACAGCCCAACGGCCACGAGTACTACACGCCTGATTACAGGGTTTACATCGTGTACGGCGACAACGACTATTTTGACGATGATGTGGACACCGACCCGGACGGCACCTTCGTGTTCAGTTGGTTGCGCAAAGGCACCTACACCATCTTCACTTATAGCGAGTGCCCGCAGAACGAATGCCCCAGCGGCCTTGAAGCGGTGAAGCGCACCGTGCAGATCGGCGACAACAAGGAGGTGGTGGACGCCGGTACGTTCAACATCGAGAAGTGGTGATGTTCCGGTCTGCGCTGCTCGTCTTGTTGATGTGCACGGCGCTGGTCGCGCGCGCCCAAGAGCCGCGTGCGAAACCCGAGCGCGACCTTGAGCTGTGGACGAGCATCGCACTGGAAACGCGACCTTTCAGTCTACCGGGCAGGCCGGGTGAAACCGGCTTCCGGAAGAAGTTCCGCACTGCCCTAGAGACCGGTTACCGCAGCAATGAAAACCTCGGCAACGGCAAATCCTTCTACTTGAACCTGTCCCTGCGTTACCGCTTGAAGAAGTGGATCAGGCTCGGCATGGACCACCGCTACAACATCCGCGACGCATACAGCAGCAACAGCTATCGCCTCGATGGGGCCGTTACCCTGCAAGGAGAGTGGAAGCGCTTCGAAGGTTCGCTCCGTACCACCTTCCAGCACGAGTTCATTCCCGTGTACCGCCTACGCGATGTGTGGCGCAACCGCTTCGCCATCAGCTGGCGCACCAAGAAGTTCCGCATCGACCCGTACGTGAGCTGCGAGACTTTCACAGGCATCTGGTACAAGGGCAACTACTTCGCGGGCATCCGCTACGACCTCGGTGCGCAATGGGAACTTGGCAAGGAGAAGAACAGCTCCGTGGAGCTCATCCTACGCCACGACCGCGAGATCGGCGTGCGCGCCCCGCTGTACCGCACCATTGTTTCGGTGGCTTACGAGTACTATTGGAAACGATGAAGTCGCCTTTGTTGACCCGCGTGCTGATGCTGGCCCTGGTGGCCGTTGCCGCCGTGCTCGTCATCTATTTCGGCTTCCTGAAACCGAGCGACGAACTGCCCGTCATCCACCCGGCCGACCTCGATGTGCGGCTCACGGAGAAGCGCCAGCGGCAGACCAAGGACGAGCACCACATCCTCGACTTCCACCTCTTCGACCAGAACGGCGATACCATCACGCTGGCCGATACGCGCGGCAAGATCCGCGTAGCCGACTTCTTCTTCACCACCTGCACCAGCATCTGCCCCGAGATGAGCATGAACATGGTGCGTGTGCAGGAGGCCTTCAAGGACGATGACCGCGTAGTTCTGCTCTCGCATTCGGTGACGCCCGAAATGGACAGCGTGCCCGTGCTGGCCGAGTACGCCAAGCTCCACCAGGCCGACCCGCGGCGCTGGCACCTGATGACCGGCGACCGCCGCCAGATCTACCGCCTCGCGCGCAACAGTTGGTTCGCCGCACTTGACGAAGGCGACGGCGGCCCCGACGACTTCGTGCACACCGAGAACTTCGTGCTGGCCGACACCGCAGGCCGCCTGCGCGGTTTCTACGACGGCACCAACACCAAGGAGGTGGACCGGCTCATCGCCGACATGCACAGGTTGTTGGAGGAGTAGAGCTCACAGTTCTCCAGCTGTCCGCCCGGCAGGACGGCTCGTTCTCCCTAGAGCCAGACCCGCGGTGCCAATTCGGTTCTGAACGGCATCCCCAATCGACCGATCGTGAGGGCCGGGTGTGGAGGTATCTGGATAACCTCTTCGTGATCGAAATCGTCTTGGTCGATCTCTCCCTCTTGTAGTAACGCCGTATTGCGCACGAGGTCCATGCGTTGGAAATGAAGCCTGCCCCCTGATACACCGCCGTTGTTGAAACGTATGCATTCGAGTTGACCCTCGCGGAATTGGAATGAATAGTCCGCCGAACTGCGCGTGAACTGGAACAGGATATGCAACGTGTCCTGCGCGAAGCGGAGTTCAAGTTCCGGAGACATCATATCGCCCTCATCAGCTCGAAGAAGGAAGGAGTTGCTCTGTTCTAGCAATGAGAACTCCTTCTCGGATGTGCTTAAATACACAGCTAGGACCTTCGGCTGAGCGGAAGAGAAACCGCTATCAGGGCGCATATGGACTACCGAGTCCTGATATTGGACTGCGATTACGAAGTCCGGTCTCTCGTCGTTGTTCAAGTCGCCCTCCGCGACCTGAATGAGATGCCATCCTTCCGGAGAAGCGCTTTCGGGATTCAGGACTTGTTCCGGAAGGAGGGGATAATTGAACGGCACAGCTTTACGCTCCCCGGAGCTCTGCGCCACCAAGCCGTGATGAGCGCAAATGAGAAGCGCGCTCAAGAATAGCTGCCCTACGCAGCGGAGCCTTTGGATGCGTTGGTGCATGACCGGGTTGATCAGAGGAAGTTCAGCCTCACTCATCCCACACCCTCCTTCCTCCTTCCTGCGGCTGGGTAGTCACAATGCGGTGGAACTCCGCGGCAATGCCCGCGCTGGGTGCCTTGGCCGGTGAGTGCTTCAGCGTGCGGCCATCGAGCAGGAAGAATGCTGGCACGGTGCGCAGGCGAAGCTTGTCCATGAGCAGCGGGTCATTGGCTGCGAGCAGGTGCGTCCATGTGCGTTGCGGGTGCAGCCGCTTCTGCGCTTCCAAGCTGGTGGTGGTCCCGTCGATGTCGAGGGTGATGAAACGCACCACCTTGCCGTATTCGGCGTGCAGCTTCTCCATGGCGCTCATTTCCAATTCACAATAGGTGCACCAGCTCGCGGTGATGGCCAGATAGATGGGGCCTTCGGTGAGCAGCGTGTCAAGCTCCGTTTTTTCACCGGTGGAAGTCCAGGCCATGATGCTCGGCAGGGTGTCGCCGTTGGCCATGCTCGTCAGGTCCCACAAGAGGTTGGTGGCAATGGTGCGGTGCTCACTGAACACTGAACTGCGGGCTGTCCGCTCCAGCAGTTGTTTGATGCCAGCGCGCTGGAAGGTCTTGCCGTGGTAATTGCCGTGCAGTTCCGATAGCATCACGAGTTCGCGCAGGCGGTCGTCGTGCAGGTATTCGCTCTTCCGCAGCAGCAGGTGAAGGCTGTCAGCAGATGCGTTGTTCACCACACTCACCAGGGCATTGGCGGAACGCGGGAACACTTTGCTCATCAAGTGGTCTTCAAAGAATGAAAGGAAGAAGCGGACGTACTCCGGATCGTTGTAGCGCACGGGTTTGTCCTTTAACGTACGAGCGAACAGTACGCTGTCGTTGGCGTTCGGTCCGAAGCGCAGCCCGGCCACGGCATTGGCCATGTACGCCTCGAACCACGGGTCGTTCACCCCGTCGTAGTACTTCCGTAGCTTCTGCTCGAAGCTGTCCACTTTGGCGTCGCTGAGGTCGGGGGTGATGAAGAGCGTGGCCGGACGTTGCGCACTGTCGGGTTTCACGGAGCCCTCCTTCCGCATCAGGTCCAACGCCTGCATGCCGGCCTCTTGGTCCGTGGCGAGGTCCTCGATCAGGAACATGTCGAGGTGGCCGTTGAGGTCGCTGGTCAGCGCGTTGATATCGAGACCTTCCAGTTCGAGGAACTCGATGGGCCGCAGGTGTGCGCCGCTCATCGAACGCCCGGCAGCAGGGTCTGGCGGCAGCAGGCGTATGGTGTACTGCGCACCGGGCTTCAGGAAAAGCTCGGCCACGTCCATGCCGACGCGGATCTGTCCTTTCACGATCTCCGCCACTTCGCCGGTGAGGGTCACGCTGCCGGTGCCGTCCACTTCGCCCACGGCCAGCACCTCGCGCCGCATGCTGAAAAGATCCGCGTAGCGGTAGAGCACGGCGCTTTGTCCAATATGGTCCGATGCTTCCAACGTGATGGTGCAGGGCGCCCCGCACAGCCGGGCAACCAACAACCAACAACCTATAACGAAGGCAGAGCGCATTAGAGCTTCATTCCCTTGGGCAAGAACGCAGTAATGTCCGCTTTGTTGGCATGGAGTTCCCGCACGATGGTGCTACTGACGTGCGCATGCTGTGCTGCGGCGGGCAGGAAGATGGTCTCCACGCCCGCCAGTTGTTTGTTCATCAGCGCGATGGTGCGCTCATGGTCGTGGTCCGTGCCGTTGCGCACGCCGCGCAGGATGAACGCTGCACCGAGCCGTTTGCACAGGTCCACCGTCAAGCCCTCGAAATGCGTGACTTCCACGGAGAGGTGCGGTGCGAAGACCTCGCGGAGCCACTGCATGCGTTGTTCGAACGGGAAGGTGTACTTCTTGGTCGTGTTCACGCCCATGGCCACCACCACTTGGTCGAACAGCGGCAAGGCGCGGGCCACGATATCGGCATGCCCGATGGTGACGGGATCGAACGAACCGGGGAAGACGGCGATGCGCTGGCTCATCGGGTGACGGGTTTGAAGAAGCTGAAGTGGACGGTGCCGTAGTCGCGGTGTTTGGTGAAGCCGGGCAAGGCTTCGGTCTTCACATCGCGGTTGTGCTCCAAGATGAAGAGGCCGTCCTCCGCAAGGATCCCACTGTCCAAGACCATGCCCGGGATCTTGTCCACGCCTTCCATGGCGAAAGGCGGGTCGGCGAACACGATGTCGAACGGGCCGGGTGCAGCGCGCAAGTAGGTGAGCGCATCGACACGCACCAAGCGCCACGCATCGATGCCAGCGTCGCGCGCCGAACGTTGCAGGTGGCGGTAGGCCTTCTCGTCATGGTCCACGCTGATGACTTCCACCGCACCGCGGCTAAGGAACTCCAGCGAGATGGCCCCAGTACCTGCGAACAGGTCAAGCACACGGATGCCCTCCATGGCCACGCTGTGCTGCAGGATGTTGAAGAGCGCTTGCTTGGCAAAGTCGGTGGTGGGCCGGGCGCTGAGGTCTTTCGGCGCGCGGATGTTCCTGCCTTTGAAGCGGCCGCTCGTTACACGCATGCGAATTGTTCCGTTAGCGCCAACCAGTGCTGTGCGTTCGTCTGGCCCGGTGTGGTCGCCGCAGTTGCGGGTGCGCAATGCTGGAAGTAACGTTCGAGCAGCACTACGTTGCGGTCGTGTGCCAGCGGACCGGCGTGCAGCAGTTGCAGTTCCTCGGGCTTGCGTTTGCAACGCTCGGCGGCCAGTAATGCGAAATACAGCACGTCTTCCGGTGTGCGTGCCGGGAAGGTGTTGCTGAGCAGGATGCTGCCGTGCACCGCCAGCACCACATCGATGCGGTCGGTGGAGCAGTGCACCAATAGCACGTCGCGGTCGGTGCGCTGTGCCATGGCGGCACGCACCAACAGGGCTTGAAGGCTGAGTGTGCGCGCGTGCGGCAAGAAGGAATGTGCCGAGCGTTCCATGGCCGGATCGTGCGTGTGGATGGTTTGCGCATCCAACAGTTCCAGCCCTTCCGTTCGCAACGTGCCCAGCGGCTCGCGTCCGAACGATGCTCCCCAGTGAACAGCCTCCGAACCGGGCACCAACGCGCTTTCGGGCACCAGGATGCTCCACTCGGGAAGTACCACGCACGAGGCTGAAGCTGCTTCGCGTGGTATCAGATCGGTATGTGGCAGCTCAGCGCGGAAGGCGGTGTGCAGCGTGATCAGTTTGCCGCTGCTGCGTTCGTGCGCGCACCAACCGGCGAACCCGGGCCCGAGCAACAGGCCCACATGCAGGCTGTGCGCTGGTAGCGTGATGGGCTCTGGGATGGGGTTCATACGATCTCCTTTCAGCGGTCGAAACTACGCTAGCGCCCGCATGGGCCGGGGTGTTCAACGCCCGGCCAGCATGCCTTCGATGAGGCCGTTCACCGCAGGGGCCACGCCGATGCCCGCAACCTCCAACATCTTCGGGAAGATGCTCGCTCCGCTGAAGCCGGGCGTGGTGTTCACTTCGATGGTGCAGAGCTCGGTGCCGGTCCAGATGTGGTCCACGCGCACCATGCCACGGCAGCCAAGTGCTTCGTAGATCCGACGGCTGCGCTCCTGCACCAAGGCGGTCACATCATCGGGCAGGGGGGCAGGCACCAGTTCCTCGGTGTCCTTGGCGTGGTACTTCGCTTCGTAGTCGAAGAACTCGTGTGTGTGCCGCACTTCGCAAATGGGCAGGGCGGTGGTGGTGCCGTTCAGGTGGATCACGCCGCACGTGAGTTCGCGCCCGGTCACCGCGCCTTCCACCATCACGGTACGTCCTTCGGCAAAGGCTTTGTCCAACGCGGGCGCAAGGTCCTCGCGGGTCTTCGCTTTGCTGATGCCCAAGCTGCTGCCGCTTTCGTCGGGCTTCACGAAGCATGGCAGGCCGACTTCAGCCAAAATGCTCTCGGTGCTGTGCGCCGTGCCTTGGTGCAGCAGTACTGATGGCGCAACCTTGAAGCCCATCTGCCGCAGCAGGCTCACCGTGCTGAACTTGCTGAAGCTGACGGCCATGGTGAGCACACCACCGGTCTGGTATGGAACGCCGAGCATGTCCAAATACCCTTGCAGTTTGCCGTCTTCGCCGGGAGCGCCGTGGATGGCGATGAGCGCTGCGCTGAACGGTCGCATCTCCTTGTCCAGGATCACGGACAGCTTTCCGCGGTCCAGCGGTTTTGGCCGTTCCTCCGCCGTGGCGCAGGTCCATTGGTCGCGCGCCACCGTGATGTAGAGCGGTTGGAAGCGCGTGGTGTCGATGGCGTCCATCATGCGCTTGGCGCTCTGCATGCTGATGACGCTTTCACCAGTGTAGCCTCCACGGAACACGGCGATCAGGGGAAGTTGGCTCATGGAACGGATGCCCGCCGGGCGAGTGCAAAGTACCTGCCTGCATGGGCCACCGAAGACCGCCACCCGTGAGTTGTGCAAATCGCAGCGTTGAGGAAAAAGTGTCGGTGCAGGGGGACGGAGGTCAAGGGAAACCTCCGATGAGGCCATGGGCACCTCTTGTGGAGAAGGCCTGGCGCCAAGCCGGTCTTAGAGCCTGTTTGGCATCTCTTCAAACCCGCTCTCCGGTCTCTTTTCCGCCCATGCTTCGCCGGAAAATGATCCCGTAGGCACCGCTACGCGATGATATTCCGGATGCGCCTGAACGGA